>NZ_JBAHUR010000002.1:0-300000 GCF_036689815.1 Magnetovibrio sp. PR-2 | reverse complement strand
GTTGGAGTTCTGTCCAGCAACAGTCATGTAGGCCTCAGAGTCCCAATCGGTGTTGAATTCCGGGAACTCAACTTCGGTGTAGCCTTGCTTGGCAAACTGGATCACACGTTGAACGTAGTTTTCCGGAATGAAGGCGCGGCGCGCAGCCAAGATGGCTTTTTTCAGCGCGGCGTTTTCTTTCGGATTAAAACGGGCGTCGTCGTCACCATCGGCACCGCCGTGGCACGCCGCCATAACGGCGTTCATGTGTTTGGACACGGTTTTGGAACCGGTGACCAGGGCCGCGACTTTTTGTTCTTCGGTGACTTTCCAGCTGACGAAGTTTTCAATGTCAGGGTGGTCCACGTCGACCACAACCATTTTCGCCGCACGGCGCGTGGTGCCGCCGGATTTGATGGCACCCGCAGCGCGGTCGCCGATTTTCAAGAAGCTCATCAGGCCGGAAGACTTGCCGCCGCCGGACAGGGGCTCGTCTTCGGCACGCAGGTTGGAGAAGTTCGTGCCCGTGCCGGAGCCGTATTTAAACAGACGCGCTTCACGCACCCACAAATCCATGATGCCGCCTTCGCCGACCAAGTCGTCGCCGATGGACTGAATGAAGCATGCGTGGGGTTGGGGGTGTTCGTAAGCGGATTTGGATTTGACCAGCTTGCCGGTTTTAAAGTCCACGTATTGGTGGCCTTGAGCCGGGCCGTCAATGCCATAGGCCCAATGCAGACCGGTGTTGAACCACTGGGGCGAGTTCGGTGCCGCCATTTGCTTGCACAACATATAGCGCATTTCGTCAAAGTAGGCTTGAGCGTCTTCTTCAGCGTCAAAGTAGCCGCCTTTCCAACCCCAATAGGCCCAGGTGCCGGCCAAACGGTCGAACACTTGCTTGGCGGAAACTTCAGACCCGGAACGCTCGTCCGCGTCCAGCTTTTTCAAAGCCGCCTTATCGATTTCGGAGCGCCACAAAAACGCGGGCACGTCGTCTTCTTGAACGGGCTTCAACGCAGCCGGAACGCCGGCTTTGCGGAAATACTTTTGCGCGATGACATCGCACGCCACTTGGGACCAAGAGGCGGGAACCTCCATGTCGTCCAACTGGAACACCACCGAGCCATCCGGGTTGCGGATTTCGCTCGAGGCGGAACGGAATTCAATATTGTCGTAAGGCGATTGGCCTTGTTTGGTGAAGTGACGCTGTATACGCATAGGACCCCAGATCCCCAATAACTTGTGGTTGCTTCTATCTCTAACGAACGGACGGGGGAGACAGGTAACCCCCTCGTACCCCCAAAACGCCCCATTTCCGCCGCTTATCGGTGCGGTTTCAGCGTATATATGGTGAATAAGTACCACCATGTGTGCTGTGAGGAGCGGTGCGGCACTATATGTAGCTCAGCTTGCGTTAACGGACAATGAATCATCTTCAATTCGGGCACAAAAAATTGTGCATAAATTATTTTTAGGCCCTAGATGTGGTGTTTGGGGTGGGGTGAATCTGAGTGGAATCAAGTGCTTAAGGGGCAAAATTTGAGCGGTTCATCCATGGTTTCCTATGGGTTTCACTCAATTTAACTATTGCACAACCGGGAATCCCCAAAACACGGGGCATTACGCGTTTATGACGCCCAAATGGCTTAAAATTGAGCACCCGATACATCTGTTTCGGGGGTGAAATGAGGCGGCGGGAATCGGGGTTTTGGGGGGAGGGGATTAGCTAGATATTGGCTTCCAGCAGAGCGCTCTCGTCATCGGTCAGACCGAACAGGTCATACACGCGGGCATTGATCTCGTTTTCCAGGCGTGCGATTTCGCCGTCCAGGCGCAGAACCTCGGCTTTTTGTTCGCCCAGCCAAGCATCCCAGTCATTTCGGTCTTTGAGTGGGATTTCGGTTTTGAAGGCGGTTTTGATTTGTTTTTGAAACGCGGCGAAGTCGTCCAGGAGCCACCAATCCTTCAGCTTGGTGTTAAGCTTCGGCTCCCGGTCAATGGGGCAGAGATCAGGAATGCGATTGCGGACTGCGGATTGAACAGCATAACGCTCCTCGGCTGCGGCCTGGCATTGTTCAGCCAGTGTGCCGAGTTCGGCTTTTTGGGTGTTGGTTGCGGCGGGGATGGGGAGTTGGTCTATGAAGTAGGTTCTGACTTCTCTTGAGCCACCAATAACTTGCGGGGCTTGGTTTTTGAGAATGAACCATAGGCAATTAGACATCAAAAAGGCCAATAAGTCGCGCCCAGCATTGGGGATGATGTAACCTTTGTCATTGCAATAGGCTTCACTGTCACTGTACGCAAAGTATCGTCGATTAAAATGTGCATAGATAATTTTGGGTTCTGAGAATTGCTGGTGATAATCGACGGAGTCTTGAATTTCGTACCATTTATATGAACCAGACTTACGACCTTTCCACTTCTCACCAGCATAAGAAGGCTGCCATCCCCTCGGCTTGGGTTCTAGTATTTCGCGAAATTGTTCAAGATACTTCAGCAGCGCTGGGTACTGTTCAATGTCGATACCACGTCGGGTAAATATGACGTACAACGAACGACTTTCCATACGCCATCCTTTGATGTCTTTTCCTTCTAGAAACGGTTTTATGATTTCACCCGATTTGGGGTCAGCTGTGACGAGTTCGTTTTTCTTCTTTTCATCGATGACAAAAGCAGTATTTCGGCCAGTCAAAATGCCTCGATAAGGTGAGCCATAGTGTTCAGAAACTATTGTGTGTGCTGATTTGATCTTGTCCCGCAACTCAGTCAGTCGTTCATCTTCCAGCTCCCAACCTTGCTCGCTCAGATGTCGCAAAGAAAAGGGGGTCTTGGCGATTTCGAATGCTTTGCTGAAGTTGTTTTCTGAAAGTTGATCAACATTCCAAAAGAACAGTTTGTCTGTTTGCTTGGGCGGCTGGTTTTTCAAGATCAACACAGCAGGTAGTGTTGCTACACCCTCAAAAATCTGGATATCACCAAAATCAACAATCGTTTCTATGGTTGAGTGTGCCGCCAAGTATTTCCGCAATGGAAGGCCAGAGCTGGTCTTAAAGAAAGTTGCATTAGATATGTACCCTAACCGCCCACCACCTTTGAGTAACCTCACGCCACGTTCATAGAAGTAGCAAAACAGGTCGGCGTTGCCGTGATAGACCCCGAAGCGGGTTTCAAGATATGGCTTCATGTGTGTGATTAAGCCCATCCGCACATACGGCGGATTGCCCAGCACGATGTCGAATCCTCCTTCCTCAAAAACTTCCGGGAAGGCGTCTTTCCAGTTAAACGCATGTTCTAAGTAGGCGTAGTTGGCGTCTTCGATGAGGCTGTCGCCGACGCGGATGTTGTGATCTAGGCTGTCGAGGATTTTGCCGGGGCGTGCCGTTTTCAGCCACAAGGACAGTTTTGTGATCTCCACACTTTCCGCGTTCACGTCTACGCCGTACAGATTGTGCGTGAGGATTTCGCGGTCGGGGTCGAAAAAGTTCGCCATCTTTTTTGGGGACAGGTCAGCGATTTTGGTGTTAACGCGGTTGTATTCGGCTTTGAGGTAATCAAAAGCCGCCACCAAGAATGCCCCCGACCCACAGGCCGGATCCACAATTTTCAAAGCCGCCAATCGATCCCGGTAAGCCGTCCAGGCGTTGAGCTCGGCCTTTTGACTTTTCCATTTGATGTTTTCATAGTCA
Organism: Magnetovibrio sp. PR-2; assembly: GCF_036689815.1. Taxonomy (NCBI): domain Bacteria; kingdom Pseudomonadati; phylum Pseudomonadota; class Alphaproteobacteria; order Rhodospirillales; family Magnetovibrionaceae; genus Magnetovibrio; species Magnetovibrio massiliensis. Next base: position 296,335 of record NZ_JBAHUR010000002.1, on the reverse strand, counting down.
TCAACAGTGCTCGCCTTGGTCGCGAACTTCGACACGACATCAGCAAACAGCTCGCTTAAGTGCGCGCCGACGGTGCGTTCGACAATAAAACGTGTGATGTAGTCAGGTGTATAGACCACGCCGTGCTTTTTGCGCTGCCCCGTTGTGCCGGAAGTTTTTTCAGGCTCCACCTCTTCGCCACGGACTTGGGCTTGCAAACGCTCCAAATCGGAAATGGATTGTTCGAAGATGTGGCCCAAAATCGTGACGCTGATTTCAGACGCAAAGTCGTAATCCCCCAACTTTTTGAAGCCTTCACAAACCGCGTCCGACAGTTCCAGTTTTTCGATGTCAGGATTGTGTTGGAACAATCCGCCGTTGTAACGGTGAATGCCAAGTGCCGGATTGCCTTTGTCTATGGAGCGAAACAGGGCCTTGAATGTGTTCCAAACAGGGGCGGGGATGGGGGCGTATGGATTAATGAAGTTGTAGGCCCGTTTAAGCGTTTTTTCCGGCAACAATCCGGTGTCTTCGGCAAAAGCGATAAACAAGACGCGGTCAAGAATCGTCTGCGCATGCCCGATGGCCTCTAGGGCATCCATACAGGGGTGCGCATTGATGTCGTCGATCAGATCGTTGCGAATTTCTTTGTATTCACGATAGAGCGCGTCGGTGATCTTTTTGTCTTCGCGCTTGCTGTCTTGCAACAGGGCTTCGGTTTTGCCGTCGAGCAAGTTTTCCGCCGCCAGATGTGCATAAAACCGTGCGTACTCTGCCGGGTCGGTCAGTTTGAGAAAGTCGAACGTCTCAAACTTCAGGGTGCCTTCGTTGTAGGAATACAGACGCAGCTCAAGATAGTTTGAAACCAAAACCCATCTGGCCCCGGACGCAGCATTGGCGTATTCCCAGGCCTGTTGCACCGGAGATTTGTTCCGCCCCGCCATAATGGCGTCTAAGTCTTTTATTTTTGCGCTTTTCAGCTCAACCGGGGCTAAAACGGTGTCATCGGTATTTGAAAAGATACCCAGAGCAATATCCACGGCCCCTTTGCCGATGGTGTGCTGATGATCTACGGTCCAACTCCCGTCTTTGGCTGCCGTCGGGGGCGTGTAGCCCAAGATATCGACCACAAGACGCTGGGTAAAATCGCTGTAGAGTGCCGTTTCTTTAAGGTTTTCAATGGTATTGGTACGAATAGCCGTTGCCCAATCTTCTAAGATTTGGGCATGCTTTTCCGGGATCGGGGCGGGGTTCTTGGTGAACCGCTCCAGCACTTTTGAGTTGAATAATGTCATGATCATCTACCCTCAAAAGGAAGGTAGAATGCACAATTATAAAGAGTCAAAGATAATTTAAACTCTTATAGATTGTCATTAGGCAGTAACTCTAGACGCCACGCAAGTCTCATGCGATAAATGGGGCCGCTGTTGAGGGGAGCCTCTTCGGCACCAGAAATCACGATCCAGTCTTTAAGGAAACCACAGTCCATGGATATCGGCGCAATCGGTACGCATATTTACACCATGCTTCACGGCAAGCAGGTGGGCTCCGACGAATTTGGCAACAAGTATTATGTCTGCAAAAAAGAACTCAATGGGCGCGAGCGCCGGTGGGTGATTTTTAAGGGCAAAAAAGAAGCCTCCAAAATTCCGCCCGAGTGGCACGCCTGGATCCACCACACCGTGGACGCGCCTTTGTCCGAAGCGGCTGCACAGCCCGAAGACTGGCAGATGGAACACTTGCCCAACCTGACGGGCACGCTCAACGCGTATCATCCGCAAGGCAGCGACGAGCGCGGCGGCCAACGTGCCAAAGCCACGGGCGACTATGAAGCCTGGACGCCGGGCGCTTAACGTACTTTGGCTGTTCTGGGGGAAAGCTGAGACATGCAAGCCAATGAAACACGCGACATCTGGGTTGGCGGCGCCGTATTTGCGGTGCTGGCGGGCTTGTTCGCGTATTCGTATGCCGGCAAGCAAAAATCCGAAGAGCTCAGCGTGAATTCTCTGCCCGTGACTGCGGTCTTCAACCGGGTGGACGGCTTGTCTGAAGGCGACGAAGTGCGCCTGGGCGGGATTCGCGTGGGCAGCGTCGGCAAGCAAGAGCTGGATCAGTACTTTCGCGCCGTGGTCACGCTGAATTTGGACAAGGGCATCGACTTTCCCGTCGACAGTGCGGCCGCTATTCATACCGACGGGCTGTTCGGTTCAAAATTCGTGGTGCTGGAACCGGGTGTTGAAGAAGAGTTTTTGAAACCAGGCGACAGCATCGATTACACCCAAAGCGCCGTGGTGGTGGGGGAATTGCTGGACCTGATCATCGCCCAAGGTCACGCACGCCAAGCGGCGGCGGCAGAGGCGGCTGAAGAGGCGGCTGAAGAGCCCGACGAAATGCAGAACCAAGAAACAGACGAAGCGGTTGAGCAAGACCTCCTTCCGCTGCCGGATTTGAAGTTGGAGTAGGACGAAACCATGGGACGCAATGCAATCGAAACCGTGTTGGGCGCTGCCGTTTTGGTGGTGGCCGTGATGTTCGTCTACTTCGCCACCACCACCGCGCAGCTCAAAGGGGTGGAGGGCTACGAAATCACCGCACGCTTTTTCAAAGTGGGCGGCTTGACCAAAGGCTCCGACGTGCGCGTCAGCGGCATCAAAATCGGCACGGTGACGTCAAATACCTTGGATCCCGTCACCTTTGACGCTGTGGTCAGTATGTCCATCCGTCCCGACATTCAGTTGCCTGCCGACACGGCTGCGACCATCGCGTCTTCGGGCATGTTGGGCGACAAATATGTCATGTTGATCCCCGGCGAAGCGGCTCAAACCATGGCCCCGGGCGATGTTATTGCCGATACCAAAGACTTCCGGTCTTTGGAAGATCAAGTGGGTGAAATCATCTTCTTGGCCACGGGTGGCGACGGAAACTAAGACGGCAGCTAACAAGTCTGCCCCCAAAAAAACCTCAAAATGGCTCAATTCCAGGGCCCGTATACCACTTATGTATAAAATGACGGTTGCTTTTTCGTCCGGGCTTTCGTATCCAAGCTCTAACCCCAGGTTAAGAGTGGACCGAATCAGATGATTAAAGCGAAGCAAACGTGGTCGCCGGAGACCTATCTCCGTCACGGAGTATTCGTCTCGCTGTTGGGCGAGCCGGTGGTGCAAGTGCTCAATCCGAAAGAAGGGGAGAAAATCCTCGACGTCGGCTGCGGTGAAGGCATCTTGACCGAAAAGATTATAGAAAGTGGTGCGGACGTTTTGGGTATCGATAACTCAGCCGAACTGATCGAAGGTGCACAGACCCGTGGCGTAAAAGTCGCGGCCATCGACGCCTTGGAAATGACCTTCGACGGAGAGTTCGACGCCGTGTTTTCCAACGCCGCCATGCACTGGATGAGCCCCTTGTCCAAAGTCTTTGAAAACATCTACAAAGCTTTGAAACCGGGCGGGCGCTTCGTTTGTGAAATGGGCGGGGCGGGCAATATCCAGTCCATCCGCATGGCGCTGTATAACGCGCTGACCAAACGCGGTTACGATCCGACCTTGTACGACCCGTGGTCTTACCTGGGCGACAGCTCGGCCAAGATGATGTTGGAACGCGCGGGCTTTGACGTGCGCAACTGCACGCTTATTCGTCGCCCGACGGAGCTGGGTGGCGACATCGGCCCGTGGCTGGAAACGTTCGCGGGCAGCTTCATGCAAGTCATTCCCGAAGACATGCACGAACAGGTCATTGACGAAATTCGCGACCACCTGCAACCGACCTTGTTCGATCCCCACAACAAGTGGGTCGCGGACTATGTGCGCTTGCGTTTCAAAGCGGTGAAGCCTGCATGAACAAAGCCGTCTTAATCGCTGTTTTGTTTGGACTTTCTGTCAGTACCCTGACTCCGTGTTTGGCGCTGGCGGACCCCCATGAAACAGCGGTTTTGCAAGGCTTGGACAAGGTGACGGCGCGCATCACCACCATTAAGGCGCGCTTAGGCGAAGTGGTGCGGTTCGGCACCTTGGAAATCATCACCCGCCATTGCGACAAAAAACCGCCCGAAGAAACGCCCGAAAGTGCGGCGTTCTTGGACGTCTGGGAAGTCCGCCCGGGCGAAGCAGCGGCGGATACCTTCCGCGGCTGGATGTTCGCCTCCAGCCCCGGCCTCAATCCGCTCGAACACCCGGTCTACGACGTGTGGGTGAAGGATTGTGAGGACTTGATTGTGCCAGAGGTGGGGGACGAGACAGAGGGTGCTCCGGAACTCTCTCCGATCAATTAAGCTTTATCGTCCTACCATTGCGACAAGCGATCCTGACCGCTTATTATTGGATGAGTTCGCCCAGATATTCCTGAGCTTTCTTTTTTGACGCCTCGTCGGCCTGTAGAACTTTATGGGCAAGATTACGCACCAACTTGTGCGGGTTTTGCAAGTCGTGCTCGACGACGTCTCGGCGGGCTTGCCCCTCAAGAAGCTCGCGTTCGCCGAGCCCTCGTTTCACCAATAGCCAAAAATCACGTTCATTGTAGTCGTCGGCATCTGTTAAAGCCAAAAATGGTGAGAGCTTTTGTACGTTACTGGCGTCATAAGCTTGGCCCGTATTTATATCGTAGGCGAAATACATTTCGCCGCCCCCGCGCAACCCAATTATGAAGCCTGTATGTGTGAGGTGCAGGTGCCAATAGTCGTTTTCGTATTGCCAGGGTCTGACGATTTGCACATAAGTTCTTGGTGCGTCGCCATTGGTTCTGAGCAATATTTCGTAGTCATCAAAGAAAATCGAGCGTGAGCGCAACCTCCCCAGCATGATCGATTGGCCCTGCAGAAAACTCCTGTCGAGATAGGTATAGAGGTTCCCCTGGGTGTCTTCCAGCGAATGCCCGTATTCCCATTTATCAGGTATCATGAACAAGAAAAAGAATGTTGAAACAGGGTAAATGACAAAAACAAACAGCGCCAAAAACCAGCGGCGTTTGAACAACGCAACGAAAAACAGAGCGCATGATGCCAAAAAAATGATGGACATTTCGGCTTCCGCGTGACGGAAAATGGTGACGTAGGGCCAACTTTCCTTGAATAAGAATTCATAAACTAGAATGTCTTGGAACGCATAAATCGTATAGACTGCAACCAATATAATATAGGTTGTGAGAATTTTCCGCAGGTTATCGTTTAAGGAAAAGGCCGATGATGTCATGTCAGCTCAAAGCCTCAATCTCAGCCCACAGCCGGTCCGCCGAGAACACCCCATCGCCCAGTGCTGAGGGAAACTCAGCGTCGACTTTCAAGGCCCGCTCTAAGCGTTCCAAATAATCGTGATCCGAGATCTCCACACCGCCCATGGTGGCGAGGTGCTCGGTCAGGAACTGGGTGTCGAGCAGGGTGAACCCGCCGATCCTTAAACGCGCCACCAAGTGCACTAGGGCCACTTTTGATGCATTACGGCAGCGTGAAAACATGCTTTCGCCCATGAACGCGCTTTTGAGCGAGATGCCGTAGAGCCCGCCAACCAACGCGCCTGCGCGCCAGACCTCGACCGAGTGCGCCAAGCCCAGTTCGTGCATTTCGCAAAAGGCGCGGATGATCTCGTCATTGATCCAGGTGCCCAAATCGCCGTCCGAGCCGGGGCGGGGTTCCGCACAGGCTTCGATAACGCCGGGGAAGTCCTTGTCGGCCGTGACCTCAAACTCCCCCTTGCGCAAGACTTTGCGCAGGGACTTTGAGACATGCAGGCCGTCTAAGGGGATGACGCCGCGCAGTTCCGGATCGACCCAGAAAATGTTCGGGTCGTCGCGCGCTTCGGACATGGGAAACACCCCCGCCGCATACGCGCGGACGAGAATTTCAGGGCTTAAACGGTGTGGGCCTGGAATGGGTCGTGCCATGGTCCCAAGATGCCATGGCTCAGGTTTTCACGCAATCTTCCGAATTTTGGGGTGAGATTTGATCATCCGCAATTTTTTGTGTTAAGCTTCCCTCACGCACCACAATGAGAGAGGCCGCGAAATGCCTAAGTTGATTCGTTTTCTGCTCACCCACGCCGCCATTGGCTTTACCCTTGGGATCATTTTTGTGACCGGGTTGATGGTATTGGACGTGAACGGCTTGAAAACATTGATTTGGGCGTCTGACATCTGGTACATGGCGCTGTTCATGATCACGTTCTTCTTTGGACTGACGTTTGGCAGCGTGCAAATTGGCGTTGCCACCATGTTGTTGGCCGACGAACACCAGCGCGGTGACGGTTCGGGCTCACTGCGCCGTCTTTGGGCCCGTGCCCGCCCGTACTTGGCCCCGCCGCCGCGCCGCGAATTGGCTCCGGTTCCGGTGAAAAAACGCGAACAAACCCGCGTGAAGCGTTAAAGCTCAGTCCCGGTTCGGGGGAATGGAATAGGTGCCTGTTGCATGCGCGACCGGGTCTTCATCGCCTTCGCAATACAGCGTCACTTCCAAAATCGCCAAGCGTTTACCGACCTTGATAGCTTTGCCCTCGGCGATGAGATCGCGTGCGCCCGGCTTTCTTAAAAAGTTGATGTTGAAGTTGGTGGTCACCGCCAAGGTCACGCGACCAATGGCAGATAGAACCACAGCGTACATGGTGGCATCGGCCAAAAGCATCATGGTCGGGCCAGACACCGTCCCGCCGGGACGCAGGAAGCTGTCGTCATAGGGAAGGCGGCACGTGGCTGTGCCCGGGCCCAGGGCATCGGCGGCAAAGCCCACCTCATGCGCCCAGGGCATCTCTTCGGCGACAATGGTGTTGAAGTCTTCGACCTGAATTTTTGGCATGGCAAATTCCGCGTTGTTTCGACACGGTATAATTTAAGCCAATTCGTTCAGCGGGTATAGATAAGGGGAGCGGGCAGGGGGTTAAAGCGAATTTGCGGCGATTTGGCGGCGCAGCTGGTTGTGTTCGGCTTCGGCCAGCGCCGTTTTTAAGCGGGCAACTTCGCGCTTGTGGTCTTTTTTGAGCTTGGTCACGTCGTATTCGAGGTCGTTGATCTTGTCGCTTAAGATGCGCATGTTGCGGTCATAGCGTTTTATAACGCGGACCATGTCGGCCTGGGCTTCGGCCATGACGGCGTTGGTGCGTTTGGTGAGGCGGCGCGAAACATCGGCGACCACCCACAGGGCAATAAAACCGGTGCCGATCCCAAAAATCACCAAAAAGAGCGTTAAGCCGTCCATCGTCTTTGTCCATTGCGAAAATCGTGAAGCGAGAGAGACTCTCTCGATTGTTCTATTGTCGCAGGTTTTGAGCGTCTCTAATGTGCGCGCCATCACACTTAGACAAACAAAAAAACGCCCTTGGTGAAAAGGGCGCTTTTTGTTTTGCTATGAAGGGACGGCTTAGTTGTCGCCGTCTTCCTCATCCATAAATTTTTCCAGCCAGTGGATGTCGTAATCCCCGTTGATGACGTCTTGGGCTACGACCAGGCGTTGGTGCAGCGGGATGGTGGTTTTCAGCCCATCAATTACGTACTCACCCAAAGCCCGACGCAAGCGCATGAGGCATTCGTTGCGGTTGGTGCCCAAAACGATCAGCTTGGCAATCATGCTGTCGTAGTGGGGCGGCACGCTGTAGCCGGTATAGAGACCGCTGTCGACGCGCACACCCAAGCCGCCCGGGGCGTGATAGATACCCACCTTGCCGGGACACGGCATAAAGGTGACCGGGTCTTCGGCGTTGATGCGGCATTCGATGGCGTGGCCGTTGAACGGAATGTCTTCTTGGCTATAGCCCAGCGGCGCACCGGCGGCGATACGGATCATTTCGCGCACCAAGTCCAGGCGCGTGATCATTTCCGTCACCGGATGTTCCACTTGCAGGCGGGTGTTCATTTCAATGAAATAGAACCCGCCGTTTTCGTACAAGAACTCGATGGTGCCTACCGAACGATACCCGATTTTTTTCACGGCCTCAGCGGCGATGGTGCCGATTTGTTCGCGCTGTTCTTTGTTGAGCGCAGGGGACGGCGCTTCTTCTAAGACTTTTTGGTGGCGACGTTGAAGCGAACAATCGCGCTCGCCCAGGTGAACCACGTTGCCGTGGTTGTCGGCCAGGACTTGAATTTCGATGTGGCGCGGCTTTTCCAGATACTTTTCGATATAAACTTCCGCATTGCCGAACGCGCTTTCGGCCTCAGAACGGGCCGAGCGGAACGCCAGTTCCAAATCGTCCGGGGTTCTGGCCAGTTTCATACCGCGTCCACCGCCACCTGCGGTGGCTTTGATGATCACGGGATAGCCCATATCAGCGCAGACTTTGACGGCTTCTTCGTAGGTGTCCACACCGCCGTCCGAGCCGGGCACCACGGGGATACCAGCTTTCATCACCGCGTCTTTGGCCGCAATTTTGTCGCCCATCAGCATGATGTGTTCAGCGGTCGGGCCGATGAAGACAAAGCCGTGTTCTTCGACCATGGCGGCGAAGTCGGCGTTTTCAGACAAAAAGCCGTAACCCGGGTGAATGGCATCCGCGCCGGAAATTTGCGCGGCGGTCAAGATGGCAGCCATGTTCAAGTAACTGTCTTTTGCGGGCGGCGGGCCGATACAGACCGCTTCGTCGGCCAAGCGCACGTGCATGGCGCTTTCGTCGGCGGTGGAGTGCACCGCAACGGTGCGAATGCCCATTTCGTTACACGCACGCAAAATGCGCAGGGCGATTTCTCCGCGGTTGGCAATGAGGACTTTGTCGAACATCCCTTAATCCCCCAATTTACAATTGGTTGGGATTGAGCGGACCTCTTCGAGTGCCTTTGGCGCGAGGGAGGTGTGTTTCAGCATGCTCACCCTCTCTCTATTCGATAATCAACAAGGGTTCGCCGAATTCGACGGGAGATCCGCTTTCCACCATGATGCTTTTCACCGTGCCGGATTTAGGTGCTTTGATTTGGTTGAAGACCTTCATGGCTTCGACCAGCATCACCACTTGGCCTTCGGAGACGGTGTCGCCGACGTTGATGAACTGGGCCGCGCCCGGTTCCGGTGCGGTGTAGGCCACGCCCACCATTGGGGAAGTGACAACACCTGGGTGGTCGGCCGGACTGATGGCGTCTTCTGCAGCACCAGGGGCGGCAGCGGCGGGGGCAGCAGCCGGAGCCATGGCGGCAACGGCGGTGGACCCGCGCGAGACGCGAACCGTGAAGTCGGCTTGACCGATTTCGATTTCCGTCAGGCCGGTATCATCCATGATGTCGGCCAGTTTGCGGATCAGGTCATCATCGACGTCGATTTTTTTGCTCATGAGCAATGGTTCTCACTTTTTAGTGTCAAGCAAGCGCGCAGCGGATTCCAGGGCCAATTCATAACTGAAGCCGCCAAAGCCAGCGATCATACCGATGGCGGCTTTGGAAACGTAGGAATGATGGCGGAATTCTTCGCGCTGGTGGATGTTGGACAGGTGAACTTCGATCGCCGGCAGATCGGCGGCCCGCAAAGCGTCAAGCAAAGCGACAGAGGTGTGGGTGTAAGCCCCGGCATTGACGATCAGCAGATCGTGTGTGTTGCGGGCATCTTGAACCCAGTCGACCAGCTCACCTTCGATGTTGGTTTGACGGAATTCAATGTCAAGGCCCAAGCCTTCGGCGCGCGCACGGCAAGATGCTTCGATGCTTTGGAGCGTTTCCGCACCGTAAACATCGGGTTCACGCGTTCCCAATAGATTGAGGTTCGGTCCGTTGAGGACCAAGACCTTGGCTGACATTCCGATTACCCCTGGCCCGTTTGAGCCTGTTCACTGTATAGGCGGTTTATAGCACGCACACTCCCTTGCGGAATAGCGATTTTGGCGTATGTTACACATCGTTTAGCGTTATTTACGCTGAGCTGAAGTGAATATACGCCGAAAAAGGCAAAAATATGGAAGGGCTCAGAGGCATGCGTCTCACCATCAACGGCGAATCAAAAGATTTCGAAGCTCCGCTCACGGTTTACGACCTCTTGGGCCGAATCGGTCTGGACCCGACCAAGGTCGCGGTCGAGCGCAATTTGGAGATCGTGCCCAAATCCACCTATGAGGCACAGCCCTTAGGTGACGGTGATAAGCTTGAAATTGTGCACTTTATCGGCGGCGGTTCCGGTGCGGCGAACGATGACTGCAGCGGTGGCAAAAAGGGGGGCGACTGCTTTGAAGTTGCAGGCGAACAGTACTGGTCGCGCTTGCTGGTCGGCACGGGCAAATACAAGGATTTCGAAGAAACCGCGAAGGCTATTGAAGCCTCTGGCGCGGAAATCGTCACGGTTGCCGTGCGCCGTGTGAACGTCACCAACCCCAAAGAACCCATGCTGGTCGATTATGTCGATCCCAAGACCTATACCTACCTGCCCAACACGGCGGGCTGCTTTAGTGCGGACGAAGCCGTGCGCACCTTGCGTTTGGCCCGTGAAGCGGGGGGGTGGGATTTGGTGAAGCTGGAAGTCTTAGGCGATCAAAAGACGCTGTATCCAAACATGCCTGAAACGCTGAGTGCCGCGCAAACTCTGATTGATGAAGGCTTCAAAGTCATGGTGTACTGCGCCGACGACCCCATCCAAGCCAAGGTCTTGGAAGAAATGGGCTGCGTCGCGATTATGCCGCTGGCCGCCCCCATCGGTTCGGGCTTGGGCATTCAAAACCCGGTGGGTATCCGCTTGATCATCGAACAGGCCAATGTGCCGGTTCTGGTGGACGCAGGCGTGGGCACCGCGTCCGATGCGGCTGTGGCGATGGAATTGGGCTGTGACGGCGTGTTGATGAACACCGCCATTGCCGAAGCCAAAGACCCCATTAAAATGGCGCGTGCCATGAAGATGGCCGTGGAGGCCGGACGCTTGGCGTATCTGGCGGGCCGCATGCCGAAGAAAATGTATGCGGATCCCAGTTCTCCTTTGGCGGGATTGATTTAGTTGTCACCTGTAGCTTAGTGCCACCAATCTAACCTTTGAGAGGCAAGGTTGTATGAACGATCATGTGCTTATTGCATTTGGTTTTGTGATCGGTGCCATCGTAACGTTGATGGGTGTTCAGCTTCATTTATTTTCAGCATTGTCATCTGCCTTTTGGTCGTTTGCCGGGGCTATTGGCGGTGCAGCTGTAACAGTCATTGGTGCTACTCTGTTGTCTACGCGGAAGGCAAAGGAGCAGAATCGCAGGAAACTGCTCGCAGCACGTGCTATTTTAGCATCAGATTTGAGCGCGATTTGCTCCTATACAAAACAATGTGCGCTAGTCTTAAAGCAGTGGGTGTATGTTGTTGAAAATCCTTCTGCATTAAACCAAGCTCCACCTCTGCCAGAACTTGATAAAGATATCCTTCTTCGATTGCGTGACATAATCGAATTTGAGGACGGAGATGAGGCATTGCGGTTAGTAGATTTGTTGCATTGTCATCAAATATATTCTGCTCGTCAGGAGAATGTATATTTGCGCATCAATGACCATAGTAGAGCTGTGAGTAGAAATGATATAATGTCGCCATTACGATTTTTGCTTGAATTTGACCTTCGTGCACGGTCTTTGTTTCATTATGCTAGAGGCACAGGCAAGGATGTATCTCCTCCATTTACCGAGGAGCAGGTGCAATCTGCGGTATTCTTCGGTCTCGAGGTATTTGATTGGTTGCAAGAAGTGGAAAAGGCCAGATTGCAAAAGTCTATCTTAAAAATATCCAAGACACCGAAATGGCGTCAGTCACCTTAAAGGATCGAGTTTGATGACAATCGATGTCTGGCTCTCCTTTGTCTTGGTTGTCTGTGCGGCGGTGTTGTCGCCGGGGCCTGCTGTGCTGTTGGCGCTGACCCATGGGGCTCAGTCGGGGCCTTTGCGCGCCATGTATGCGATTTTGGGCAACATCTCTGGCTTGGCGATTTTGATCACGCTGACGGCCTTTGGCCTTGGGGCCATTTTGGGTGCATCGGCGGACGTGTTTTTCTGGTTGCGCATTGTGGGCGGGGGATACTTGATCTACCTCGGCATTAAACTGCTGCGCACCAAACCGAAGCTGGATATGGATACGGGCACAGTCCGCGCGACCATGCCCAGCCGTCGCAAGGCCTATATGCAAGGCATTGCCGTTGCCATGTCCAACCCCAAAGCAATCTTGCTGATTGGTGCTTTGTTCCCGCAATTTATCAACGTCGAAGCCGCCATTGCGCCGCAGTTCATGATTTTGGGCGTGACGTTGATGGTGCTGTCATTTAGCGCTTTGATGGTGTTTGCGACGCTATCCAGTCGGCTCGTCGCACGCGGCAAAAAGGCCATTTCCGGCAAGCTCAATAAAATCTCCGGGGCACTGTTCATTGCGTTTGGCGCAGCGTTAGCTTCGGGGATGCGTTAAGCTAACAAAGTTGACACCGCTTGGTTGCTGTATGCAATAATCACACCCTTCATGGTTGGAGGGGCGAGGCGGTGAAAATCCTGACCGAGAATTGGAAAGCTTGGGGCTTGGTGCTGCTGTGTGTGGCCGCCCCGATCGGGGTATTCGTCATCGGCAAAGGTGGTTTGGTGGCCTTCTCGGTCTGTGACATATCATATCAGTACACATGCTATTCCGGGGCCAGTGGGGCACAGAAGGCTGCAGAAGCTGCAGGACGGTATACGTGGCTATCTTCCGTATTCATTATGGCAGCCATTTGTCTTCTGGCGGTTGTCTATTTCGTGATCCGCATTGTTTCGCGAAAATCTTGGTCCTTGTTTCTGACCACTCATGCAATTGTCTTAGCCGGTGTGTGTGGACTGTTGTATGCGCATGCAGTGATCGGCGAACAGAAAACGTTTCAGTGCGTTTCCAATGAGCTTTTTCACAACACAATCGGCAGTACGGAGTTGATGAAAAAGCTGTCCTCTATCCTTTATGATTCGCCCTTAACCCTTTACGATCTGGTAAGCTATGTCGAATATATCGTGATTATTGCAGGCTTTGCGATATCTGTCGGCGTGGCGTTTTTAACCTTTGAACAAAATGACAAACGCAAATACGACTTAGATGTTATCAAAAGCAACATCTTGGAATTGCGAAGCTATTTGTACCTCGGTGCGCTGGGGCTGGTGAGCGGGCTTATGTCTTTGCGCAATTTCTTTTATTGGCCGCAACATTTCGTCACAGAACGGCCCAAAGGCGAAGTGGCTGAAAGCGCGATGCGTGCGGAGTATCTGGCCCACGTGGATGCGGTGGTTCTCTACCAAAGCATGGTCTACGTCGTGCTGTTGGGCGTCATGTTTGGTATTCCTTATGTGATTTTTATCGCACGTGCGCGTGCGATTGCGCGTGAAGAATTGGTCAAGATGAAACAGCCCGACACGCTTTCGGCGATCCGTGGGTGGCTGGATAAAAAAGAGTTCAAGATATCGCTGCCCGAACAGATGGGGCAGTTGGTTGCGATCTTATCGCCTGTGTTGATGGGATCGGCGTCGAGCATTTTGCCAGGCATTGTCGGCTAGGGTAGGATTGTTCAAGGCGTACGATTTTTCTTTTCTACGTTTGAAAAAGAGCCTATAACGCGCGGCCCCTTTGCGAGTTGGGAATGCGCTCATGACACCAAAAATTGAAAAATTTCTGGCACAAAACGCCCCTCAAGCCCCGTGCTTGGTGGTGGATATGGATGTGATCGAAGGTCAGTACGTCAGTCTCGACCAGGGCATGGCGGATGCCGACATCTATTACGCCGTTAAAGCCAACCCGGCCCCGCAAATCTTACAGCGCTTGGTGAAGCTGGGAGCCAAGTTTGACGCCGCGTCGCTCAACGAAATTCAGATGTGCTTGGATGCGGGGGCAACACCGGACGATATTTCGTATGGCAACACGCTCAAAAAAGCTGATGCCATTCAGGCGGCCCATGAGCTGGGCATTACCCTGTTTGCCTTCGATAGCGAAGGGGAGCTGGACAAAATCGCTGAGCATGCGCCGGGCGCAAAAGTGTATTGCCGCATCCTGACCGAAAACGGCAACGCCGAATGGCCGCTGTCGCGCAAGTTCGGCTGTGTGCCGGACATGGCGGTGGATTTGCTGGCCTCAGCACCGGGCAAAGGTTTGGTGGCGTTTGGTTTGTCTTTCCACGTGGGCTCGCAACAGCCCGACCCGCACCAGTGGGGCTGGGCTATCAACCATGCGGCGGATGTGTTCCAGCGCTTGTTTGAAAAGGGCGTAGAACTTCAGGTCCTGAACATGGGCGGGGGCTTTCCGGCTCAGTATCGCGACATGATCGACCCGTTCGTCAAATTTGCTGAAACCATCAACGCTGCGTTGGTGGAGCACTTCGGCGAAAACGTGCCGGCGTTGATGATCGAGCCCGGACGCGCCATCGTCGCCGAAGCGGGCGTGTTGATGTCCGAAGTCGTTCTGGTCTCCAAAAAACGCGAAGACGCGCCTAGGCGTTGGGTCTACCTGGACGTTGGCATGTTCGGTGGTTTGGCCGAAACCATGGGCGAGGCGATCAAATACAACTTCATCACGCCGCACGATGGGGGGGATATGGGGCCCGTAGCCATTGCTGGGCCCACGTGTGATGGTGCGGACATCCTCTATGAACAAACCTTAGTGCAGTTGCCTTTGGCGCTGAAGACCGGAGACCGGGTCCTGATCGAGCCCGCAGGCGCATATACGACGACTTACGCATCCGTAGGTTTTAACGGCTTCCTTCCCATGGACGAATATTATATATAGAATAGTTCTAGAATCAGAAATGAAGAGCATAGTGTTCTGAGGGCATGAGCGTGGGGGTACGCGCGTGTCTCAACAGGGATAAGGGAAACGGGCGTGGATAGCACGAAACGTGTAGAAGCTGCTGGCCGTCCGGCTGTGGTTTTACCGGAAACGGTAATCGCGGGCATCGGGTCGGTCGAACGGGCAATTGCCGAACAAACGGAATGGTTTAAGAACTGGCACGAACAGGTCGTGGTGAATCACGACACATCGGGCTTTCGTATTGAAGCGATTGGGGATTTTCCCTTGGGGGCTTGGTATCTAGGTCCTGAATCCCAAGCCTTTCGCAACAATCCGGATTATTTGACGTTAGGCCAGAAGCTCGCGGACGTGCTGGAGCAGGTCCAGGCGTTTTTGCGCGGGACCGAAAACGGCGAGCCCCATCCCATTGATGATTACAGCCGTTTCACGCATGCCTTGCTGGAGCTCAATATGCTGGTCCAGCACATGCAAAACGATGCGTGGCGCGGGCTGACCAAAATGGATCCGCTCACGGGTGTGCGCAACCGTCATGAGATGATGGTCGAGCTGGATGCGGAGCGTGAACGCGCCCGGCGCACCAATTTGCCCTCCACAATTTGCATGGTTGACCTGGATCACTTCAAAACCATCAACGACACCTACGGCCACGTGGTGGGTGACGTGGTGTTGCGTCATCTCTCAGGTCTGTTGGTGGAACAGCTGCGCCCTTACGACATGGTGTTTCGTTATGGTGGGGAAGAGTTCTTGTTGTGTCTGCCCAACACCGAACTGGATACGGCCATGCATGTACTTGAACGCCTGCGCGCCACGATTGAGCGCGAAGTGGTGATGGCGGGCGAAGGCAATGACCAGGCAGAACTTCACGTCACCGCTTCGTTTGGTGTTGCTGTGATCAATGTGAAAGAGCACATCGTCGACACCATCGAGCGGGCCGACATGGCGCTGTACGACATCAAGAAAAATGGACGTAACGCTGTAAAAGCTTGGATGCCGGCTGAAGACTAAACCTTAGTCCTCAGCTTTCGCCGGAGCTTTCTTTGCAGCTGATTTGCGGCGCGGGCGGCGACGCGGAGCCGCCTTTTTCTTTTCCGGCTTGGCTTCCGACGTTTCCGATTTGTCGTCGGAAATGTCCAACGGGTTCATCAGGAATGCGGGCATGTGGCCGTCGCAAATCTCGTTGTGGATTTCGCGAATGCGTCGCTCGGTCGATTTTTTGTGACGACCACGGGAGCGATCTCGCGTCCCTTCGCGTTTGCGCGGGGCGCGTTCGCGTTTTTCTCTTTTTTCCGGTTTTGTAGCCTGCGCGGGCTTATCCGCAGCAGGCGCGTCCGCTTTAGGGGCTGGCGTTTCGGTTGCTGGCGCTTCAGGTGCGGGGGCTTCGGCTTTTGGCTCAGCGGGTTTGTCATCGCGTTTATCGCGACCGCGTCCACGACCTCGGCCCCGACCTTCACTGCGACCTTCATTGCGCTCGCCGCCACGACCACGACCGCGTCCACCGCGATCGTCCTTTTCGCTCAACTCACCACCGTCAAAACCTTCGATGTTGAGGCGAGGAATTTCGTTCGATGTCAGGGCTTCGATTTGTTTGACGAATTTGCCGTCTTCGGGCAACGCGATGGAATAGGCGTGGCCTTCGTTCCCGGCACGCCCGGTGCGGCCAATGCGGTGCACGTAATCTTCGGCGTTGATGGGGACGTCAAAGTTGAACACGTGGCTCAAGTTCGGAATGTCGAGGCCGCGGGCCGCCACATCGGAACACACCAAAATGTTGAACTCTTTGGCTTTGAACTGTTGCAGGGTTTCTGTGCGGGCCGGTTGGCTCATATCCCCGTGGAGCTGGCCAACTTTGAGGCCGTGCTTGGACAGGGATTTATAAACGATGTTGACGTCGGATTTGCGGTTGCAAAAGACAATCGCGTCGCGCACGTCTTCGTGGCCGATCATGGCGCGCAAGGCGTCACGTTTGAGCTTCTTCTTCCCGTCCTGACCCCGGTGCTGTGCGCCGGGCTTCACGATCAAGAGACCTTGGGTCACGGTCGCCGCCGTGGTGGCGGGGGCCGAGGTGGTGATCTCTTTCGGGTTCATCAAAAACTTGTCGGCCAGTTTTTTGATTTCCGGCGCCATGGTGGCGGAGAAGAATAAGGTCTGGCGGTTGAACGGCAGCATGGACACGATTTTTTCGATGTCGGGAATAAAGCCCATATCCAGCATGCGGTCGGCTTCGTCGATCACCAAGATTTTGACGTCGCGCATCAACAGGTGCCCGCGTTCAAACATGTCGAGCAAACGGCCCGGCGTTGCGATCAAGACGTCCGCGCCGCCGTCCAAGACTTTGGACTGGGCTTTCATGTCGGTGCCGCCGATGAGCAAAGCTTTGTTGAGCTTGTGATACTTGCCGTATTTGTCGAAGTTTTCCGCAACTTGGGTCGCCAGTTCGCGGGTGGGCTCCAAAATCAGCGAGCGCGGCATGCGCATTTTTGCGCGGCCATGGGCCAAGATGTCGATCATCGGCAAGGTAAAGGATGCGGTTTTGCCCGTACCTGTTTGTGCACAGCCCAAGATGTCACGGCCCATAAGGACGATGGGGATGGCTTTCTCTTGGATGGGCGTAGGGGTGTCATAGCCGGAATCGGCTACGGCTCGCAGGACGTCTTCACTCAGTCCGGTATCGGCAAAACTCATAAATGTAGGGCGCTTTCTGTTTGTTTTTGTTTCAGAGGTCCCCATGGACCCGCTGGGTGCGCCCGCTTTGGCGCTCGAAGGCCCGGAATTCAACATGTTTGGGCCCATATGTCAATGTAAACCCTGGAAAACAAGCATTTCAGCCTACATGTGTTGCTGCATTGCACATCTTGGAGCTCGGGGGTAACTTATGGCCCAATGAAAGACAAAGAGGTTTCTGAACGTGTTGATGGACGCAAAACAATCGTGCTTGGTGGTGATTGATATCCAATCCAAGCTCAATCCGGTGATGTTCGACGAAGGGCGCGCGCCCCAGGGAGCGGCTAAATTGCTGCTGGGCGCCGATATCTTGAACATTCCCGCGATGGTGACAGAACAATACTCTAAGGGTGTCGGGCCCACCGTGGACGACTTGCAAGACTTCATGCCTGAAGGCAGTCCCTTGGAAAAAGACACGTTTTCGTGCTGCGCCAATGCTGAGTTCATGGCGCGGTTTAAAGCTACTGGCGCAACGCAGGCCATTTTGTGCGGGATTGAGGCTCACATCTGTGTGCTGCAGACCGCGCTGAATTTGTTAGAGGCCGGTTATGAGGTCTTTGTCGTCGAAGACGCCACCGCATCCCGTACGCCGGAGAACCACCGGGCGGGGCTGGAACGCATCCGTCAACACGGGGGCCAAGTGGTGGTGGTTGAAAGCGTGCTGTTCGAATGGTTGAAAAAATCCGGCACGGCTGAGTTCAAACACATCAGCCAGCTGATCAAATAGGTGAAATATGGAACATAAACCCGTCCTGATCGTGGTTCCGGGCCTGCTGTGCGACCGGGCGCTGTGGGAACCGCAAATTGAAGCGTTGTCGGACGCCTACGATGTCCGCGTTGCTGATGCCAGCCAGAATGACAGCATGGAAGTCATTGCCATGCGCTTGCAGGGCTTGGCCCATGGCCCCTTTGCCTTGGCAGGGTTGAGCATGGGCGGCTACGTGGCGCAAGAAGTCATGCGCCAATGCCCCGAACGCATCACGCACTTGGCGTTGGTCGACACCAACGCACGTGCAGATTTGCCGGAGCAAACGGAAAACCGCAAACGCACCATGAACATCGCCGACGAGGGCAAGCTCGACACCATCGTTCAAGAAATGGTCCCGAACTTGGTTCATCCCGACCATATGGACACGGCGGGCAAAATCTTTGGCGAAATGGCCGAGCGGGTGGGGGCCGAGGCCTTTGTGCGTCAGCAAACGGCCATTATGGACCGCATTGACGGGCGAGACGATTTAGCCGCCATCAACTGCCCGACGTTGATTTTGTGCGGCGAAGACGACGCCTTGACACCTGTGAAAGTGCACGAAGAAATGGCTGACGGCATCGGCGCCAATGCTGAGCTGGTGGTGATCGAACACTGCGGCCATCTCAGCCCCTTGGAAAAACCCGAGGCCGTCACCGATGCGTTCCGTACTTGGTTTGCGCGCTGATTGAAGAAGGACTTCCCCAAATGGCGACGATACTTCCCTACGGCGGGGTGACGCCGAAAATCGACGGTCAGGCCTTTGTTGCTGAAACCGCTGTGGTTACGGGCGATGTGGAGATCGGCGCAAAAACCGGGATCTGGTACGGCTGCGTGTTGCGCGGCGACGTCAATAACATCCGCATTGGTAAGGGCGTGAACATCCAAGACGGCACCGTCGTGCATGTCTCGCGTCCGTATGCGACGATCATCGAAGACAACGTCACCATCGGCCATATGGCCTTGATCCACGCCTGTACGTTAGAAGAAGGCAGCTTCGTCGGCATGAAGGCTTGCGTCATGGACGGGGCTGTGGTGGAAAAGGGCGCCTTGGTTGCGGCTGGCGCTTTGGTGACGCCGGGCAAGCGTGTTGGGGCCGGTCAAATGTGGGCAGGCTCGCCGGCGAAGTATCTGCGCGACGTGAACGATAAAGACCGGGAAATGATGGGCTACATCCAACCCAACTATGAAAAGCTGGCCCAGGAATACAAAGACATCGAAAGCGAACATTCATGAGCGACGCGACCGAAGCGCAAGTCCACATCAAAAAACTCGTCGATGAGGTTTTGACGGGAAAGGCCCGTTCTGTCGCGCGCGCCATGTCGTTGGCAGAGGGGCGCTCGACGGACGCGGAAAGCCTGATGGCTGAACTTCACCGCCATGCCGGCAATGCGCACATCGTCGGCCTGACCGGGGTTCCGGGTGCGGGCAAGTCCACCATGGTGGCGTCATTGACACGGGCCTTTCGCAAGCTGGGCAAAACCGTGGGCATCATCGCCATTGATCCCTCCAGCCCGTTTTCCGGCGGTGCGATTTTGGGTGACCGGGTGCGCATGACAGGATTTGCCGAAGACGAAGGTGTGTTTATCCGCTCTATGGCAACGCGCGGTGCGCTGGGCGGCTTGGCGCGGGCGTCTTTGGACACGGTGGACGTGCTGGACGCGGCGGGCTTTGACATTGTCTTGATCGAAACGGTTGGCGTGGGCCAAGACGAGGTCGACATTGTGCAAGCTGCGCATTCTGTCTTGGTGGTCTCGGCCCCCGGGCTCGGCGACGAAATCCAGGCGATCAAGGCCGGGGTGTTGGAAATCGCCGACATCCACGTGGTCAGCAAATGCGACAAGCCTGATGCACCGCGCACGGTGCAGGACCTAAAAGGCATGCTGCACTTGGGGCGCCCCGGAAAAGGCGACAAGCAATGGACCATCCCCGTGATCCCCACCAGTGCGGAAACGGGCGAGGGTATGGAAGAGCTGGCCGAAAAAGTCATCGAACATTACGATCACTTGGAAAGCAGCGGCGAAATGGAAGTGCGCAAACGCCAAATTCTGGAAATGCGCATCATCAAAACCGCCGAAGATATGCTGCGCGAACGCTTGATGTCGGAACGCGGTGGCAAGCTGCAAGGTCTTTTGGACCGGGCCTACAAACGCGATATGGACGTGCGGCGCGCGGCCCGCGATCTGTTGGGTGCTGTGACGCAAGATGAAGCCGGTGGGGAATAAGCAAATGGCAGATGATCTCGAAGCTCGCGTTCAAGTTTTGGAAGAGCAATTGGCGCACCGCGATCAAGACTTTCAGGACTTGTCCGATATGGTGACCCAGCAATGGACCAAGATCGAAGAGCTCAAACGTGAGCTTTCTCAAACCAAAGACCGCATTATCACTTTGGAAGACGAAGTGGGTGAAGGCCCTGCCGCAGATCAAAAACCACCCCACTGGTAATCAGCGACGAGAATGCACGCATTGGCTTTGTCAGACAATTCCATCTTGAATTAACCTCAAGCCGGGGTATACGATACGGTCCCGAGGGAAGAGGCTGGCGCAGAGAGGCTGCGTTGGTAGGGAATTCTGGGGAATTTGGTGGACAAACCCAAAACCAAGCGGACCATTCGTGCGCGGATCATAATTTTGATCCTCGTCGTTGTCGTGCCTTTGTCGTTGTTCCAAATTTACACGGCCTCCCAAACTATGGAACGACGCACGTTTGATGCGTATCGCTTGCTGGATCGTTCCACCCAAGAAGCCCAAGTTAAAATCGACGATTTGATCTCCGCGTCCGAAGAGTTGTTGTCGGGCTTGGCTGTGACCGATGCCGTTTTAGGACGTAACGTGTTTTCGTGCATGCGGGTGTTGCGTCAAGTCCAGGCCAAGTTCACCAAGTACACAAACTTTTCCGTGGTGAACGCGGACAAATACATTGTGTGCAGTTCCGGCACGCTTGTGCAGCCGAAGTTTGTGGGCAAGTCGCCAAACATCGTCGAAGCCTTTGAAACCCGGTCTTTTGCTGTCAGCCCTTTTAAGTTCGGTGTTCTGACGGGCAAGCCCGTGTTGGTCTTTTCCATGCCGCTGTTCGCAGGCGATGGTTCGGTCGCGGGAACCGTGAACAACGGGCTGAGTTTGACGTGGTTGGGGGATTACTTTGCGACGTTGGTCTCGACGACGGGGCAGGAAATGTTGCTCGTCAACGGCGAAGGCACTGTCATGGCGTCCTATCCGCAAGGGCGCTTTGAGGTGGGGGTGTCCATCGCCTCAACCCCCCTTGGACATGCGCTGATGGGTGAAAATGAGGAGGGGCGTCATTTCACCAATGCTGAAGGTGAAGACTTTATGATCAGCACTGAGCGTGTGTCGGGCGTGCCCGGGGACGCAAAAGTCGTAGCTTTGGCGCCGCTAGCCCCTTTGGCAGTCCAAGTGCGCAAAGAGCTTGCTTGGCAACTGGCTTTGATCTTCGGTCTTGCTGGAATATCGCTGGTGGGCGGTTGGATTGGTGCCCAAGCACTTGTGATCAAACCCATCAGACGTTTGACGGATCTGGCGCATAAGGTTGAGATGGGCGACTTCAGTGTGCGATCAAACCAAAACTACGAAGACGGAGAACTGGGCCGTCTCGCCCGTGCTTACGACCAAATGGTCGCAGGTTTGCAAACGCACACCAAGGCGCTACAAATATCGGAAGCACACTACCGCGAACTTGTCGAAAATGACGAACAGTTGATTCACCGCTTCTGGCCTGACACAACAGAAGTCTTCGTCAATCAAGCGCTTGCGGACTTCTTTGGCGGCACACCCGACAGTTGGGTCGGCAAACGGTGGAAGGATTACATCAATCCGGACGAAGTGACGAATGTGGAACGCTTTTTGTCGTCGCGCACGCCGCAAGATCCCAATTACGTTTTCGAGCACATGGTTAAAAACCAAAAGGGCGAGGAACGCTGGCTGCGCTGGAATAACCAGGCGTTCTTCGACGATGAAGGCAAAATCACCCACTTTCAGGCCGTGGGTTTGGATTTGACGGATCGCAAAGCCGTCGAACGGTCGTTGGAGCTGGCGATGATGGAAGCACGCGCGGCCAATATGGCGAAATCCAACTTCATGGCGAATATGAGCCACGAGCTGCGCACACCGTTGAATTCGATTATCGGCTTTTCGGAAATGATGTCGTCGGGTGTGATTGCCAAGCTGCCGGATCAATTGTCCGAATACACGCAATTCATCGCCCAAAGCGGCCATCATCTTCTCAACATCATCAACGACATTTTGGACTTGTCCAAGATCGAAGCAGGCATGTTGACGTTGGATGACGGACCGGTAAACGTGCGCAAGGAAGTCGAAGAAGTCATGGACATGGTGCGCAGCCAAGTGACGGCTGGGGACAACGCCTTGATTGAAGAATTCGATGAAACCGGGTCTTATATTTTGCTTGGCGATCGCTTGCGGATCAAACAAGTTCTCTTGAACCTGTTGGGCAATGCGGCAAAATTTACCCAATCGGGTGAGGTGACTTTGCAAGGCTGTGTGGTTGACGGCTCCATAGTCATTCGGGTGAAAGACACGGGCATCGGCATGTCACAAGAAGACATCAAAACGGCGCTGAGCCCCTTCGGGCAAGTTGACGGGCAACATTTGTCAAAACGCTATGAAGGGACAGGACTAGGGTTGCCCTTGGCTGAGCAGCTTATGGAGCTCCATGGCGGTAAGTTGGAAATCGACAGTCAACTGGGTGAGGGCACCACTGTGTCAATGGTTTTTCCGGCCGAACGCACGCTCGCCGGTCAAGTCACCGCCAACGAGGCGGAAATGCTTGGCGTATAAGGTTTAGCCTTTTTTCTCAATCCTTAAGGTGTCGACCATGGATTTGATTTCGTAAACGTGCGCGGCCATGGACAGGCGAGAGGCTTTGTTTTCTTTGACCGCACCCAAAGTCGTTTCTGCGAAAGACTTAATACGCTCAACATTGTCTTTGAGACTGTTGAGCAGCATCAAAGCAACATCCTTTTCTTCGGTCGCGGACATCAATGCTTCTTCAAGCTTCCACAACTGTTCGGACATTTGCACCATTTGCTCAGTTTCAAGGGCTTGGGCCTCAATCATATTGTTGAGGTCTTCCTTCAGCGCTTCGTTCTCCTGCTGGAGAGAGACGATATGCGTCTCCGCACCGCGCAGGAGTTCTTTGTAGTCATAGGTGTCTGGCTGAGACATTTTGGCTTTATTCGCCTCTCATTTTAACGTAGGTGCCGGGAGCTTCGCACAAGGCTTTGAGTTTGCCTTCGCCGGGGACCCTCGGTTCTAGGTCTTTTTTTCCAGCGTGGCGGGCAATCCATTTTTTCCAATCGTGCATCCACGAACCGTCATGTTGCTCGGCCAAATTGAACCAATCTTCGGGGCTGTTTGGGCGTTCTTTGCCGCCTTTGGAGCGGGTCATATAGCCGTACTTGTTGCGACCCGGCGGGTTGATAACGCCCGCCACGTGCCCCGATCCGCCTAGTACATACTTGGTTGAACCGCTAAACAGCGTTGCACTTTCATAAACGGTTTTCCACGGTGCGATATGATCGTCCTTGGTCGCCAAGAAATAGCTTGGCGTTTTGACTTTCGACAGATCAATGGGAACACCCATGATGTCGATGCCGCCTTTGAGCCGCAGGCGGTTTTCCAAATACATGTTGCGCAGATAATACGCATGCATGGCCGCCGGCATATTGGTGCTGTCGGAGTTCCAATACAAAATATCGAACGGACGCGGTTCCTTGCCCAATAGATAATTGTTGATGGCAAAGTTCCAGATCAAATCGTTTGCACGCAGCTGCGAGAAGGTCGATGCCATTTCGTGACCGTACAAAATGCCATTGTCCTTCATGTGCTCTTCCAAGCGCTGGACCATGCCCGCATCGGTGAAGATGGCCAGCTCGCCCACGTCGGAGAAATCCAACAGGGTGGTGAAGAACGTTGCCGCTTTGATACGTTTCTTTTGTTTGGTTGCGGCCAGATAAGCCAGAGTGGTGGCCAACAGGGTGCCGCCGATGCAATACCCAATCGCGTTGACTTCTTTTTCGCCCGTGGCTTTTTCAATAGCGTCGAGCGCGGCCAGGGGGCCTTCGTTCAAATAATCTTCAAAGGCTTTGTCCTTGAGGCTTTCGCCCGGATTAACCCAGGAAATGACGAACACCGTGTGGCCTTCGGAAACCGCCCAATGCATGAAGGACTTTTCTTCGTCCAAGTCCAAGATATAGAACTTGTTAATCCAGGGCGGCACGATCAACAAAGGTGTTTTGCGCACTTTGTCCGTGGTCGGTGTGTATTGGATCAGTTCCATCAAATCATTGCGGAACACGACCTTGCCCGGCGTGGCGGCAATGTCTTCGCCCATGGTAAAGGCGTTGTCCGGGGTTTGGCGCACGGCAAAACGTCCGTGGCCGCGTTCCATATCCTCGATTGCCAGCTCCAAGCCACGCAAGAGGTTTTGGCCTTTGGTTTCGATGGTTTCGTGAAGGGCAATCGGGTTGGTCAGCAAAAAGTTTGTGGGCGACATGGCGTCCGTGACGCGTTTGGTGAAAAATTCCGCCTTGCGCCGCTCGTGCGGGTCCAAGCCACCGGCTGCACCGACCAAGTCTTGCACCCATTGGGAAAATAGCAGGTATTGTTGCTTGAGAAAGTCGAAATAGACCTCTTGGGTCCAGTCGTCGTCTTTGAAACGTTTGTCGCCGGGCGAAGGTTGAATCACAGGCTCTGGCTCTTTGCCGGCCATGCGTGCGTTGAGGTAACCCAACAGTTTCAACCCGTTTTCCCAATACTTCATCTGCGCTTGGGCCAAGTGCTCAGGCTCATTGATCATTTGGCGAGTAAGCTCACCGAAGATTTCCGGAAGGCCGACGACTTCCGTCAGGCTCATTTCCGAACGTGCGGTTTGCTGCCATTCCGGATCGCCCAGGGCGTGCCGTTCGTTGAATTCACGGATCATGTCCTGGGACTTGGTGGCGACATCAGCCAAAATCGCAGGCAATTCTTCGATATGTTCAATTGGGGCCTCGGTTAAAGGCGATTTATGTCCCGTTGAACGGTTGTCAGTCATGGGCTGGCCCTTTTATTACAAATCTTCTGGCACTTTAGTAGTAACAGGTTATACCGCAAAAACGAAGTGTTATAAGTTGTAGGCCCGTCACAATTTTACCTGCGATATATCCTTAACAAACTTATGTGAATGTGGCATTAATGTTCATGAATTCAGTTATTTGCGGGAAGCCCTTTTGGGATGCCCGCTCAACCGGGAAGAAAACGGGGCTCAAAATGGCTAAAATCCGGATCCAATCAGGAACGTTTCGCATGGCTGCATCCGCGCTGGTGATGAGCGTTGCGCTCAGCGCTTGTGAATCCGTACCCGATGCCATCAACCCGGTGTCTTGGTACGACAAGACGACGGATTTCTTCTCCGGCGACAATCAGGCGGCTGAAACGTCACAACCAGGCGCGCAAACGGCTGCTGGCGGAAATCAGGGCTTATCCGCCGATCCTGCCGCTCCGCCGCCGGCTCCTGTGCCGTCTCAACAAGTTGCTGAAGCTTCTGGCGGTCTTTCGGCTGATCAGACGCAACAGGGCAACTACGCATCTCCGCCCATTGCTCGCCAAGGCCAAGCCTCTAACGTATTGGCTCCGCAGTCGGACCCGTCGGCTCCGCCTGTGCCGAGCGCGCAGCCCGTTTCTCCTGTGATGCCTGCATCCCCGATGCCATCGCCGGTCGTAGCGGGCGCTCAGCCGCCTGCGGCCCCCAGTATGCCGGGTACGACGATGTTGACCCCGCCGAGCGAAGCGGAAATGGCTTCTGCCTTCCCGTCGCCGCCCAAACCGTTTGAATTTCCGCCGGTGACGTCCAGCACGCCTTATGGCGCAGATCAGTTTGAAACCGTTGTGATTTCCGCCGACGGCATGTCAAGCGTGGCTCCGGCCCGCCCGCAAATGATCGAACAGGTGGCCGAAGCCCCGTCCGGCGCCATGTTCCCGCAGCCGGGCACGACCACCAACAGCTTTTCCGGAGCGGAAATGGTTCACGGCATGTTGCGTGTGGCGACCATCAACTTTGCCAACAACTCCGCCAGCTTGGACCACCGTGACCGTTCGATCCTGGGCGCTGTGATCCAGTTGCATCGTGAACGCGGTGGCCGTGTGGTGGTTATCGGGCATGCCAGCTCACGCACCAGGGATATGGACTATATCAAGCACCAAATGGTGAACTTTGAAATTTCCATGCATCGCGCCTCTTCCATCGGTGCGCAACTTCAAGCCTTGGGCTTGGATGCAAATGCCCTGGAAATTCAAGCCGTTGCCGACAGCCAGCCGATGTATCTGGAAGTCATGCCTTCGGGTGAGGCGGGCAATCGCCGCGTCGAAATTTACCTCGCGGGTGCGGCCACTTAGATACGGGACGACGAACCGGTTCTTCCGGTGCCGCCGTCCCACACCGGGGCGGCGGCATTTTCGTGTGCATCTGGCTTTGAAAAAACCACTGAAAACCTAACAAATTCACTTGTTTGAACCTCAACCTTCTGGCAGAAACGACCACCATGGAACAAGAATTTCACCGCATTCGTCGCCTACCACCCTATGTCTTCGCTGAAGTCAATCGGATGAAGGCCCATGCGCGCGCCGCCGGAGAAGACATCATCGACTTCGGTATGGGCAACCCCGACCAGCCAACGCCGCAGCATATCGTCGATAAACTGTGCGAAACGGCCAACAATCCACGCACGCACGGGTATTCGAACTCGCGCGGTATTCCGGGCCTGCGCAAAGCGCTGTCGGCGTATTATGAGCGCCGTTGGGACGTGTCCATTGACCCGGAAACGGAAGCCATCGTGACGCTGGGTTCCAAAGAGGGTTTGGCCAACTTGGCGTCTGCCATGACCAGCCCGGGTGACGTGATCTTGGTGCCCAACCCCAGCTATCCGATCCACCAGTTCGGGTTCATCATTGCCGGTGCAGCGGTGCGCAACATTCCGGTCTCCACGGGGCCTGAATTTTTTGAATCGCTGAAAAGCGCTGTTCAGCACTCGGTGCCCAAGCCGTCGCTTTTGGTGATCAACTATCCCAACAACCCTACGGCCACGGTTTGCGATTTGGATTTCTACGAAGCGGTCGTCGATTTCTGCCGCCACCACGAAATCTACGTTCTGTCGGACTTGGCCTATTCGGAAATCTATTACGGCGATACGTTGCCGCCCAGCATGTTGCAAGTGAAAGGGGCCAAGGACATTTGTGTGGAATTCACGTCCATGTCCAAGACCTACAACATGCCCGGCTGGCGCATCGGCTTTGCAGCGGGGAACCCCCATCTGATTTCGGCACTCACACGGATCAAGTCGTATCTGGACTATGGTGCGTTCACGCCCATCCAGGTGGCCGCTGCGGCGGCTCTGAACGGTCCGCAAGACTGTGTGGACGGCATCCGCGCCATGTACAAGGAACGCCGCGACGTCTTGATCGGCGGATTAGCCGATGCAGGCTGGCATGTGCCGAGCCCCGACGCGACGATGTTCGCCTGGGCACCGTTGCCCGATGAATACAAGCACTTGGGCTCGTTGGAGTTTTCCAAGTTGCTGTTGAGCGAAGCCCAAGTGGCGGTCGCTCCGGGCATTGGGTTCGGCGAACACGGAGACGATTTTGTGCGCTTGGCCGTGGTGGAAAACAAACACCGCACGCGCCAAGCTATTCGGTCCATCAAACAGTTTATGGACAACCATCAAAACATTCTTGAGAACGCGGAAAAAAAGCGCGCCCAAGCAAAGTAAGAGGCAATTAAAATGAGCAACGAACCTTTTAAGGTTGCTATCGCCGGTCTTGGAACGGTCGGCGGCGGAACGGTTAAAGTTCTGGAAGACCACAAGGACGTCATCGCCAAACGCTGCGGTCGTCCGGTGGTGGTAAGCGCCGTCAGTGCGCTGACGAAAGAAGGCCTGGACTTCGATGTCGAAGGCTATGACTGGTATTCCGACGCCCTGGACATGGCGACCAACTCTGACGCCGATATGGTGGTTGAGCTGATCGGCGGGTCAGACGGTATCGCTAAAAAAATCGTCGAAGCCGCGCTTCAGGCGGGCAAGCACGTGGTCACGGCCAACAAAGCCCTGGTGGCGCACCACGGTGCGGCCCTGGACGGCATGGCCGAAGCCAGCGGTGTCAGCTTGAATTATGAAGCGGCTGTGGCCGGTGGTATTCCGGTGATCAAGTCCATCCGCGAAAGCTTGGCGGGCAACACGATCAACAAGGTGCAAGGCATCTTGAACGGCACGTGCAACTACATCCTCACGACCATGCGTGTCGAAGGCAGCGATTTCTCTGACGTGTTAAAAGACGCGCAAGAGCTGGGCTACGCCGAAGCGGACCCAACGTTCGACATTGAAGGCATCGACGCCGCGCACAAGCTCGCCATCCTGGCCTCCGTCGCGTTTGGGGTGGAAATCAACTTCAAAGACGTGCACGTCGAAGGCATCACGCATGTCTCCGCCGTGGATATCGAATTTGCCGAAGAACTGGGCTATCGCATCAAGCTGTTGGGCGTGGCTGAGCGTCGCAACGGCACGGTGGAACAGCGCGTGCACCCGACCATGGTGCCGCTGAGCGCGCCGATTTCTCAAGTCGAAGGTGTGTTCAACTCCGTCGTCATCGATGGTGACGCGGTGGACACGGTGGTCCTGGTGGGCCGTGGTGCCGGTGAATTGCCGACGGCGTCTGCCGTCGTGGGCGACATCTGCGACATTGCCCGTGGGCTGTCTGTGCCGACGTTCTCAGTTCCGGTCAGCGATCTGGAAAAGGTTCCGACGCGCGACATGGCCGAACATGTGGGTGCTTACTACGTGCGCCTCAGCCTGACGGACGAGCCGGGTGTGTTCGCCGACGTGGCCGCTGCGTTGCGTGACAACAACGTGTCCATGGAATCCATGATCCAACGCGGCCGCGAAGAAGGCAAACCGGTTCCGGTGGTGATGACGACCCACGAAACCAAGGAAGCCGACATGGTCAAAGCTTTGGCCGCTATCGAAGCCTTGGACCGCGTCGTCGACAAACCCTGCATGATCCGCATCGAAGGCGCTTAAGGCCACTTCAGACCCATCACGTGTCATGGCCGGACTTGATCCGGCCATCCACGTCTTTCTTTCAAATTGCAGCCAAAGACGTGGATACCCGGGGCTAGCCCGGGCATGACGCAGATTCCAGTATATCGTCCTAGCATACAACTTGATTGCCTCCAGTAGATTTCCTAGACTTCCCCTCAACGAACACGGGCATTTGTTTAGGGGGGACGTCATGACGACCATCAAATTGAACCGTCGTCAGTTACTCAAAGCTGGTCTGGGCACCGCAGGCGGCTTGGTGCTGGCGGGTGTGGCTTGGGCCGAAGAGAACGCGACCAAACTCGAAACCCTCCAAAACCTCCACGTTGCGTTTGTGAACCGGGCCACGGGCAAGGTCGAGTTCGTCAAAACCTTCGCCGAAACCAACCCAGAAATCCTCTCCGGCAAAACATCCCGAACGCCGTATCGCCCGCCCAGCAAGAACGTGTGGTTGGGCCGCACGGGAACGCTGTTTCAACGCGACGTGAAGCGGTATGGCATTGTTGATATTGAGAAACGCAATGAGGGGCTTGGGTTCTTTTCCAGTCTCAAAGACAGTTACACGCCTGAAGAATACACCCATCACTTCCTGCTGACCTTGACGGACCGAGAACTGGGCCGCGAAGAGATCGGCGGTTGGGCTTTGGCGAATGCCACGGACACACAGAAAAAAGCCGCCTTGGACTTGCTCTACAGCATCCACAAAGGCACCAACGGCAGATACGTGACCGATGATCCGGAGAAGATGGCTGAAGCCACGCGCTATTACACAGGCCGGGAACTTCTGAAACCCTCCCTTTATATTGGCAACGCACCATCCGTGGGTGCCCAAGCCTTCATCCCCCAAAGCGGTATTCAAGTCGCATCAACCGAAGCCATCCAACTGGCACTGGCATCCGGTGCCGTGACAGGTGGTGTGGATGTGGGTGCGGGTGCGGCAAACGATATGAGCGTGGCGGCGGAAGGGGCCACCGAAGGCACCGTATCATCCGTAGCAGCCGCCATTGGCGGTGCTGCGGGCGTAGGCGCATCGGCGGGCGGCGCATCGGACAGTGGCGATGGCGGCAGCGGTTCGGGTGGTGGTGATAGTGGCGGCAGTTCTTCGGGTGGGAGTGGTGCTGGTGGGAGTGGTGCTGGCAAGTAACCGCTTTGCCATAACGCCCCTTATGAACATTTATGAAAACGGGGATAATGATGCCAGCTTCTGGGTAAACTCGGACCTGTACACATCATTGGTTTTATGTCCGGACTTGAAGCAACAGCAGCCGCGAAGAAGACAAACCCTGCATGATCCGCATCGAAGGCGCTTAAGGCACGACTGCCACATTCAAACCATCACATCGTCATGGCCGGACT
Organism: Magnetovibrio sp. PR-2; assembly: GCF_036689815.1. Lineage (NCBI taxonomy): Bacteria > Pseudomonadati > Pseudomonadota > Alphaproteobacteria > Rhodospirillales > Magnetovibrionaceae > Magnetovibrio > Magnetovibrio massiliensis. The sequence continues at coordinate 265,780 of NZ_JBAHUR010000002.1, read as the reverse complement.
TGATCCGGCCATCCACGCCTTTCTTTCAAATTGCATGCAAAGACGTGGATACCCGGGTCAAGCCCGGGCATGACGGCGGTTTTGGCGTCTTCGCTTCTCGCAATCACAGCTGATTTTAGCGTATGCTGGGGCCATGGATTCTCAACACGCGACCGTTTCTGAATTTTTGAAAGAGGAGCAGCTTTCGCTGACCGGGAAACGCTGGTTGGTGAAGTCTGCGGATGAGCGTCAGGGGTTGGCGCTGTCTCAGCGTCTGCGTGTGCCTGAAGTGGTGGGGCGGGTGTTGGCGTCGCGCGGCTACGATGTGGACACGGCGCCGACGTTTTTGGAGCCCAAGCTCAAAACCGACCTGCCGGACCCTTCGCACCTCAAAGACATGAACAAAGCCGCTACACGCATCGCCGACGCCGTAGAGGCGGGTGAGGGCATCGCCATCTTCGGCGACTACGACGTGGACGGCGCAACGTCCTCAGCGCTCTTAAAACGCTTTTTAGAGGCCGTGGGCGCAAAGGTCACGGTTTATATCCCCGACAGGCTTGAAGAAGGCTACGGCCCCAATGCGCCGGCACTGATTAAGCTCAAAGACCAAGGCAACGCGGTTGTGGTTACGGTGGACTGCGGACAGACGGCGTTTGAGGCGTTGGAGGTGGGCACGGACGCGGGTCTCGACATCGTCGTGGTGGACCATCACGCAGGTGAGCCGCACCTGCCCAAGGCGCATGCTGTGGTCAACCCCAATCGCATCGACGATGACAGCCCTCACGGCCAAATGGCGGCGGTGGGGGTGGCGTTTTTGGTCGCTGTGGCGGTCAATCGCGAACTCAAAGACAGGGATTGGTACAAAGACCGCCCGGCCCCCAATCTGATGGGGTGGCTCGACATCGTTGCCCTTGGCACCGTGTGCGACGTGGTGCCGTTGACGGGTGTGAACCGCGCGCTGGTGGCCCAAGGGCTTAAAGTCTTGGCCCAGCGCACCAACCCAGGTCTGCGCATGCTGGGCGACGTGGCGGGCATCAATGAGAAACCCGGTGCGTATCACTTGGGCTTTGTTCTTGGCCCGCGCATCAACGCAGGCGGACGTGTCGGCCAATCGGATTTGGGCACACGCTTGCTGTCCACGCCGGACGAAAGCGAAGCCTTCGCGCTGGCCCAGCGCTTGAACGACTTCAACGCCGACCGCCAAGACATCGAAGCGGCAGTGCTGGACGAAGCAGTTTTGCAAGTGGACACCCGCATTGGGGACGGCGAACCGGGCCCTGTGATCATCGCACACGGCATGGGCTGGCATCCGGGCGTGGTGGGCATCGTGGCCTCGCGCTTGAAAGAACGCTATAACCGCCCCGCGTGCGTCATCAGCTTTGACGGCGATGATGAGGGCAGCCTCGGTACCGCCTCAGGCCGGTCTGTGAGCGGTGTGGACTTGGGCTCTGCCGTGATTGCCGCGCGCCAAATGGGGCTCTTGCTCAAGGGCGGCGGGCACGCCATGGCGGCAGGCTTTTCGTTGGAGAAGGGCAAGCTCGCAGAGCTGGAAGAGTTTCTGTCCGAACGCATATCCAAAGCCGTGGGTGGCACGCCTCCACCCCCGGGGCTTTACATCGACAGCGTTATGGCCGCGTCCGGTGCCAACATGCACTTGGTCAAAACCTTGGACCAAATCGGCCCGTTTGGCGTCGGCAATCCAGAACCACGCTTTTGCATCCGCGATGCCATCATCGCCAAAGCCACGCCGGTGGGCGCGGACCAAAGCCATGTGAGCTTGATCCTCACCGACCCGGGCGGGGCGGGGCGTTTAAAAGGCATTGCGTTTCGAGCGTTCGACACGGATTTGGGCAAAGCGCTCATCAACCACGGCGGCGCACCGTTCCACTTCGTCGGCCGCCTGCGCGTCAATGTGTGGAACGGCTACGAAAGCGTTCAGTTGATGGTGGACGATGCGGTGAAGGCTTGGTCGTGATGAGGGCTACTTTTGCCCTCGTGTTGGCGGTAGCGGTGCCAGGCTTTGCGGTGGCGAACGATGTAACGGTTGGTGCATTTTCTCAAGGCGATTTGTCGGGCTGGGAAACGGAAGTGTTTAACGCTGAGACTGGCTACGCTCTGGTTGAGGGTGAGGCGGGAACGGTGCTGAAGGCCGAAGCCAATGCCAGTGCGTCGGGTCTGTTTAAAAAAATCAAAATAGATCTCAGCCAAACCCCGTGTTTGAAATGGCGGTGGAAAGTTGACGGAACCCTGCAAGGTTTGAACGAAACCATAAAAGCCGGAGACGATTATGCGGCGCGGGTTTATGTGGTGGTTTCAACGGGACCGTTTTTCTGGCAAACCCGCGCCATCAGCTATGTCTGGTCAGGCTCTCGCCCGGTGGGGGATGTGTGGCCGAACGCTTATACCGACAAGGCCACGATGGTGGCCATGCAAAGCGGGAATGCAAGGGCCGGGCAGTGGGTTCTTGAAACCCGAAATGTCTTGGCCGATGTTCAGCGCTTTGTCGGTGAGGACATGACCACGGTGGACGCCGTTGCCCTGATGTCGGACACGGACGACAGCGGCCTGAGTGCCACGGCGTACTATGGAGATATTTTCCTCACGTCGTGCGACTAAGATGGACCCGAACATGTGAAGGGTCTAAACTTAAGATTATGGAACTGTTTTATGTCCTCTTGGTGCTGTTGGTTGTTACGCGCACCTTCGGCATCGCAGTAGAAAGACTGGGCCAGCCCGCATTGATTGGCGAACTGGTTGCGGGCATCGCTTTAGGTGTCATCGGTGCAGCCATGGCGCCATCCCACCCGTTTATCGGGGATCTCAGACACAACGATATCTTCATCGCACTGACCAACTTAGGCATGTTTTTCTTGATGCTGTTGGCCGGCATAGAAATGCAGCCGCACAAAATCATGAAGTATTCCATCACCGCCTTTTTGGTGGCGCTGGGTGGTCTCGTGTTGCCGCTGGCATTGGGCTTTGGTTTGGGCTGGATGTTTTTGCCCGAAGGCCCGCTAAAAATTGCCCAAAGCTTCTTCTTAGGGACGGCGTTGGCCATCACCGCGGTTCCGGCATCCGTGCGCGTGTTGATGGATTTAGGCAAGCTCAATACGCCGGTCGGTCAAGTCATCGTGACAGCTGCGGTATTCGACGACGTGTTGAGCCTGCTGTTGCTGGCGTTCTTGACGGGCATGGTGTCGGGCAACGGTGCAAGCACACCGCAAGAGATGATGGGGCTGGGCCTCGACATTATCAGCTTCTTCGCCATCACGATTTTGTTGGGCATATACGGCTTTCCCAAAGGGGCGGTGTTGCTCAAACACATCCGCGAAAAAGAGCTCGATTTTTCCCTGATCCTCATCGCCGCATTTGCGTTTGCCGTGCTGGCTGAACTCATGGGGTTGCACTTCATCTTAGGCCCCTTCGTCGCGGGCATGTTCGTTGGACGGCGGGTGTTGGACAAAAGCACCTATATGGCTGTTAAGTCGAAAATCAGTGCCACAACGTTGGGGTTCTTAGCGCCTGTATTCTTCGCATCGGTTGGGCTGAACCTGGAAGTGAGTGCTTTCACAGAAGTGCCCGTGTTTTTGGCGTTGCTCATCGTTGCTGCATTCGTTGGTAAGATCGTCGGCGCGGGAGCCATGGCTCGCCTGCGCAGACGGTTTGACAATCGCGAAAGCTTAGCCGTTGGTGTGGGGATGAGTGCGCGGGGTGCGGTCGAGTTGGTCATCGCCGATATCGCGCTTAAAGCCGGACTGTTCACAACGGCTGTCGGGGCCAATGCTTCCGACCCTGTGGTGGCCAATATATTCTCGGCTGTTGTGGTCATGGCGATCGTGACAACGGTCGTTACATCGGTGAGCTTGCGGTTCATTTTAACAGCAACACACGGGGGAGAAGAAGACGAGGGAGATGAGTGGGATGATGAGAAAAAGTTAGACGAATCGCCCTGATTTTTTATTTACCGATCTGCTAATGAGTGTGTAACAATGCCTACACTATAGGGGCTAAGACCAGACTATGCACACACCGACTATTCAAGAGCTGCAGGGCAAAATTGTCAGCCGCACCCAAATTCGTAAACGTTTAATTCAATACAACACAGGTGAAGTCGATTATGAAAACGTGCGTGCGTTTTCCAATCCTCGCCTGAGTGACGCTCTCAAAGAAGCCCCGGGGCGCTGGGGTTGGTGCGCCTCGACCCGGGGCTGCAGCCTGTCTCCATTGTTGGCACGGCGCCGCCGGCTGTTGTCTGGGAGATTGCAGCGTCCCGGGCCACGACACGCTCTTTGTTTGGTCCTGTAGACACAGATGGAAAACTTGTCGTTTTTGGTGATGGATATCGGTGGTGCCCCCATTGCTTTTGGCGTCTTTCCTGAAAACCATGAGATGACGATGCAAAGCGCACCTTTCCCTTGGGTGAGTGTGGGCGACATCAAGGGAAGTGAAGGCCGCTTCATCGTTGTGAACGGAAACGATGGGCAAGAACGCGCGGTGATCTCTGCAAAGCTGAACGGCACGGGGTGGATGCAGGTGGAAACGCAAACCACGGACAGCCTTTACGCCGATGCCCGCCAGTCTTTATGGCTGTTTGCCGGTCTGATCGTTATGATGATTGCGGTCGGTTCTTTTGCTGTGGTGAAGATGCTCAAAGCTCTAACGGGGCAGGTCTTGATGACCTCCGAAGAATTGCAGCAAAAATTCATCGATCGGGACCGTGCACAGCGCCAAATCATTCAAGCCAAAAACGAAGCTGACGTGAGACCCAAGTTCCCTCCAGTTATGAGGAGAGCCTAGTTTCTAAACTTTGCCCTTTATGGGCGCTTTGTACAAGCCGATATGGGGGATACCCCATATCGGCATCGAAGCCATCGATCACGATCATCAACACATCGTCCATTTGATGAACAAGTTGGATCACGAACATCTGACCGAAGAAGAGCTGCGCCGTGTCGTCGAACAACTGATCAGTTATACGCAATACCACTATCGCCGTGAAGAAGTGGTGATGGACATTTGCGGCTATCCCGACAAAGAACGCCATTGCGAGCTACATGACTTTGTGAAAAACAAAGTGAGAAAGTTGGATGAGGACTGGCGCAAAGAACGCACCGTCGAAAACTTACACAAGCTGCAAAACCTTCTGCACAGCATTTGGCTGGATCATATTATTGAAGAAGATAGTGAATCGATGACCTATGCCCGTGGGCGGGAACTGGAAATCAACCAAGCCCTTTTGGAGATAGAAATCTTTGACCCGCACTAATGCGACCTAGCCGACGTGACCAAACCAAAACTCCAGGCCATTTTTCAAAAACTCGTCATAACGGATGTAATGTGAGCCGTCGCATGAAAAGTTCAAGGCGACCATGCCGTTGACGATGTTGAGTGAGCCGGAACGCAGATAGATGTTCTCATCCGCAAAGCGAAGCTCGCGAAACATTTCAAAGATGGGTGCAATGGCGTCGGTCGGCACAATCGCTTTGTCCATGTATTCATGGTGCGGATAGGCCAAGCATGTGCTGGGATCAATTAAGTCTTCGCAGCTGAGCAAGCGGTAGGTATAGGGATTGTCCACCTGCCAAACGGTTGCGCGGCTCGACGAAAAATGCAGTTTGGAGTGATAGACCCCGTGGTGCGTCATCAGCTCAGCCAACAGCGGAATGGCATCCTCTAAACGTTTATCCAATCGGCTTTCGACGCGTTGTTGTTCAAACAGGTGCGTGCGGATCGACGGATCGCCCTTGATCTGTTGCCAATCGTGTTTTTCTTCGTACAGACCTTGGGTCGCGGGCAGTTCGCGCAAGTCATAGTCTGCGCCCAAAAAGCCCACGTGCTTGGCATTGGGGTCGCGGATCACACGCACAGCGGTGAGCGACGGACGCTTTGAGTTTTTGGAGATATAGGCTTCCGACAAGCGGAAGTTGCCCGAAGCCAACACACCCAGCATATAAGGCCGGTTGGAGCGGTCCCGTCCATAGTGGGCGTGATCAGCGCCCTTGCGCGTGATGTTGTCGCAAATCTGTACGCCGTCGGCGTTCATGACGTAGAGGTGCTTACAATATTTAATCTCGTCGAGCGCCGTGTTGAGGCGCGCCTCCAGACCTTCGCGGTCATGCATCAAATCGACGCAGTCATGGGACAATTTCCGCATGGCGCGCGAAATCATCGACGTCAGCATTTCGCGCTGTTTGAAGATGACCGAGCGGATGTCGGACGGGTCTTGCTCTGTCATATCTGTGGCTTCGGTGGACTGGGTCACGTCCCCTCCAATCTTTGATCCTGGGGAGAATCCGTTTCCCCAACTTAGCGCGATCCGGGGGAGGGGAAAAGCGCTCTATCCCAACCTTATCCGACACGGCCCATGGGCACGGATGTGGTATGCACAGACGAAAGGGAGCAGTTGCGGATAAATTCCACGCCGTGGTCGTGAATGAAGTCGAACACTTGATCCATGGTGAGGAAAAACTCGACGTCTTCCAGACGCTTGAGGCTGGACGTGATGGCGTCTACCATGGGCCCGCCGGCGTAATCCAGTTCCAGACTGCCCGGCAGCGGTGAAATGCTTTCATACGAATAGATGCTCACCACCTTGCCGATAATGGTCGCCGAGGTGAGCATGCGCATGGTGTGCTCATTGTGTTCGATTTCGACAATGTGACACTTGGTGCGGGACTTTTTGTGGAACAAGCCGCCGGACACAACGTCTTGCACGTCGACCTTCATGCCCTCGATTTCCAAAGACTTCGCGAACGCGCTCATCTCGTACATGATGAGCTCGATGGGGTCTTCGGGCGGTTTTCCGCCGCAAATGATCACCGATTTGTTGATGTCGTAATAGTCTTGGGGGTCGAAGGAGAGGGACATGGTGACGGTCGCTTTCTGGGGAAGGGAGTCACATTCTAAAAGATGAATGTTGAGACTTCATGACTTAATTTCACACACCTGCCATGCATGGGCCAAAGGGGGGCAAAACAAAAGGCCGCCCCGGTATGGAGCGGCCTTTGATGTGGTCGGTGGAAAAAGCTTATTTCTTTTTCTTCGACAAGATTTTCGCCACCGTGTTGGAACGGTCCAAGCGTGATACGACCGGAAGACCGTCCGAGCCCAACAGGGGCGTCAGGTACTTCATGAATTTGTCGGTCACGTCGTTGCCGGCTTTGTTGATCATGTTGGGCGCCATGACTTTGGTCAGGGCCGCCACATCGGTCACTTTCGACAACTTGTATTCGATGGCGTAGTCGCCGGTGCGGTGGATGGTCACCGTGCCGTGCTTTTTGCCGGAGAAGTGCGCGAACTGCACCGCTTTCTCACCCACTTCACGCGCTTCGATGGCGTCCACGTCGGACACGCAGCCCAGGAATGAGCGTTGCAAGTAACCGAACGTATCGCCGCGCACGCGGGTGATGCCGGTTTTGTCTTTGATCTGATCGCAGAGCAAATCGGCCAGCGCGCCAGTGCCGGACAGCTGCACGTTGCCGTGGGCGTCCTTTTCGACGTTCTTCATCAGCTTGGTAATGATCGGCGTGCCTTTGGCATCGTGGATGCCTTCGGATACGGCGATGACGCAACGACCGTATTTGTCGTAGGTCTTCTTCACGTCCTTGACGAAGTTGGTCATGTTGAACGTGCTTTCAGGCAAGTAGATCAGATGCGGTGCATCCCCATCATACAAGCGCGCACCGGCGGAGGCCGCGGTCAGGAAGCCTGCGTGGCGGCCCATGACGACACCGACGTAAACGCCTTTCAGCGCCGCGTTGTCTTGGTTGATGCCCGCAAATGCAGAAGCCACGAATTTCGCCGCAGACGGGAAGCCCGGGGTGTGATCGTTGACCATCAGGTCGTTGTCGATGGTTTTGGGAATGTGGATACAGGTCAGGTCATGGCCGGACTTTTCTGCGTATTCCGCAACCAAACGTGCGGCGTCGGACGAATCGTTGCCGCCGATGTAAAAGAACGTGCCGATGTCGTGGGCCTTCAAAACCTTGGAGATTTCTTGGCAGTATTTGAGATCCGGCTTGTCGCGGGTGGAGCCCAGCGCGGAGCAGGGCGTCGCCGCCACGGCTTCCAAGTTTGCGGTGGTTTCCTTGGTGAGGTCGAGGAAATCTTCGTTGATAATACCGGAAACCCCGTGCAGCGCGCCATAGACGTGCTCGACACCCGGGAATTTGCGCGATTCGAGGATTGCGCCAACCAGAGATTGGTTGATAACAGCCGTCGGACCGCCGCCCTGAGCGATCAGGACTTTACCTTTGAGCATGGAAATACTCCCCCTTGTTCGTCAAATAGAGATTTAATTTTGTGATTTGGTTTCACTCCTGAGCGTATTTTAGCCCCGAAACGGCCTCTATACAGCTCCCCATACAGGTAGTTTATGTATACCTTTTTGGGCTGAATGTCTGGAAAATCAGGCCTTTGTCACCAATCTGTCAGAAAAAGTGATTTTTTGCATTTATAGGGGTTGATTTGTGTCAGACGAGCGTTTAGAAAACGCGGGCTTCCAGCGAGACCCCTTCGTCTAGAGGCCTAGGACACCGCCCTTTCACGGCGGCAACACGGGTTCGAATCCCGTAGGGGTCGCCAAGCTTTTCAAGAGCTTATGTTTTGCCTGCTGGAGCCATTCCCAAAATGAGGTAACTTTTCGACGCAGTTTTTGTGCGGATACATGCGTTAGTTGATGTCCGGTTACGCATGTGCGCGGTGGTTTGTCTCGACATTGGGGTTCAATTCGTAAGGTTGAGAGAGCGCGACGTTGGCGTTCGAATTTGAGTGCCCTTGGCGAAGGCTCACACATCAAGGGCGGACTTGCAGGGAGCGAACGAGGTTTGGAGGGAAATTCATTTGCTCCACCCCCAATGATTTGCCCGTTGGTGTTTCCTTAACATTTCGATGGAAACTTTACGATTTGAACGAAAAAAAGACCCGCCAGTTGCGCCCCCAGATCAAGCCTTAAAGGCAATATCTTGAGGGGCGTGGCGGGCCGATCAACGACATCTTGTGTACTTGTCGTGCGTAAGTCAAACAATTCCGTTCATCGTGTCTACGGGTGATCTAATGAACTGATTTTAGAAGGTTATTTGTTGGGCGAGCATCTTGCGAAAAATACAAGATTAGTGTTTTTTTTGCTTGTTCAAGCGAATCGGCCCTGTTATATAGATTGCGAATTAGGCCTTACCCAGCTTCTTAAGTCGGCACGCGAGTGTTGGCATAGCGCAACTGGGGAGGCCCTTTTTTTTGGGAACATCCATCATGAAGCCATGGGAAGATATTAACCAACGTTCGACATTCCTGAAAGACGCTGAACTCATTTCACTCATGAGAGGACGGGGGCTATTCATCGGCGACGATGATCGAGCACGTCATTATTTAAATGTCATTGGCTACCATCGGTTGAGGGCATATGTCTTCCCGTACTACCAAAAAAAATAGACGAGCACGGCAAAATATTGACCACCGCAGATGGTAAACAGGCGGTTGAGGAGGTCTTTGAGCAGGGGACGAGCTTCAACGATATCATTAACTTGTATGTGTTGGACCGTGAGTTGCGATTGTTTTTATTGGGCCCCGTCGAAAAAATTGAAATTGCTTTACGTGGAAAGATCATTTCGCACATTGGAAACAACTCGGATAGGGGTGATGAGGGGTTTCAAACAATCAAACTGTTTGCCCGTCACCATTACAACTTAACTAACAACCGAAACAAGCGGCTCTACAATAATATTGTTCATAAAGGTCGAGGTGAAGTCGTCGCTTATTTGAAGGATGCGATTCGAAGCGAGAAAAATGAAGATGCAAAGAAAGGTCTTCAGTCTGATTTGGAGGAGCTCCAAAAATTGAAAGACGTAGACAAAATCGCAGATGTGATAAATGAGTATTCACCTTACCACATTATGCACCGAATTTCTTTTGGAGTTCTCGTCAACATCTTTAACATTCTTCACCAAAAATATGCCGATGCTATTTCGCAGGAGTTTGGCTTTCATACGCGACCCCTTCGTTCTGTGCTGAGTACTTTGATTGAGGTAAGAAATGCTTGTGCTCACCATGAACCGATTTGGTTCAGGAGCCCAAAAACAATGGTGTTTCCCAGGGAGTATTACCCCGAAATCTACCAAGATATAACAAAGGAAATGTTGGCTGATCCCAGTCAATTGCAGGATGCCTTACCGAAACAGGGGTTGTATGTGACCTGCGCGGCAATGCACTTGTTGTTGAACCGGATATCAGAGACCACAACTTGGTACGCACGTTTTAAACCGCTGATCTACAGGTTTCAATTTGGTATGCAGTCACGAATGGGGTTCCCTCGTGATTGGGATGAATTACCTTTTTGGCGTGGTCCGTTGCCGCCTATGGAAGAGTGATGTGGGTGGTTGAGGTCCTGTGTGTGCGGCGTGTTTGTAATGTAGGTTGATCTTAATTGGCTCTTGCAATTTTTGTTGTACCGTCTCTCATTACTTTGTCGCTAGTTGAATAGACCACATGATAAGCCAGGGACATATTAAGCTTTTTTCATTTAGCAGATTCTTCTCGCCATCTGTATATCGTTCTTCTGTTCCGTGTCCGCAGCGGTATTGTTGTTGATACGGTCGTCTTTCATAACCTCGCTCGATCCAGAAACTCGGACGGTGAAGTTGCTGGCGAAGTTGCAGCATCAATGCGGTCGGAATAAATTGTTTCTCCATTGGTTAGATGGTGACAGCTTGCTTGCGCCTGGCGCTTTTCCCCTCCCGGTGTCGACCGCGTGTGCTGGTAGCTCAGGACCATCCAACATGATAAAGTACGCCCGACTCTATAAGCAAAGGCAGACGGATATGAACACTGAGAAGCTGATTCTTGCATCATTGTGGATCGTTGGGATCGGGATCGCCGTGTATAAGATTTTTCTCACCTGAGGCTCGGGGCAGGGGGTAAAGAGAAATTCTGCCTAGTCACACTTTGAACATTTACACCCAATCGGAGCGATGTAGGCTTCGAAATATTCTTCGCCGTAATCGATCAGGATTTCATCGCCGACCTCAATGGGCTTTATGGCTTCAATGGTGATGCTGAGCTCGTCATGGCTTAACACGGCTTGTGCGTTGGGCGTGCAGGAATGATTGATGTAGCGTGCCAGGTTGGACAGGGATGAGCCGTCGATGCAGTAGTCTTCATTGAGGCCAAAGAGGTAGGGGTTGGGGTTTTCATTGGCTTCATCGCTGTGAATTCTGGGGCCCAGGTACTCAATCAGCTCTTCGCCTGCGGTGAAGGATTTTAAGGCCTTCAGGCCTTGCCCGGTTTTCGCATCAAAGACTTTCAGGTGTTTGGCATTTTTCATGGAATGCTCTCGTTTGTTTGGCTTCAAGGGGGGCGTTTAGAGACACGCTCAAGTATAGCCCGGCGCGCGCTGTCATCCGCATCGCCCCATGCCTTGATTTCGTTGAGGGTTCTGCAGCAGCCGATACAGATGTCTTGATCGTTCAATGTGCACATGCCAATGCAGGGGCTTGCGATGGGCTCTTTGGGAGGCGTGTGGCTCAATGAATAAGTCCTGGATGCTTTGAGGTTCGTAGTTTGACGCGAGGTGTCGGATTCGTCTACCAAAAACGATTGTCCCAACAGGCATTGCTCTGTAGCCTGCACACCACACGTCTCGACATATTAAGGGATCTGCGCTGTGACTTTATTGTTTTTGTATCTCATGCTCGCCATCGGCGTGTCGTTCATTTGCTCCGTGTCCGAAGCGGTGTTGCTATCCATTCGGCCGTCTTACGTTGCTTCGCTTGATCCCGAAACCCGCACGGCGCAGCTTTTGGCGAAGTTGCGCGATAACATCGACAGACCTTTGGCGGCGATCTTAACCGCGAACACTATTGCCCACACAGTTGGTGCGGCGGGCGTGGGCGCGCAGGCGACGGTGGTGTTCGGCAATGAGTATTTGGGCATTACGTCGGGCGTGTTGACGTTTTTGATTTTGGTGTTTTCCGAAATCATCCCCAAGACCTTGGGCGCGACGTATTGGCAGGGGCTGGCCCCCATTGTGGCGCGGACCATTCAGGCCATGGCCATTGCTCTGCACCCCATTGTCTGGGCTTCGGAAAAACTCACCCGCTTAATCTCGCCTGCGGATGCGACGGCGCACACCTACAGCCGTGAAGAAATGAAAGCGATGCTGCAGATCGGTCGTGACGAAGGCGTGTTGGATGACAAGGAACACTCAATCGCGTCCAACCTGATCAAGCTGAGAAAGCTGTCCGTGCGCGACATTATGACGCCGCGCCCGGTGATCTTTTCCGTGTCTGGCAACATGTCGGTGGAGGTCTTCTTTTCCAACCACGCCCAAACACCGTTTTCGCGCATTCCCGTTTTTGTCGACAGCAGCGACGATATTCAAGGCTACGTGCTGAAAACGGATTTGTTGATCGCCCAAGCACGCGACGAGTTTGAACGCATGCTGCACGATTTCAAACGCGATTTTATCGTGATTGCAGACAGCGCAAGCGCGTCGGATACCTACGATCGGCTGATGCGCGACAAGGCCCATATCGCGCTGGTTGTTGATGAGTACGGTGCCGTGCAAGGTGTGGTGACGTTGGAAGACGTGGTCGAGACCCTTATAGGGTTGGAGATTACCGACGAACTGGACAAAGTCGAAGACATGCAGGCTTTGGCCCGTGAGCGCTGGCACAAGCGCATGGAAGGTATGGGGCAAGACGTGACGACGGCTCGCTCAAACTCTGATTAGCTCGAGATTATCCTTATTACCAAGCTGATAATACTTTTGAGCCCCAGATACTTGGCGCAAATGTGCTTATAATGTTGTGTCCAAAGAGCGCATAAAGAACTGGCTTGGTGTGTCTCATGCGGTTGCATAAGAGACACGTAATGTTGCATTGCGGGAACTAATCCTTTTGCACTGTTTTTGTTTACCAAAAGGAAAAGAACTCCATTAAAGTGATGCATACAAGAAGACTTTTGGGTCGGGGGACCCAAATCGATTGACGTTTTCGGGGGGTAAGCGTGACGTCAATCAAAAAAGCCAGAGCAAGCGTTCTTATAGGAGTGGCAGGGCGCTTGTTGACTATGGGGATAAAAATGAAAAACTTACCGATCCGTCTACAGACGGTGATTATCGCGATTGCGGCCGTTGTCGGCTTCGTGATCGTGGGCGTGATCTATTTGACCAGCAACTCACAGTTAGAGCATGCCATTGACGTTGAAGCGAAAGCTGTTAATGGTCTGCTCCTCACAGAAGATGTGAAATATCAATTCCTCAATGCCCGCAGGCATGAGAAAGATTTCTTGCTGGAGCTCGACAACGCATATGTCGAAAAGCACGAACAAACCAGTCAAAACATCCAGGTCGGTCTGGATCAGCTGAGCGAATTGCATGCGGGCACGGATATGGCTGTATTGGTCGAACAGGTCCGCGAAAAGTTCGACGCTTATCAAGAGCAATTCGATTATGTGCAAGCTATATATAATGCGTTCGGTTTAACGCCGGATACGGGCTTGCGCGGTGAGATGGCTGAGGCTGTCGACAATATCACGGGTGAGCTTGAAATCATCAGTGACCAAACGTTGTTGGTGAAGCTCCAGTTGATGCGCGGACATGAGAAGGACTTTTTGCTTCTCCAGGACCCTCAATACATTGAAGAGATGAAGGCCCGTTTAGGTGAATTCGTGTTCCAGATGGCATGGTCTTCCGTGCCTAAGGACGATCGTGAAGAGCTCATCACCTTGATGAAAGATTACCATGCATCCTTCAATCAATTGGCACCTTTGCTTCTTGATCTCATTCCACAAAAAGAATCTCTCAGCACGATGTTTGCTGAGGTTACGCCGCTGTTTGATGAGTTGATGTCCCAAACCTTTGCCGCACGGACAATGGCCTCACAAGATGCCAACGATACGTTGTCGAGCTCGTTTTACACGATCTTGTTCGCGCTTTTGATTATGGCGGTTTTGATCGGTATTCAGGCATTGGTGATTGGTGGACAGATCAGCCGTCCCATCGGACGGATGACGGACGTTATGCACGCGCTTGCGGAAAACAATACCGACACCGAAATTCCGCATCAAGACCGCACCAATGAAATCGGCGTCATGGCCGATGCGCTGGGGGTCTTTAAAGACAACATGATCCAGGCAGAAAAGCTGGCGCTTCAACAACAACAAGAACACGAAGAAAAAGCGCGCCGTTCGGAAGAGATGGACGTGGCGATCAAGGACTTCGATCAGCAGGTCACGGCGATCTTGACGGCTGTGACCGACGATTCCCGTGACATTATCAAGATTGCGGAGAAAATGGGCTCAAAGATCGATCAATCCACCAGTCGGTCTTTGGACGTTGCGGAAGCGTCCGGGCGCACCACGGCAAACGTGGCAACGGTTTCTGCGGCTGCGGAAGAACTCTCGTCATCGATCTCGGAAATCAGCAGCCAAGTGGCGCGTGGTTCGCAAATGGCCAATGCGGCAACGCAAGAAGCCGAACGCACCATTGCCAAGGTTCAAGGGCTGTCCGACGCGGCACTGAAAATTGGTGAAGTGGTCGAGTTGATCACCGACATTGCGGACCAAACCAACTTGTTGGCGCTGAATGCAACCATTGAAGCCGCGCGGGCGGGTGAAGCCGGGAAAGGCTTTGCTGTTGTGGCGAGTGAGGTCAAAAACTTGGCCAACCAAACGGCCAAAGCCACGGATGAAATCAGCATCCAGATCACCGGTATTCAAAATGCGACGGAAGATTCCGCTCAGTCTATTCGTGAGTTCGGCAAAACCATCGAACAAATCAGCGAAGCCTCGTCAGCGACCGCCGCAGCGGTGGAAGAGCAGGGGGCATCGACCCAGGAAATCGCGCGCAACATGCGTGATGTCAATGACGATGCTCAGTTGGTATCGAGTGCGGTCGCCGACGTCAGCCGGTCTTCGGCCTCGTCTTATAGCTCCGCCATTCGGGTGCTGTGGAAAGGTCAAGACCTGAACAAACCGACGCAAGAATTAAATCAAGTTGTCGGATCGTTCCTGAAAACGGTAAGATCATAAAAAATTGGGGTAAATCCCTCGGGAAGGCAATCCTTGGAGAAGGTATAATGGAATATACAATCAATTCTGACAGCTCTCAGCGCACGGTGAATCTAAAAGGCCGCTTGACCTTTTCCGATCACGACGTGTTTCGTGAAATCACTCAGTCGTTAAGCGAGCCGGGGCCTTCGACTTGCTCGGTCAACTTATCTGACTTGGAATTTATCGATTCCGCAGGTTTGGGGCTTTTGCTGTTGGTGAAAGAAGCGGCCCAAGAAAATAGCCTTTCCATTTCATTGACCGGGGCTAGCGACCAAGTCGCAAAGATGTTGGACATTACCAAGTTCAACGAATTGATCGACATCAACTAAGCCGCCATGAACGGGGGGGCTTCCAGTTTGAATCTGCTGTATGGGGCGATGTTGCCGCCCAGCGTGGCGGCGTTCGCGCAAACGAAAGGCCTATCCACAACTCAAGTTTCTGTGGGCGAGAGTGGAGCTGACGGCGGTGGAGGTCACAGTCATATCTCTGCCGTCGCATCCAACGGAGGTGGGTGCGTGTTTGTGGCCTCTGAGGTCACTGAACATGGTTTGGATCTGGTCATGATCCCTTCGGTGTGCGCCTGCGTTGAGGCAACCCCCAGCTTTTGCGGATTTGATGACGGTGTTGTGAGGCGCATTGAAGACAACGATGTCTATCTTTCTTTGACCACGGCAAGCGCTTATAAAAACGAAGTGGCCCTGCACTTTTATCGCTGGATTGATGCAAAAATCGCCCTGAGTGAAGACTTGAAGATGAAACTGGAGTTGGCCTTGCAAGAGGCGCTGGCCAACGGCTTGATCCACGGCAACATGGGGCTGAACAAAACACTGCCAGACAGCTTTCATGACTTAGGCTCGTACGCAGACACGGTTCAAGACAAGCTCGAAAGCGTCGAGGCTGGGCAAAAGCGTATTGAAGTTTGGGCTAAGTGGGGGGCTGAGGCGCTCAGTGTCTCCATCTTGGATCACGGTGCGGGCTTCGACGTCGAAGCGCCGGTTGAACAAAGCGTGACGGGCTGGGGGTTGAATTTGATCGAAAGCCTGACCTCAGGCATCGCCATTACCGAAGGAGGCCGTATGATGACCATGCGGTTTGAGAGGTGACAGAACCACAAGCGGCCCACGCACACTCTTTAGATGAATTTCTCTCCCAAGCCCGGGTGTTGATTGTTGACGACAATGAACGCAACCGGATGCTGATCGGTGCACTTTTGACGGCGGCTGGTGTCAACAACCAAGAAACGGCGGTGGACGGCATCGATGCTTTGGACAAGGTTGAAAGCTTCAGTCCCGACCTGATCGTTCTCGACATCATGATGCCGCGCATGGACGGTATGGAATTCATGCAAATCCTGCGCTCGAGTACCGAGCAAGGCACGGTGCCGATTTTGGTGCAAACGGCGCTCAACAGCCCGGAAGAGCGCAACAAGATTTACGCCAGTGGCGCAACGGACATGCTGTCCAAGCCCATCAACACCGCAGAATTGATCACCCGTGTGCGCACGCACCTGGAGCTACGCCACTTGGCACAAGTCTATCAAGACCAGATGCGCTTAGAAGCTGAGCTTGGTGCGGCTAGGCGCATGCAAGAGGCCTTGTTGCCGCCGCAAACCTTGTTGGATGAAATCCGTACCGAGCGCCGCGTGGCGATTGATGCACATTTTGAGACGTCTTCCGAGCTGGGTGGGGATATTTGGGGGACACATATTTTGGGTGACGGTATGACCGGTGTCTATAGTGTGGACTTTTCTGGGCACGGCGTTGGTGCGTCGCTCAACACCTTCCGTTTGCATGCGCTGATGAGCCACATGCGTCCTTTGAATGCTGACGTGTCAGGGTATTTGGCAGACTTGAACAATGATTTGAATGAGCTGCTGCCGTTGGGCCAATACGCCACAATGTTTTATGCGGTGATCGACACCAACAGCGATACCTTAACCTATTCGGCAGCAGCGGCGCCCAGTGTCATCATGGGCAAGTTGGATGGTTCCGGCGTCGCGTACCACACCACCCGCGGTGTGCCGTTGGGCATGAAACAAGGTTCTCAGTACGATACCTATCAATTGCCTTTCCGTGCAGGCGACTTCTTGTTTTTGTACAGCGATGCCTTAATTGAAACGGCGGATGAATTTGGTGATGTGATCAATGAAACACAGCTGTTGAGAATGGTTGAAGATGCTGTGAAAGACCGCGAAGGTATCCCCGTCATCGATGCTTTGCGTGCTGCGTTTGAGGCGCGAAGTGTGGGGCCCTTAGGCGATGACCTGACGCTGGTGATGGTGTCGCGCTAACCTATTTCAGGGCGCGCAATGCTCCCAAAATATTGCTGTAAGCGTCCGTCCAAACTCTCATGTTCGTCTGCGGTTCAAGGGCTTGCCACTCTGGTTTGTTTTTGACGTCAAACAGGTCTCCAGATGTGCGGGCAATGGCCACCATGTGGGCTTGTGCATTGACCACGCGGTCATGTTCTTCGGGAGACGTGTTGTGTTGACGCAGGCGTTCAAATGCCGCGAGACCAAGGTCACCTGCGATGCCCCCCAGCACTGGGGCCAAGTCCAAATGGTTGTTGGAAATGTGCGCCAAGATGACACCGTGCGGGCTGAGCTTGTGCACATACACCTCAAACGCTTCACGGGTGAGCAAGTGCACGGGAATGCTGTCGGATGTGAACGCATCCAAAAAGATCAGGTCGTACGCACCATCTGGCTTGTCTTGGATGCCGAGGCGTCCATCGCCATGTTCAACGGTGTATGGGTTTTTGCAGCCTTTGAGGAAATTGAAATATTCCGGGTGCTCCGCAAACGCTGTGACGGCAGGATTGATTTCAAAGATGTCGAGCGTGCGCCCGCCCAGCGGATAACACGCAACCGAGCCAACCCCCAGTCCAATGGCTGCGATGTTCCCGGTTTTCGCACGTGCAGCGATGGCCGGCATCACGTCGCCTAAGGGGGAGGTGCGGCCATAATAGCCCACGGGCTCTAAGTCTTGTCCAGGCTTTAAGTCGCGCATGCCATGTGCCGTGGTGCCGTATTTTAAGGCGCGGAACTGATGCGTGCGGTCTTCGACCACGCTTAAGATGCCAAAGAAGTTGCGTTCACGGGCCACTACGTTCGAAGGTGTGAGCTGTCCGGCCATCTCTAATCCAACCGGCAGCACAAAACATACGCCAGCCAAACCCAACATGGGTGCGGTGGGGCGCTTTTCAAAGACCCGGCGGCTGGCCAAGATCAAGCACACCGAAAGTCCCATCATCAGGGGAAACTCCGTGGCACTTTTAAACATTTGCGGGGCAAGCAGCGCATTGAACATGCCACCGGCCACGCCGCCCGCTGCGATCCACAAATAAAACTCGGTCAGCCACGCTTTGTGCGGGCGAAGCTGCGCGAGCTGACTGTGAACAGAGAGAACGGTGAAAAAGAACACCAAGACAAGCGCCAGCGCCCAAAGCACCCATTGGCTCGAGGCGATCTCTAGCCCCCACAAAACGCCAAAGCCCACAAGGCTCACGAACAAGACCTGTAAGGCACGCTCTGTGCCCAAGAGGGGTTTGCGGGCGAACACGATAATATAAGTCAGTAGATAAAGGGCCAACGGCACCACCCACAGCAACGGCACGGCGGCCACGTCGGTGGTGAGATGCGTCGTCACCCCCAACATTAAACTGGTGGACGCCATCACCAGCATGAACCAGAAAAACTTGTGCAGGGCTGGGGGGCGGTGGTCGAGCGGGGCTTTCGCCGGGGCTTGATGCGAAGCGACCGCTGTTTTGAAACTGATCGCTCCGCTCAAAACCGTTAGGACGATCAAAGCCACAAACGCCAGGCTCCACGCCCAACTTTGTCCGCCTAAGTCCAAGAGGGGCTCGGCCACCAACGGATAACAAAACAGCGCCGCCATTGAACCCACATTGCTGGCAGCGTAGAGAAAGTAGGGATTGTGCGCGTCTTTGTGTGCGCTCAAGCCAAACCAGCTTTGCAACAGAGGGGCGGAGCCTGCAATCACCACAAACGGCGCGCCGACGCTGATGGTTAAGGCGGACAAAACCCACCAACTGGGATTGCCGTCTCGGCTGGGCGCAAGGTCTGGGTCAACACTAATGGGCAGCCACAAGACGCACATCAGCAGAAGGGTTGTGTGAACGCCCACTTGCGCCTTGAGCCCTGCGCGGTGGCTGAGCAGGTGCGCATAGAGGTAGCCCGCCAAAAGAGCGGCTTGAAAAAACATCATCGCCGTATTCCACACCGCAGGCGCGCCGCCCAGTTTGGGCAGAATGAACTTGGCGATCATAGGCTGCAGCCAAAACAACAACCCCGCCGACGTCATCAGCGTCGCCATGAAAACAGCGACGTGAAACCGGTTAAGCATCGAGGGTATCGGTGAAGTCATAGGCATAAAGTATTAAGGCCAAAATCTTGAAAAGGGTGTGCGAAGCCGTTCAGAAAAGCTTATATGAACATTATCGTGAAAAGCTCGAGAAATGTAAGGGGGCGCTGTGCCGTTTGGAACGTTCTCAAAAGATATGCAGCTGACGCGGCCCGAATTTGAAAAGCGCTTGTCCAAAGACGTGGCGGGGTTTCGTTGGCGGATGACGCCAAACGGGGCTGAGGGGGAGCAAGGCCCTCAGAAGGTCGTGATTGAGCTGAAAGAACTCGAACCACGCAGAATCGCCATGATCGTTTTGCCGCGCTGCCAGGTTGAGTTTAGCTTCGAAGGTATGGATGAGGGCGATACGAAAGCCTTCATTCACAAATTTGATCAAGTTTTTCAAAAGGGTGGCGGTTAGCTGCACCCCAACCTTAAGGCGTACCTCTTAAGTATGATTGTTTTTAGAATGATTTCAAAATACACTTTTTTGACAAAGAGGTTTCAGCTTTAACGGTGCTGAGATCGGACGACAATCTCAATATTGGGAGACGACCGATGGGCTCATCATCACCAGCATTTTCACAAACGTTTTTGGATATCCTCCGCGATATGGGCGGCCCGCGTTTGAATTTAGAACAGGTTTTACGCGCTTACCAATTGGCATTTCCCGCCGATACCATGAAGCCGGATATGCGCAATCGCCTGCATGACGCTATTTATACATTGGTGAATGCAGGAATCCTCTCCATCCCAGAAGGTTCGCTTGACTGTTATCAGAACCAAGAGCTTCCCAAGATCGTTGAAATCGTCACGGATCGCGTTGGCGCACAGGAAATGCACACGCTCTGATTCTCTCAAAGAAAAGCACCGCTTACCTAAGGTGAAGCGGTGCTTTCTTATGCCCGGCGCGTACTTGCGTCTCGGAGGACTTTGGGGGGCTTATTCCGCAGCCTGGGCTTTGTCGGTGTGATAGCTCACCACACGGTCGACTTCGTTTTTGGATCCCAAAATCACTGGCACGCGTTGGTGCAGGCGTTCGGGTTGTAGGGACATGATGCGTTCGCGCCCGGTTGAACACGCCCCGCCGGCCTGTTCGACAATAAATCCCATGGGGTTGGCTTCGTACATTAAGCGCAGCTTGCCGCCTTGTTTGCGAATGCGTTCGTCCATGGGATACATGAAGATGCCGCCACGGGTCAGGATGCGGTGCACTTCAGCGACCATGGAGGCAATCCAGCGCATGTTGAAGTTTTCACCGCGCGGGCCGTCTTCACCGGCCAAACATTCATCCACATAGCGTTTCACCGGTGCTTCCCAATAGCGCATGTTCGACGCGTTGATGGCGAACTCGCGGGTGTCTTGGGGGATGGTCATGTTGGGGTGGGTCAAAATGAACTCACCAATGTTTTGATCCAGCGTAAACCCGTTCACGCCTTCGCCCGTGGTCAACACCAGCATGGTGGACGGTCCATACAAGGCGTAGCCTGCGCAGACCTGTTCGGTGCCCGGACGCAAGAAGTTTTTGACATCGGGTGTACCTTTGCCGTCCGAAGGGCACTTCAAGATGGAAAAGATCGTGCCCACCGACACGTTCACGTCAATGTTCGAAGAGCCGTCCAGCGGATCGAACACCAACAGGTATTTGCCGCGCGGTGTGCCTTCGGGGATGGGGTAGGGATCGTCCATTTCTTCCGACGCCATACCGGCCAAGTGACCGCCGATGGAGTTAAAGCGCAAGAACACTTCGTTGGACAGGATGTCCAGTTTCTTCTGCACTTCGCCCTGAACGTTTTCAGAACCCGCACTGCCCAGAGCACCCACCAACGCGCCGTGGTTGACTTGATCCGATATGACTTTACACGCCGTCACCACGTCGTTGAGAAGCTGCGTCAAATTGCCGTGACCTTGCTTTTCGCGCATGGTCTCGATCAAAAAGTGGGTAATGGTGATGCGATCCGTCTCAGTGGCCGTTTGCATGGGGAGTGTCTCTCTTTTTATTTATTAGGTTTTTCTAAATTACAGAAAACTGATAGATAGGAGAACACCCAGGCGGGGTGGCCGAACTACCCGTTGGGGTAATTAAAGAGAAAAAAGTCGGGTTTTAAAGCTTCAAGCGTTCCAGCTCACGTTTGGCGGCGTCGTATTGGCGAAATTGCACGGCGCCGGTGGCAAGCGCGCGCTCGAAATAGCTGCGGGCCTTTTTCTCGTTGCCAGCTTCCAGGGCTTGAATGCCTAAGAAGAAAAAGCCCGTGCAGCGTTGTTCGCGGACCTGGGCGTCCGTGCCGCGTTCGATGGTGGACAAAACTGCGTCTTCGGACAGCTTCCCTTGGGCGTAGCGGATCAACGGTCCAGGCCAATTGCCAAGATTTTCGCGTTCCACTTCATCGTTGAATTCAACATTCCCACTTTTGATCACACGCATACGGCTGAGATGCAGCCACAAGTGGGTGTAGAGCTTAAACGCGGGTTCTTCCGTCACGCCACTTGCGCGCACGAAGTCTGTGATCGCGTCTTGCGGACTGCCGACATAGAGGTTGAGATACCCCCGACTAAACAGCGCAAACAGGTGGTTGGGCTTGGATTTTATGGCGCGGGCATAATCCCCAATGGCGCTGAGCTCTTTACCCGACTTTTCGTTCGCCCAACCCCGTGCGAACCAAGCATCGGCATTGTTGGGCACCAACTTGACGGCTGTGTCCAGTTCACGAATGGCCTGGTTGTACTGTCCCCGTTTAATCGCACTCCAGGCAAGATTGACTTGGCGCAAGGATTTTTGCGCATCTTCGTTGGCCCGTTGAGCTTTTGTCTTTTTCTTCGGGTTGATTTTCGGCGCGGTAATGATGACCGGCTTGGACGGCGGACGTTCAATGGCAGGCGCCGTGCCGGACCGGGGTTTCGCAACGGCCAAGGTGTTGGATTTCTTCAGTGCAGCTTTGGCCTGTGGCGGAAGCTCATCAACAACAGAAAGCTCCGGCTTGGTGACGGGCTTAAATTCAGGTGAGGGGGGCGCGATGGTTTCACCGATAGGCTTAGGAGCGGGTTTAGGGGCATGTTCAGGGGTGGGCTCAGGCTCAGCCATGACTTCGGGCATTGGAGCAACGGGCTCTGGTGTTGTCTTTGGCAATGGCGTGGGCAATGGTGTGGGCTGTGGTGGAGCAGGGGGCGTCACTTTAGCCTGCTCAATGGTCATGCTCGTCTGGAGGGGGGCGGGAGCCGGCTCTGCGCGCATCAGATAGACAGCGCCAAGACCTGCGGCAGCGAGCCCGAGTACACCCGTAATCGTCCAACCTACAGCCAAGCCTTTGGGGGCTGGTGTGGTGGTGACGGGCAAGGGCGTGCGTGCCAGTGACGGGGGGATTTGTTCAACCGTCTCATATTCAAACTCAGAAGTCGTCTCGGGTTCTGGTTCACCTATGGGCGCGGCTTCGGGTGTGGGGGCTGGCGCATCTTGTGGTGTATGAGGGCCTGCTTGGCGTTCTGCATCGGACTTTTTCAGCGCTTCGAGAATATAAGACATGGCGACCTCATGGCTCTTTCGGAGCTGTAGACGTCATGGGCGGATTGTAAGTTTCGTCCACCAAACCGCTCAGCCGCATCAAGGTGATGGGATCCAAAATGCCCGTGGGCTCCAGTCCGTGGTCCACTTGAACGGCGCGCACGCTGTCGCGCAGTTGGGCGTCAAAGATTGGGTCCTCTGCCTCCGTCGTCGGCAACAAACCGGCTTTGACGAGGATACGGCGCAGCTCAACCACGTCTGCACCTTGATTGCCCAACTGAAGAGGGCGGTTGATGATGTCGTGTGGCATCCACAACACCATGAAGTCTCCCGGCCAACGCAAGGCGAAGGTCTCAAGCGGGACGGAGATTCTGCGTTCGATAAAATCGATTTCAGTGGTTTCGGTTTCAACACCCGTTTCAATGGAGCGCAGCACACCGTAAATGCGTTCATCCGCAACGGTGGAGAACGAAACGGCGGTTGGGCGGTTGATGGCCTTTAAACCTTGAAGGTCGGTTCGGCCCTGCAAGCAAGACAGCTTTGCCGCAGTGGCCTTTTCGCACGGCGTGGTGCCGTTGAGTTTGAGATAATCCAGTTTCCACAGCTTGAATAATTTGACGAACGCACGATCTTGGCTGCCCGCTTGGGCCAGGTCGCCGATCAGGGCGTCTTCGGCCGGAACGATGGACAGCGGCGCATCCGGTAGAACGGGCTCCGGGTCTGGGGTCGGTTCCGGTTCCGGCTTAGGGGCTGGTTTTGGTTTTGGTTGCGGCTCCGGCTCCGGTTTGTTTTGCGGCTCGATGATAGGCGCGCTGGGCGCCATATGTGCATCAATGAAGGTCGAAGCCTTATCCAAAATGCGCAAGCCATAGGGATCGACGCTCAAAAAGGCGATGCTGCCGGCCAACACGATGGCGAGGATCGCGCTTCCCCACCAATTGCGATTTTGTGCCATGTCGTCATAGCCCAGAACCTCTTTGGCGGCGCGGCGAATGATGTCGACGTCAACGTGCATCTTGCCTTCGACATAAGCGCCCAACAGTGCGCGATCACACACCGAATTGATCAGGCGCGGAATGCCGCCGGAAATGTCAAAGACGGCCTTGATGGAGGCGGCACTGAGGACTTGTTCATCCAAGCCCGCGACCTTCAGGCGGTGTTGAATGTAAGATTGCGTTTCCGACAGCCCTAAGGGCTCTAAGTGATAGCGCGCGGTGATGCGCTGGTTGGTCTGGCGCATGTCGTCGCGCGACAAGATGGCGTTGAGTTCCGGCTGGCCCACCAAGACGATCTGCAACAGCTTCTTGTCCGCCGTTTCCAAGTTGGTGAGCAGGCGGATCAGCTCCAACACCGCCGGGGTCAGGTTTTGCGCTTCGTCGATCAACAATACCGGATTGCGCCCCCGGGCATGCGCGTGCAGCAGGTGATGGGTGAGATAATCGAAAAAGGATTTCAGGCTGCTGGTGCCCAGCGGGTACGAAATGCGCATTTCATCGCAAATCGTCGCCATGAGCTCGGCTTCATTCAGCTTGGGGTTCAGGATCAGCGCCAAATCCGTGTTGTCGGGGGTCTTTTCCATCAGCGCCCGGCACAGCGTCGTCTTGCCGGTGCCGACTTCACCGGTCAGCAAAACGAACCCGCCGCTTTCACTGACCCCATAGACCAAGTGCGCCAACGCGTCTTGGTGGCGTTGGCTCATGTACAAGTAACGGGGATCGGGAATGATGGAAAACGGGTTTTCCGAAATCCCGAAGTGGTCTTGGTACATGGACTGGGTCATGGGCGGGCTATATGTCTGGGCCTAGCTCGGTTGAATTGTGACAGCGGTCCCGCTGGCGACAACCATCAGCATGGATTTGCCGTCGCCTGAAACTTCGGAATAGTCCAGATCAACGCCGATCACCGCGTCAGCACCGGATATCAAGGCTTCGCGGCGCAGTTCCGTCAAACACGTGCGCCGGGCGTCGCGCAGAACCTTTTGCGAGGCGCTGGAGCGTCCACCGACGATGTCACGGATGGAGGCAAACATGTCGCGGAACATATTCATGCCAAACACGCATTCCGCCGTGATGATTTCCAGGCGCTGGGTGATGCGGTATTCAGGCATGGCGAATTCGGTCGTCAAAATCAAATCCTTGGCAATCTCGTCGATCACGTCGGTGGGCAATTCATCGAATTGTTTGTTGTCGATGAGTTCTTGGATTTCCTTTTCGTCCTTGCCGAACAATCCAAACATATTATTTCCTCTCAAATGGTTGGCGAAAGATTTGGCCGGGCCCTTTAAAACGTTTTGGCATTATAATCAGTTCAATGGGTTATGCACATGCTTTGATGGATTCATCGTGCTATTGGCGCAAAAAGCTGTTCCGCAAGCGTTTCTTTGATGTTGCTCGCGCGCCAAAACCATTGACAGAGGTGCGTTATGTTGGGAACAATGATTGCATAATTAGTAATAAGCCTATGATCTAAAAGAGCCATGCCTGACGCTGAACGCAATTCCGATTTGATCCGCAGAGCCCGAATTTTGGTGGTGGACGACAACCTAACCAATGTTGTCTTGCTGCAAAAACTTCTGGAGGCCGAAGGGTATTCCAATGTTGAAGGCATTACGGACCCTCGCGAAGTGTTGGCCAAATTTGATGAAGACGGGGTGGATTTGATCCTCCTGGACATCCGCATGCCGCATCTAGATGGTTATGAGGTCATGGCCGCGCTCAAGAATCTTCCGGCGGATCTGGTGCCGCCGATCATGGTTTTGACCGCACAAACTGACATGGATACCAAGCTCAAAGCCTTGGAGGCAGGGGCGCAGGACTTCCTGCACAAACCGTTTGACCGGGTTGAGGCTTTGACCCGCATCCGCAATATGGTTGAAGTGCACTTGCTGCACAAACAGGTCCGCCAACAAAACGAGATTTTGGAACAAAAGGTTCAAGAACGCACGCAAGAGCTGGAAGATACCCGCCTTGAAGTCGTGCGTCGGTTGGGCCGCGCTGCAGAATACAAAGACAACGAAACCGGCATGCACGTCGTGCGTATGAGCAAAATCGCGGAGCTTCTTGGCCGCGCCTTGGGCATGGATGACCGCGAAGCCACCATGCTGTTGCACGCCAGCCCCATGCACGACATCGGCAAAATCGGCATTGTCGACAGTGTTTTGCTGAAACCGGGTAAACTGGACCCGGATGAGTGGGAGATCATGAAAACCCACGTCGACATCGGTGCAGAGATCTTGGGCGACCACCCGTCGCCGTTGATGGAAATGGCCCGTGTCGTTGCCGCGACGCACCATGAAAAGTGGGATGGATCGGGTTATCCTGAAGGCCTCGCGGGTGAAGGAATTCCCCTGGTCGGGCGCATTACGGCGGTGGCGGACGTTTTTGATGCCCTGACGTCGGAGCGTCCCTACAAAAAAGCTTGGCCCGTTGACGAGGCGGTTGCGTTCATCAAAAGCCAAGCCGGACAGCACTTCGACCCAACAGTGGTGGAGAAATTCGTCGAACTGATTGACGACGTCGTGAATATTCGTGACAAATACCGGGACGAACCGGACACTTAAACTTCCCCCAGGAATTCCATTCATGAGTGGTGAAACTCAAGTCTCAGCCCGCTGGTCGTTGGGCTTTTCGTGCGTGGGGCACACGTATTCCCACCTGTTTGCGCCGATTTTCTTCGTCGTCGCACTGTTGTTGGAAGCCGAGTTTAACCTCTCTCACGGCGAAGTGATCTCTTTGATCGTGGTCGGCAACATCTTGTTTGGTGTCGGCGCGCCTGTGGCGGGGTGGATCTCAGACCGCTGGTCGGCCAGTGGCATGATCGGGGTGTATTTCATCGGTGTCGGCGTGGGCATGATCTTAACGGGCCTCACCCAAGGCCCGGTGCAGTTGTTGATCACGTTGTCGCTGACCGGGTTGTTCGGATCAATCTATCATCCCGTGGGCTTTGCCTGGTTGGTGAGCCAGGTGGAAAAGCGGGGTGCGGCGCTGGGGCTGAACGGGGTGTTCGGTACCATCGGGCCCTCGATCGCCGCGATCACGGCAGGTGTTCTCACCGATCTGATCAGCTGGCGTGCGGCGTTCATTGTGCCGGGAGCAGTCATCGTGCTAACAGGCATCGCGTTTTGGGTTTTGCGTGCCCGCGGCATCATCCACGACACCGAAACGTCAACCCACGAAGATCATAAGCCCGCAAAAGGGGAGGTTATGCGCATCATCCTCGTCTTGGCGGTGACCATGCTGTGTACGGGGCTGATCTATCAAACCACATCTCCTGCATTGCCCAAGGTCTTTTCCGAACGTTTGGGCGACTTGGTTGCAGAAGGAGGTGTGTTTGGCGTCGGTGTGATGGTGGCGCTGGTTTATGTGGTGGCGGGTGCGGCGCAGTTGATCGTTGGGCGCATGTGCGACAAATACCCCTTAAAAACCCTCTATATCATCGCGTTTGTGGTGCAAGTCCCGGTGATGGTCCTTGCGGCTCAACTGGCCGGGGGGAGCTTTCTGCTGATTGCCTTGGTCATGGTGTCGGCGAACCAATCGGCCTTGCCCGTGGAAAACACCATGGTGGCGAAATATGCGCCGAAGGACTGGCGTGCTCTGGCATTCGGGCTCAAGTTCATCTTGGCGTTCGGCATCAGCGGCTTAGGCGCGTTGTTGGAAGGCCAGCTCTACGATTTGACTGGCGGGTTTTATTGGATGTTCGTGGTGCTCGCCTGCATTGCGGCGGTGGGGTTTGTCTCGGGTTGGTTGCTGCCATCCGAGCCCAAGGCTCAGACCGCGGAATAAGTGAATTTCCCTTATAATACAAATAGTTAGTCAAAATCAGTTTAGCCTTGTCTTATATACATGGTGGAAGTCCTTTCTGCTTACCAAGCTTGAAAATATATAATATGATCTTTCCTTGGATGGGGATGTAAAAAAGCTCTGCGCTTGATTTCGGCGCGTGAGGCTTTGGGAGTTCCCATACTTCCAGGGCCTCGGGACCTGGGAGGTGCTCATGGCATTTCACGATATTAAGACGAAGCCCAAAATTCTCATGGGCGTTTTGGCACCCCTTGTTTTGTTATTGGCATTGGGCGGGATTGCGGTTTACAGCATCAGCTCTTTGGTGAAGACCGAACATATGGTCGCACACACCTATAACGTCCTCGAAGAAGCGGCCTCCATTGTGGCGTCTGCGGTCGATATGGAAACCGGTATGCGCGGTTATCTGCTGGCCGGTAAAGAAGAGTTTCTCGACCCCTACAAGGGCGGTGAAAAGTCCACTTACGCAACCATTGATGAATTGCAGCAAACGGTTTCGGACAACCCCGGCCAGATGGCGCGTCTGGACGAAGTGCGCGAAACCTTGAAGGGCTGGCAAGATAACGTCACGGAACCCACCATTGGCCTGCGCCGCCAAATCGGTGACGCCAAAACCATGAACGACATGGCGGCTTTGGTCGGTGAAGCCAAGGGCAAAGTCTATTTCGACAAGTTCCGCGGCCAAATCGCCACCTTTATCGGGCGCGAAGCCACCTTGTTGGTTCAGCGCGAAAAAGATTTTCAACAGCTTTTGCTGTCGCCCTCTATGGACTCGGCAACCGCCAAGAAAAACGTCGGCTGGGTAACACACACCTATAAAGTCATCGGCAAGGCCAATGACATTCTTGCCGCCGCCGTGGATATGGAAACGGGTATGCGCGGTTATCTTTTGGCCGGTAAGGAAGAGTTTCTCGATCCTTACAAAGGCGGCATGGCCAAGTTCGATGAACTGGTCGCCGAAATGAAACAAACCGTATCCGACAACCCGGCCCAAGTTCAATTGATGGATGAGATTTCCGAAAACATCCACGCCTGGGTCAAGGATGTGACGGAACCCACCATCCAATTGCGCCGCGATATCGGTGACGCCAAAACCATGGATGACATGGCCGACTTGGTTGGTGAAGCGCGGGGCAAAGTCTACTTCGACAAGTTCCGCCAATTGATGGGTGACTTCCAAGCCGAAGAAGCCGGATTGATGGTTGTACGCAAGGGTGAAAACGAAAGCATGGTGACGTTTGCGTACACCATGATCGCCATTTGCATTTTGGCGGCCATCGTCATCGGTGCGGGCTTGGCCTTCGTCATCGGTTCCGCCATCGCCAATCCGATTTCCAAAATGACCTCGTCCATGAACGACTTGGCCAACGGCAACAAGGAAATCGAAATCCCCGGCACCGGACGCGGGGACGAAATCGGCGACATGGCCGAAGCCGTTCAAGTGTTCAAAGACAACATGATCAAGGCCGACAACTTGGCCGCCGAACAGGAAGAAGCCCAGGCTGCACGTGAACAACGGGCCCAAGCGGTGGAAAACCTGACCCATAACTTCGACACCGATGTGGGTGGTGTGATCGAAAGTGTTGCGGCTTCTGCCACGGAAATGGATTCCACGGCATCTGCCATGTCCAACACCGCCGATCAAACCTCTGGCCAAGCCACCATGGCCGCCGGTGCGGCGGAACAGGCTTCGGCCAACGTTCAAACCGTGGCGAGTGCGGCGGAAGAACTGTCCAGTTCCATCGGTGAGATTTCGCGTCAAGTGGCTGAATCCACCACCATTGCCAACACGGCGGTGCAGGAAGTCGAAGACGCCAACGACCAAGTCCAAGGCTTGGCGAACTCCGCCAACAAAATTGGCGAGGTCGTGGCTTTGATCACGGACATTGCGGACCAAACCAACTTGCTGGCTTTGAACGCCACTATTGAGGCCGCACGTGCCGGTGAGGCTGGTAAGGGCTTTGCGGTTGTGGCGTCTGAGGTCAAAAACCTCGCCAACCAAACGGCCAAGGCGACGGAAGAAATCTCGTCCCAAATCGGTGGGATCCAGGGGGCAACGCAAGACGCCGTGCACGCCATCGGGTCTATCGGCGGCATCATCAATAAGATGAGCGAGATTTCGTCGACCATCGCCTCTGCCGTGGAAGAGCAGGGTGCTGCCACGTCTGAGATTGCGCGCAACGTCGAAGAAGCCTCCACCGGTACGGCGGAAGTTTCCACCAACGTCGCCAACGTGACCCAGGCGGCCCAAGAAACGGGGCAAGCGGCTGGCACCGTGCGCGAAGCCTCACAAGACTTGTCGTCGCAGACCGAAACCCTGCGCGGCATTGTCGAGAAGTTCTTGGGCGACGTGCGCGCGGTTTAAACGATTGGGAACGTTTTGAGGGAATGGAGGCCTGGGCGATTGCTCAGGCCTTTGTTTTGGGGAATTCGATCTTTTTATCAATATGATGTAATGTGAATATCTAATCCTTTTGAACAGTTTGGATTTTTGCAACCTCTTCCTATAATTCTCAGGTGGGAATCGTGGAATGCTTGATGATTGTGTCTTGCAAGCGCTATCGTTCGTGTATTCCCGAATTTAGAGGAGGCCCAACTCGTGACCATCAAACAAAAACTCATTTCCGTTGGTGCGGTATCTATTGTCGCTCTGATCATTTTGGCAAGCATTGGCATTTTTTCCGAAGCCCAAGTCGAAGCTGCGACCGAAGAAAACGAACTGCGCCAAGTCCAGCTTGAAAACGTCAACGAAATGCGCCGTGAGACGTTAGAGATCATGCTCGCCGCCATGGACAGCTTGGTGGACAAGGATGAAGGCACAATCCTGCCCGACCGTCGTGAGGCAATCGAAAAGAACCTCGCCATGCTGCGCGAAAACGTGCAAAAGCTGATTGAAGATTCCGACACCCAAGAAGAACGCACCATCGCTGAAGGACTCAGCGCCAAAATCGACGGCTTGGAACAGGGTGTTTTGGTGGACATGCAGTCCCTGCTGGAACGCGGCGCGTCGGATGAAGAATTTGGCGCGTTGGATGATGTTTTGGATGCCAACGGCATTGGCCTGGATGAAGAGCTGGGCGTGTTTGCAGCATCCGTTCACGAAGAAATGGACGAAGCCGTTGAGCACATGCACGACGCGCTGAACCTCGCCAAATATCTCATGATCAGTGCCTCCATCATTGCGATCTTGCTCTTGGGTGGCTTGCTGTACGTCATTATCAGCTCCGTCACGAGTGCTCTATCGGGCATGACCGACGCCATGGGTGCGTTGGCGGGTGGTGATAAAACCACCGAAATCCCCAGTGTCGGCCAGCAAGATGAAATCGGCGAAATGGCAGATGCCGTTCAGGTCTTTAAAGAGAATATGATTAAAGCTGAACAACTCGCCGCAGAACAAGAAGCGGCCCAAGCCCAACGCGAAAAACGTGCCGAAGCCGTTGAAAACCTGACCCACGAATTTGATTCGGATGTGGGCGGTGTGATCGAAAGTGTGGCGGCTGCGGCGACGGAGATGGATGCGACGGCAACGTCAATGGCGGGGACGGCTGAGGAAACCTCAAGCCAGGCCACTATGGTTGCTTCGGCTTCGGAGCAAGCTTCCGCAAACGTTCAAACCGTGGCCAGTGCCTCTGAAGAGTTGTCGAGCTCTATTTCAGAGATTTCTCGTCAAGTGGCGCAATCGACGCAGATTTCCTCCACGGCTGTTCAAGAAGTCAATGACGCCAATGATCAAGTGAAGGGACTGGCCGAAGCTTCTCAAAAAATCGGTGAGGTTGTCGCCTTGATCACGGACATTGCCGATCAAACCAACTTGCTGGCTTTGAACGCGACCATTGAGGCCGCGCGCGCGGGTGAGGCGGGTAAGGGCTTTGCCGTTGTGGCGTCTGAGGTGAAAAACCTAGCCAATCAGACCGCCAAGGCAACGGAAGAGATTTCGAACCAAATCGGTGGTATTCAAGGGGCGACGCAAGGCGCTGTGCATGCGATTGAATCCATTGGTGGCATTATCAATCAAATGAGCGAGATTTCTTCGACCATCGCTTCTGCAGTTGAAGAACAAGGTGCCGCGACGCAAGAAATTGCCCGTAACGTTGAAGAAGCGGCCACAGGCACGTCCGAGGTTTCGTCCAACATTGTCAGTGTGACGCAAGCCGCACAGGACACTGGGCAAGCCGCCGGCACCGTTCAAGAGGCCGCTCAAGACTTGTCGTCGCAAACCGAGACCTTGAAAGGCATTGTTGATAAGTTCCTGTCCGACGTGCGTGCGGTCTAAAGACCATGCAGCCCCCCCAGGTCCAACCAGGGGGGCTGTGGTATACTGTCCATAGATGAAACGGGTGTTGAGCAGTGGTTACTGTCTATGATTTTCAGACCCACTATGCGATTAAAAATCTCCGCGATTTTTGTCGGTGCTCCGATGATGCCGTGTCGGGCATTCATAAGCTGAAAGAAAAGTACACCCAGGTTGAACAAGGCATCAAAGCCATGGAGGCGCATCACCAGATGTTTATCCATTGCCTTGGCGCGCACATGTCGCGCCTGGATGAAACTCTAAGCTATGCCCAAGACTGTTCGCAAGCGTGTGAGTTGGGCACGCTTGAGGACATGATTGAAGAACGCGACCGCCTCAAGCGGAATTCCCGTCACTAGTCTAGCTTTTGCAGCTCAATCTTCGGGCAGCGGTTTTGCACCACCACCAGGCCGGCCTCTTCGGCTTCTTTTTTGGCTTTGTCGTTGGTGATCTGCAGCTGCATCCACGCCACCGTGATGCCTTTGTCGTCCGACAAACGAATAGCCTCACGCACCACGTCGCCAGCAGCTTCTGACGGGCGGAAGATGTCCACCATGTCGATGGGGCCGGGGGCGTCTTCTAGGCTGGCATAGACCGTTTCGCCCAAAATTTCGTTCCCCGCTTGACCGGGGTTGATGGGGATGACCTTGTAGCCTTTGGACTGCATGTATTCCATGACTTGATAGGACGGACGTGCAGGCTTGTTGGACGCGCCCACCAAGGCAATGGTGTTCACGGTTTCCAAAATACCCAAAATCATGTCGGCGGTGTCGGATTTGCTCATCAGGGGCGATCTTTCCATTTCGGCATGGGTTGTTTATCGATGAAGGCCTGAATGCCTTCACGCGTATCGGTTTCTTGCATGTTGCACGCCATGGTCTTGGCGGCAAAGGCGTAAGCGTCTTCCAACGTCATTTCCACCTGGTTCATCAAAAGCTTCTTGCCATGCGTGATGGCGGCTGGGGACTTGGACGCGATTTCGAGGGCGAGGTTTTCGACTTCGGCGTCCAAAACTTCTTGGCCAACCGCACGATTGATGAGGCCCAAGCGCTCGGCGTCTTCGGCGCTCAAGAACTTACCGGTATAGAGCAGCTCCGCCGTCGCTTTGCGGCCAATGGCGCGGCTGACGGGAACCGATGGTGTGGCGCAAAACAGGCCCAAATTGATGCCCGACGTGGCGAACCGTGAATGATCTGACGCAATCG
Organism: Magnetovibrio sp. PR-2; assembly: GCF_036689815.1. Lineage (NCBI taxonomy): Bacteria > Pseudomonadati > Pseudomonadota > Alphaproteobacteria > Rhodospirillales > Magnetovibrionaceae > Magnetovibrio > Magnetovibrio massiliensis. The sequence continues at coordinate 232,601 of NZ_JBAHUR010000002.1, read as the reverse complement.
CCAAATCGCACTGAGCCACCAGTTGACAGCCCGCAGCGGTGGCGATGCCGTCCACCTTGGCGATGACCGGTTGGGGCAGATGGTGAATTTTGAGCATCATTTCTGCACACGCGCCAAACAGAACCTCACAGGGCTCTTGATCGGGGTGGGCCATCATCTCTTTGAGGTCGTGCCCCGCCGAAAACGCTTTCCCGCCCGCGCCCGAGATCACGACCACGCGCACAGAGGTGTCAGCGCCAATGGCGTCCAAGGTCTCACTCATCGCGGCAATGGTGGCGGCCGACAGGGCATTGAGCTTTTTGGGGCTGTTGAGCGTGAGCCAAGCCACACCGTCTTTGTCTTCACGGGTGACAAGGGGCTCAGAGGATGCGGGGAGGTCGGTCATCGGCTGCGGTTCCTAGTAGCTTAAATTCGATTTGTGTCATGTTGGTCTTTTGTGCCCCCAATGTCCAGTCATGCAACGGATCTTCGTATGGTATTTATCGTGCCATTGGAAACAATTTTAGGTAGTGTATGTATTTACCAATATCGTTGTGCAGCCATGCTCCCGTCACTTGAAGAAATTGAACACACTGTGCCAGCCCTTCGCGGGCTGTCTCAAACCTTGCACGATGCGTCTTTGGGCGTTGTAAAGCGTTTGAAACGACAACGCGGCGTCGCTGTATGGGCCATGATGTCGTCGCTTTTGCCCATGGGCTTGAGTTTGATGTTGATGGCGGACGAAAAAAACTTACCACCAGAGTTTGTGTCGCTCAGCGTTGCAGGCACCGCGTTGGCGTTGGGCATGTTTGGGTTTGGTTGGGTGCGTTTGCTGGATTCCAAACGCCAAGCCAAAATCACCTTAGCGACGAGCGTTTGCGCCGTCTTTGGTTATGATTACCGGGAAAAGCCAAGCACATCATTAAGCCACAAATTCGCCCGTTTGGGATTGGCTGCCCGCTATGAAGGCAGGCTGGTGGAAGATGAAATTTCCGGGACGATTGATGGCAGACGCTTTGTCGTTCAAGAAAACCTCATTGCGGACATGAAATTCTCCCCATTGTATGCCCGCGTCCCCTTTCGGCGCACGAGCGATGTTTTTCACGGTTTGATTGGTGTTGTGGATTACCATCACCCCATGACCGCAACGACAATCGTGAGTTTTCGCAAAAATCGGCTGGAACGCTGGACAGAGCAACCCTTTGACGGGGAGCTGATGGAAACCCATGATCCCGATTTCGATGCTGTGTTCGAAGTTCATTCCACGTCTCTGCCAGAAGCGCGGCGAATTTTGTCCCCCGCATGGCGTCGGGGCTTGCTCGCCCTGAATGACAAATTCAATACCCCCTTAGCCTTTGCGTTTCAGGATGCGGCGGTCTGGTTTACGGTTCACCGCCAAAACCAATGGATGGAAATGCGCACGTCGGGGGCATCTGCGTCGTTTGAGACCTACACGGTGCAAATGGTTTTAGATATCTTGCGCTTTCAGAACCTGATCCAGACTTTGCCGCTCTCTGAATAAGTTGAAAAGTGCGGTATAATAATACCTCAAAAATAAGTCATTGAAATTGTTGTAGATTTCACTCAACTCCCCAAACAAAACGTTTGACAGGGGGGCGTTAGTGTCTTAAAACGCGGCTTCCTCACGCTTTTGGGGCTTATGGCCTATGCGTGACCCGATTTTTGAACCCTGTGTGGGGCCTGCCTCGCACTCTTCCGCCCCGCAGGCCAGGCCTGCACAAGGCAAGCCCGCAGGTTACACCTGCACAAGGCAAGACGGAGCCGAATATGAAAACCTATTCCGCTACTCCCGCCGACGTGGAAAAGAAATGGTATGTCATCGATGCTCAAGACGTTGTCTTGGGTCGTATGGCCAGCCAAATCGCCATGCGTCTGCGCGGTAAGCACAAGCCGATGTTCACCCCGAACATCGACTGCGGCGACAACATCATCGTCATCAACGCTGAAAAAGTGAAGCTGACGGGCCGCAAAGCCGCAAACGAAAAATTCTTCTGGCACACTGGCCACCCGGGCGGTCTTAAAGAACGCACCATGGGCCAGATCCTTGAAGGTGAGCACCCGGAACGCGTCGTGATCAAAGCTGTTGAGCGTATGGTCTCCCGTTCTCCGCTGGGCCGCCAGCAAATGAAAAAGCTGCATGTCTACGCCGGTGCCGACCACCCGCACGGCGCACAGAACCCGGAAGTTCTGGACATTGCCGCGATGAACCCGAAAAACAAGAGGAGCGCGTAACCCATGGCTGATCTGTCTGATCTTAAAGATCTGGTCGAAGGCGGCGAAGTTGCAACTGCAGCTGCTGGCGCTGAAGACGCTCCGGTTGCCGCTGAGCCGAAAATTGACGCTCAGGGCCGTGCTTATGCAACGGGCAAACGTAAAAACGCCATTGCTCGCGTTTGGATCAAGCCGGGCTCCGGCAAAGTGACCGTCAACGGTCGCGAGCAAGAAACCTACTTTGCTCGTCCGGTGCTGCGCATGCTGATGAACCAACCGTTCCAAGTGGCCGAGCGCGAAGGTCAATACGACGTCGTCGCAACCGTCACCGGTGGCGGCCTGTCCGGCCAAGCTGGCGCTGTGCGTCACGGCATCTCCAAAGCTTTGACGTACTACGAGCCGGTCCTGCGCGGCGTGCTCAAGTCCGGCGGCTTCCTGACCCGTGATAGCCGTGTTGTTGAACGTAAGAAATACGGTCGTGCCAAAGCACGTCGTTCCTTCCAGTTCTCCAAACGTTAAGAGCGTTTATCGAACAGACAAAAAGGCCGCTCTTCGGAGCGGCCTTTTTTTGTTGCTGAACAAAGCACAAAAACCCATTAAGGGTATATCTCTCAATAAACAACTTTTAGTTGATTTTTGATCCAGGCTAACGCTATCATGCTCACTCCATGCTTCAAGAGGAGATAAAACAGTGAGCATTTCTGATCATGAATATGTCAATTTTTCTGAAGACCATGAATTGAATTATCACTTAGGCAAAGTTGGTAAACGTCAGACAGAAGCCAATCGTGATGAACTCAAAAAAATGGGTGATGAGCTAAAAGCTAAGCTGGATAAGACTAGGCTTAAGCACGGTGAGTTTCATGCCTATGTGAATGAAAACAAAGACCGTTTGGAATAACCCTAGGCAAGGGTGCTTCCTTCTCCCCTTGGGAGCGGGGGGCTGCAAGACGGACTTTTGAGATTCAGCCCGCCGCCACCAACGTGCGATCCGCCGGGAAACGCAGCCAGACCGACGTGCCTTTATCTGGGGTGCTGTTGATGCTCATCTTACCGCCGAACAAGTCCATCAAATGGTTGCAGATGGTCAGGCCCAATCCAGTTTGTTTGTTGGGTCTGGAGATTTTGCTTTTGTCAGGCTCAAAAGGGTTGAGCGCATCTTCAAGCTCATCTGGTGTCATGCCGCTTCCGGTGTCGACAATACGCAAGATGATGCTTTGGTCTTGTCGTAAGTTCGCTGAGATTGAGACCATCCCGCTGTTGGGGGTGTGACGCACGGCGTTTGAGATCAGGTTATTGCAGATCTGAACCAAAGCCCGTTCATCACCAAGAAGATGCGGGAACCCGTCGGGGATTTCTTCGACCAAGTTGATGGTCTTGAGCCGTGCCTGGGTGGTGTTTTGGCGCACACACGTTTGCACAAGTGCACTGAGGCTGACGCTTTCTTCGATTAACTTATAATTGCCCGCTTCGATCTTGGAGAGATCCAAGACGTCGTTGACCAAGCTCACCAACAGTGAGCCACTGGAGTGTATATCTTCGATATATTCTTCATAGTGTTCGTTGTTGAGTGGACCGAAGGCGCGTTGGCGCATCATATCGGTAAAACCCATCATCGCATTGAGCGGTGTACGGAAATCATGGCTCATGGAGGCGAGAAACTCGGACTTTGCTAAGTTTGCCCGCTTGGCCTCGGCTAGGGCTTCGGTGAGATTGGATTCCAGTTCTTTTTGCTGGGTTATGTCTTGGGCCATGATGGCAATATCGCCATCGGCTGGCACGACGACGATGCGAAACCAGGTTTTTGATGGGATGCTTTCGCCTTCGTAGGCCTCTTCAAAGATGCACGTCGTTCCGGTCTCGGCAACATGGATGTATTTTTCCATAAATATCGTGCCCGTGTGGCCGGGGAAGAGATCCAACAAACGTTTGCCGATGACGCTATTGGCGGCGGTGCCGTTCATGCGGGCAACGGTCTTGTTTTGATAGAGCCAGGTGAAATCGACAACAGCCCCTTGTGCGTCCCTGACCGGTCGTAGAATGGTGATGCCGTCCGGCGAATGCTCATGGGCAATCTGCAGCAGCTTTTCTGTATCGACGTTTAGGGTGTCTGCGTTCATGCAAATCTCAACTTATAGCGAGAGACAATGCCGAAGGCGCACACAAGAAGAACGACGCGTCTTAGCGCGTGACTGATATGCATTAGGTCCACTCTCGTATTATTGTCTTACTTATTAATAAAAGTTAAGGAGAGCGCACCAGATGTCAAGGAAGAATAGGGTGGGCCTAGAGCGTCCAGACGTTGACGCTCAACCACACCAGTGCGCCAGAGAAGGCCAGCAGGAAAATAGCGCGGAGCCTGGATTCGGGCTTTAGTCGTTCGCCCGGCGGAACATGGGTGTTCACTTTTCGCCCGCTGAACATGGCACCGATCAGGTTTTCTTTTTTCACCACCAAATAGAACAACGCGGCCAAGACGTGCACGCCGGCGAACCCGGCGATGACGTAAAATCCTAAGCGGTGAATGGTTCCGGCCAAGCTGCTCCAATCGCTGGAAACCAAATGCACCAGCGGGCCTTCGACAAGGATTTCGTCCGTGGTGAACAGGCCCATGCTGCCTTGAACCAAGATCAAGGACAGCAGCGCCAGCACCATCAGTGCGCCGACTGGATTGTGCCCTAGGGTCTGCGTAGGCGATTTGAGGTAACGCAGGACGGCACCGGGACCAAGCACAAAAGATGCGAACCGGGCGGTGTTCGACCCAAACACACCCCACAACACGCGATAGACGACCAACGTCAACAGCCCATAGCCGTTCCATTTGTGCCACGTCATGTTGATGTCAGCAAACTCATAGGTGAGAAACGCAGCCGCCATCATCGCCACCAAGGACCAATGAAACAGGCGGGTGGGGACGTCCCAGACCGGGGTGGTGTGTTGTGGTGCAGTGTGTGAGGAATCAGGCATGGGCAGGGGCTTTTCCGTGTCAGGCCGGGGATGAAACCGTCATCCCCGGACCCAACCAAACGCGTTTATTTTGCGCGGTATTCTTTGTGGCAAGCTTTGCAGGTACCGGCGAGCTTTTTAAACGCCCCGGCCATGGCCGCTTTGTCGCCGCCTTTGGTGGCTTCGATCAAAGCGACAGTCGCACCGTAGGAGTCTTTACCCCTGGCCTTGAAGTCGTCCATGTTGGACCAGATTTCGGCTTTGGCTTTGGTTTCGCCTTTGTCCGATCCAGCCGGGTAAGCGTTGCCCATGTGTTCGAACGCGACTTTGATGCTTTCGGCGTGATACGTCGCATCGCCTTGTCCGCCCAAAAACAAGATGGCTTTCAAAGAATGCAGATGGCCGCCAACGACGGAATAGGTGGCTTTGCGGTGGACAATCGACGGATTGGTTTCTTCGGCTAATGCCGGCGCCACAGCGCCAAAACCGGTCAAAGTGGTGGCCACAAGAGCAGCAGCCAAGACAACGTTTTTCATGAGGGACCTCTTGTCTATAAATAAATTCAAGATGTTATTCGGACACCGCTTGATGCGGCCTGTGGTGTGCAACCTAATGGCGTTATGTAACAGTGAGATGTCTAATCGCGGTTTTTGTGTAACAGAATGTAACTGGGCGAGGCGGTGTTATTTGGTATGAAAATGGGCTTTTTCCTGTTGGTCATATGAAATTTCAGCTAGAATTTTTGAATCAATAGTCGCTAAATCGGCCCCAATTCAAACGATGATGAGCCAGACATCAACGTTAATCACACCGCTTCGGGGAAGGGTGTCGGCTGTGAAGCTCACTTCGAAAACGCTTATTCTTTTTGTATCTGTCTTGCTGCTCACGGCTGTGGGCATCGGCGGTATTTCGTCGTATGTGCACTATACGTCAAGCGTCAACACACATTTAAAGCGCCTGATTGAACTTGCCGCCAGTCGCGCACGCATCATCGAAGCCATTGCCCAACATGACAAAACATTTGCCCAGCAATTCGGGCTGCCTACACATGTGGGGCGAAAACATACTCTGAGCCAAATTATCGATGCTCACAATCGCTTTGAAGGCTTTGGCGAGACGGGCGAGTTCACCTTGGCCGAGCTTAAAGGCGACAATATTGTCTTTCTTCTCAAACATCGCCACAAAGTTGCGGGCGTGGGTTCTATTGTGAATTGGGAACAAGGCGTGGCCGAACCCATGAAGGCCGCTTTATCCGGTCAATCGGGCACCATGATCGGTCAGGATTATCGCGGCGTTGAAGTGATTGCGGCTTTTGAACCGGTTAAGCTCTTGGATTTGGGATTGGTCGCAAAAATCGATTTGGCCGAAATCCGCACGCCGATTATTCGGGAATTGTTATGGGTCTATGCCCTCGGTTTGGCCGTGGTTGTTCTGGGGTCACTCATTTTGTATCGCGTGTCTTTGCGCTTTTTTTCCCGCTTGGAATATCGCGAAGCCCGATACGAATCCATCATCTCCGATCACCCTGAAATGATTTGCCGCTTTAAACCTGACGGCCAGTTGAGCTATGCCAATCGGTATTACGCCGACACGTTTGGATTTGCGCCCCAAGCCGTGCAGGTTATGTCTGTTTTCGACCTGATGCCCCAGAACGAACACATTGGCTTTCGCCAGATGATCGCGAACTTTACGTCTGAGCATCCCGTGATCGAACACGAAAATATGGCGATCAACGCACGGGGGGATTTGATCTGGACGTCCTGGACAAACCGGGGATTTTTCAATGCGAACGGTGAATTGATCGAAGTGCAAAGTGCCGGGACTGATGTGACGCAGCAAAAGGCGGAGTATCTGCGCAACCTCGCCATGTCCCAGTTGGCGTTGGATGCACAAGAGATGGACGAAACCGAACTTCTGCAGTCTGCATTGGAATGGTGTGAGAACCTCACCAACTCGACCATTTCGTTTTTTCACTTCATCAATGACGATCAAGAAACCATCCAGTTGATCGCCTGGTCGAAACATACCCTTGCGGCGTATTGCCATGTGGAAGAGTTGGACGGGCACTATCCAATTTCAGCAGCCGGCATCTGGGCTGATGCGTTCCGCAATCTAGCACCGACGGTGATCAACGATTACACCACGGCGCCAAATAAAAAAGGTTTGCCGGACGGCCACGCCCATTTGGAACGCTTGATCTCTTTACCGATGTTCGAAGCGGGGAAAATCGTGGCGCTTTTGGGGGTTGGCAACAAGGCGACGCATTACACAGACGCCGACGTCGAAAACCTGCAAATCCTTGCAGACTACGTTTGGTCGATTGCCTCGCGAAAACGGGCGCAGTCTAAATTGCATGAGCTGGAAAGTGTGGTGAACCGCAGCCCCGCAGTGGCCTTTGTTTGGGGGACGACACAAAACTGGGCCGTCGAGTATGTGTCTGAAAATGTCAGTCAGTGGGGCTACAGCCCTGAAGATTTCTACGGTGGCGGTGTGTCGTATGCGGATTTGATTCATGAGCAAGACCTGGAAGGTGTGCAAGCCAAATGGAGCACTCAAAACCCTTCTGAAGGCGCATTGAAGACATACAGCTACCGTCTTGTGGACCGTGACGGGCAGGTGCGCTGGGTGGATGAACGCAGTTGGCCGATCTTGGATGAGCACGGCAATGTCAAAAACTATCAAGGTGTGGTGCTTGACATCACCGAACGCCAAGAAGCCGAACAACAGCTCTGGCAAATGCAAAAGGCCGAAAGCTTGGGCACATTGGCGGGCGGCATTGCGCACGACATCAACAACTTGATGTTGCCCATCGTCGCGCTCAGTGAAATGACCATTGATGATTTCCCCGAAGATCACCGCGGGCGCACGCGTTTGGAAAAAATACACGAGGCTGGCATCCGGGCGAAAAAGTTGGTCGAGAAGATTTTGGCGTTTTCGCACAAATCCGATCGTCCCGACGAAACCTACGATCTCAATGTCGTGGCGCAAGAAGCCTTCGATTTGTTTAAATCGACTGTGCCAACAACCATCGATTTTGAGGGACGACTTTTCTCTGAACCCCTAATGGCGCGCGGCGATCCAACCGAGTTCCATACGGTCTTGATCAACATGGTCTCGAACTCCATTGACGCCATAGAAGGAACGGGCGGCAAAATACGCATTACTTTGGACATCATTGTCGCCAATGAGAAACTTGAACAGGCCTTGCCTCAAATCAAACGTCATCACAACTATGCCCGCATTTTGGTCGAGGATAATGGTGAAGGCATGAGTGCAGAGAAACTTGAACGCATATTCGACCCGTTCTACACGACCAAAGTTGTCGGTCAAGGGACAGGACTGGGGTTGGCATTGGTGTTTAACGTTGTTGAAAAGAGCCAAGGCGGTATAAAAGTAAGCTCCACACCGGGTGAGGGCACGGTTTTCGAAATATACTTACCATTGGTTGACGGGGGTAAGGAAACTTAACAATTATGTCTGATAAATCAGACGTGGCGCGCTATACTGAAGTAAGAGATAGATGAATGGTAAAAATATTGATCATAGATGACGAAGAAATTGTGCGCTTTACGCTGCGCGAGATTTTGGAGTCTGACGGGCATGAGGTCTCGGAAGCATCCGATGGCAACAAAGGCCTGAACGCTCAGCGTGCCGATCCGGCTGAGTTGGTGATCACGGATATCATCATGCCGGAAAAAGAAGGCGTAGAAACCATTATCGAGCTTCAAAAAGAGTTTCCCGATACAAAAATCATCGCCATATCGGGGGGTGGTCGAATGAAGAATCTGGATTTTTTGGAAGTTGCCAAAAAGTTTGGAGCACACAGTGTGATGTCGAAACCGTTTTCGGCGCGCGAGCTGATTGCTCAGGTTCGGGCATGCATTGCGGCGTGATGGTATAGACCAAGACCTAGGTTAGACTGGGGTTTGAGACCATGATGGAAAACGTCGTCGATAAACTCTTTCGCATTATCGGCGCTGGCCCAAAAGCAGGCGCAGCTGGTGGCACGCATGTTGAAAGCAAACAATCTCCCCCTAAAAAAAAGTCTCCTGATGTTTTTGAAACCAACCAAGCGATTTTTGAAAACAAAATTTCGAAAATCATTGCCGCGCAAAAGACCATCATGGCCGGCAACGTTGAGCTGTTGAACCTGCAAAAGATTGAAGAGAAGCTGGGGAAAGCCGTCACGGCCCATAAAGAGGCCATAGAGACCATCATCAAAGAAGCGATCCAGCGCCGTCTGTCGCCTCAGGACATCTTCACCAACTATGCCGACTTTCGCTACGTCATCGTGTTCACCAGCGTGGATCAAAAGAAAGCCCGTCTAAAAACGGCTTTGATCGTGGAAGAAATCGCGCAACGCCTGTTGGGGAAGGCGGATACCCAAGGTGTCATTTCCGTCAAAACCATGTTGGTGAAAGAAGACGGCAAAGCTTCGTACGAAGACATGCCCAGCGTTCAGTCCATGGTCGCAGAATTCGAAGAGCTTGAGGCTGACCCTGGTGACGGCGAAATTTCAGATGGCGAGCGGTTCGAAGAAGAACTCGATTTTGTGTTCCAGCCGGTTTGGAATGCAAAGCGCGATGTGATTTCGACGTACACCTGCGTGCCGGTGTTCTCTTCAGCTGAAGGAACGCTGGTACCCTTTGATTTTAATAAAGTGGCGGACGTTGATCCAAACTCCTTGGCCCATATCGATATCGCCGTGGCCAAAAAAGCGATCCAAGAGCAGCTCAATTTGCTGGAGAACAAAATAGCGGCGATCATTTGCATGCCGGTGCACTTTGAAACTTTGGGCAATCGCAATCACCGCATGACGTATTTTGGATTGCTGAACGATGTGCCCGAGCAGGTATGCGATCGTTTGATTTTTGAGCTTCACGGGTTGCCGACGGGCATTCCCGATTCCCGCCTAGCAGAGATCATCGGCCCATTGCGCAGTCACAGCCGCGCGGTTTTGGCAGGGTTTCCAATAGAAAGTCGAAAGTTCGACGGTTATCACGCCGCCGGTCTGCATGCGGTTGGATTTGATCTACACGACGTCATTGCGGCCGAGCGCAAAATCGTCAAAGACATGGATGAGTTCGTTGAAGCTGCCAACAAGCATCAACTGAAAACCTTTGTGCACCACATCCGCTCACTAAGTCTCAACACGTCGGCCATGGCAACCGGTGTGGACTATCTAGACGGCAGCACATTGAGTGACGCCATCGATACCATCACCGGGATGGAACCTTTGTCCCTGATCGATCTTTACACACGAAAACTATAAGAAGCGGAAATCTAGGAGGGTCTTGTTATGTCACACGTTCAATGGTCGAGTACTTTGGAAATCGATCACTCTGAAATCGACGCTCAACACAAGCAATTGGTCGTGCTCGCCGACTTGCTGCTCGAAGCCGTGGAGCATGATCCTGATGATACCGTTGTCAGGGGCGCATTTGATGCGTTGTTGCTCTACACCAAAAAACACTTCGAAGATGAAGAAGCGTATTTCAAGAAACACAATTCAACGCAATTGGAAGAACACGTCAAAGAGCACGAAATCCTCGCCGAAGAGATCAAGGCTCTTTGGCAAGACGATATGATGGGTTTTCGAGATGAAGTCTTACAAGCCATCCTCGGCTGGGTCGAAAGCCGCCTGATCCCCCACATGACGGGCTCGGACCAAGATGCGTATAAGGCGTGTCAGGACTGAGCGGTAGGTTCAATCCAACGCCAAGTCATAGCGCACTTCGCCGGTGCCTTCGTTCCAGGTGTCTTGCGCATAGACTTCGGTTTGGTGAAAGCCTGCACGTTCATAAAGCGATTTGGCGGCTTCCAGGCCGTTGAATGTGGTCAGCCAAAGCTTGGTTTGTCCACGTGCCTTGCAGGTTGCCAAGGCGTGTTCGATCATCTTATGGCCCCAGCCTTGGCCTTTGGTTCGTTCGTTCATGACAAAGAAACGCAGACGGGCGGTGTCCACGCTTTCTTGTGTAGAGGCTTCGACCACCAGTGTGCCTAAGATGTCCCCGTTCTGGTTTTGTAGGGTCAGGATCTGATCGCGGTTTGCGTCAAATACGTCCATCAATGCTGTGAAATCCCGCAAGATGTGTGTTTTGAAGTTTTGGCCCAATCCCCAATGGGGTGCATAATAATCCATGTGCAGGCGGATCATCTCGGCTGCGAAACCGGGCACGAAGCCTTCATGGATGTGCAGTTTTTCCGTCTTTGTGAAGTCCTTCAAGGTGCGGCATATGCGTTCGGCGTAGTCTTCGTCCAACAGAGCCGGATCGGTGAGTAGGGCAAACCAGATTTGCGCCACGACCAGGTTGGTCGCTTCTTGGGCTTGGCCCGGTTGAATGGTGCCGCTCAACTCCAAATAATGCGCCAGGCCGTTTCGGCGTGGGTTTAAGAACTTCTCTTCGAAGATGCGTTTCGCTTCGGGGGAGGACTGGCTCAACGATACAATAGCCGCCAACAGTTCACCTGCGGGGCCGCCCAAATAGACCTCGAACAAGGTCATCAAGACATCTTTGAACGCGCGTTTGACGATCAGCTTTTGGCCGATGGGGGCGAGGGTGTCGTAAACCTCAATCAGCAATTCAATGCGCGAGGGCCACCAGCGGTAAATGGTTTGTTTGCCGACCTTGGCTTCGCGCGCCACCGCTTCAATGGTCAAGGCCTGCGGCCCGCCACTGTCCGCCAAGCTTAACGCCGCCGCCAAGATCGCATCATGGCTTTTCTTAGACCGCGGCGCGCCACGTGTTGGTGTCTGGAGTGTCGATAGGCTCATCATGCACATAATATATACGAGACGGTTCGTATTGTAAATATTAAGCAGGAAAGGCCCTGGGCTTACCGATCCTTAAGGAACGAGGATATCGGCGCCAGAACCAAAGCTGTCAGTGATGAGAGATTTTGCGTGTCCGACCAATTTGGGATTGGATTGGTCGTGGATGGTAAACGTAGGCCGCTCGCCGTTTTGGCTGTAGCGGACAAAATTATGTAGTCCGTATCGTAATAGGAACTTATTTGCGTGATTCATTTGTATCCTAAATGCCGTCGCGTGCAGCCCTCATCGATCGCTCGAGAGGGCTGCGAACGGCGTTAACCTTCGATGATCAGGTTTTCGGCAGAAGATTTGCCGTTTTGACCTGCGATCAAATCGTAAGAGATTTCTTGACCTTCTTTGAGCGTGCGCAGACCGGCGCGCTCGACAGCGGAGATGTGAACGAATGCGTCGTTCCCACCATCTTTGGGCTCAATAAAACCAAAACCTTTGTCCGGGTTGAACCATTTAACAGTACCGATAGCCATTGTTATTTTCCTTCTAACAGGCGTTCATTAGCAAACCGTCTCCACACATAAGGTTGGGAGCGGCGGGTCGAGGATTACATTGTCAGGGGAAAACGAAGCTAATCAGCGTACCGAATATCTAGGTAGGCCAAACAATTGTAAAACGTATGGGTGATAAGTGGTCTAAACCATCGCAAAGTCAAGCTTTGTATAAATAAATTTTTTTTCGCAATTCTTTGAAAACGCTTTAGAATAGATTTAATGACAGTTCCTGCACGGGTTGCTTACCACGTTTGTCATGCGTTTTCCTGTGCACCTTTAATATTGGAGGGGGTGTCTCCATCTCGTTGGAGATAATGGGCCTTTTCCCTCTACCCGTCTTCTCTCATTCACAGATTTGAGGGGGGTATGAGGACAATAATTCATGAAAAAAATTCTGATGATTTCGGCTGTTGCCGTATCGCTTGGTGCGTTTGCGGGTCAAGCACACGCTTGGGGTTGGGGCCCGTTTGGCAACAACAACGGTTGGGGCAACAACAATGGTTGGGGCAACAATAACGGCAACTGGGGCAACAATGGCTCTGGCGATGGATCGGGTAACTTTTCCTTCGGCATGAGCGGCAATGGCTCCGGCAACGGCTACAACTCCATGAACAACAACATGAATAACGGCTACAACGGTTACAACGGATACCGTGGCGGCCCTGGCTACGGCTACGGCGCGCCTTATGGCTACGGTGCTCCCTATGGTGCGCCTTACGGTGCTCCGTATGGTGCCCCTTATGGTGCGGCTCCGGGTTACCCGGCTCCGGCTCCGGCACCCGCTGCACCGCAGCAGTAACCACGCCTATTGCGACCATGACTGTGGGAGCGCCTGGTGACAGGCGCTCCCATTTCATGTTGAAAAGGGGGCTAGCCCCCAGAAATTGTCAAGAAATCAAGATCTCTGCGCCAGAGCCATAGCGCTCGGCAATCAGCGATTGTGCATGCCCAACCAATTTGGGATCGGCTTGGCCGTGAATGACAAAGGTGTGCCGTTCACCGTCTCGGGTGTGGCGCACGTAGTTTTGCAATCCATATCGGATCAGGAATTTTGTTTCAGTTGTCATGGTTTCCATATGGGCCATTTGTACAGGATTACAAGTGCTTAGCAGGTGTTTAGTCGCGGCTGTTACTTGTAAAACGGATCAATCAGTGGTTTGTGAAGCGCTCAACCTTTGTGCATGAACATGATGGGCAAGCTTATGCCGTCCATGACGTCCATGGTTCCTGGTTTGATGGGCGCGTAGCCTAAGCGCTGATAGAAACCCTTGGCATTGATGTTGGCGCGCACGAAATAGTCTTCGCTGCCGCTGTCTTTGGCTAAGCCTTCAACACGTTCGACCATAGTCCGGCCCAGACCGGTTCCGGCGTTGTCGGGATGCACAAAGACTTTGCGCAAGCGCGCCGTCGTTGGGGCTTCGTCCATCCACACCCAACCGGCCGTCGCAATCAAATCGCCGTTGCCGTCCAAAGCACATTGTAGGTTTGAGCGATCCAGATCGTCGGCATATTCGTCCGTGTGCATATACTTTACATGCGCATGGATCTGCTGGGCGGAATGCGCCCCAGACGCCAACGACTGAAAGGAGAGGGCGTGAAGCGCGCGCACCTGCGGCAAATCCGCAGGTTTGAACGCTGTAAATGATAAGGATTTCGTATCAAGCATAGCGCCATTATCCCGTCCAGGCATGACGTTCGCATGACGGAACAGTGAAGCTTTCTGGGGATGCGAACCCCATTCCGGGAGCATGTTTTTTCACGCTCCCGGCTTGAGGTTCAGCGAACTCAGGCCTTAGACCTCGACGACCTCGGCATCTTTGGAGTTTTTCAACTTCTCAATGCCGTTTTCGCAGTCGCTTTTGTTCTTATAGCCTTCGCCGCCGTTGGCCATGTTGTTGCCGTTGGACGCCACAAAACGCCAACGCCATTCGCCGGCTTTGTCCTTATAAATTTCATAACGGTCAGCCATGGTTTTTCGATCTCCTGTCAGGTGAAATTTGCGTTCTAAGGATGGACGGCTGACGCGAACAGGTGTGAATGCCAAAAATGGCTGATTTTCAGCTCTTTTTTTGCTTGCATTCGGGTGGGGAAGCGCTTAAAACCCGCCGCAAGCATCCCATGGTGGGGTGTTATCTCGCACGCGGACGTGCGGCCCTGGTGCCAATTCACCAGATCGTCGCTCCGGTGTCTCTCATTTGAGAGACGATTGTCCGCGGAGGCTTAACCGGAAAAGGAAATAAAAAATGGCTACGCCAACCTTTACGATGCGCCAGCTCTTGGAAGCTGGTATTCACTTTGGTCACAACACCCGTCGCTGGAACCCGAAAATGGCGCCGTTCCTGTTTGGAGCGCGCAACGGTGTTCACATCATCGATCTTGGTCAAACCGTCCCCATGCTGGGTCGCGCTATGGAAGCTGTCCGCGAAGCTGTCGCTGGCGGCGGTCGTGTGCTGTTCGTCGGCACCAAGCGCCAAGCTCAAGACAAAATTGCTGAAACCGCTAAAAACTGCGGTCAGTACTACGTCAACCACCGCTGGTTGGGCGGCATGATGACGAACTGGAACACGATTTCCGGTTCCATCAAGCGTCTGCGCGACTTGGACGCTCAATTGGGTGACGAAGCCAAAACCGAAGGCTTGACCAAAAAAGAAATGCTGCAAATGACCCGCGAACGCGACAAGCTGGAGCTGGCTCTGGGCGGCATCAAAGATATGGGCGGTCTGCCGGACATCATGTTCGTCATCGACACCAACAAAGAATCCATTGCCATCGCCGAAGCTAACAAACTGGGCATTCCGGTTGTGGCTGTGCTGGATAGCAACTCCGACCCGAAAGGCGTCGACTACCCGATCCCGGGCAACGATGATGCTATTCGCGCCATCACCACCTACTGCGAACTTATTGCGGGTTCCGTTCTGGACGGCATCCAAGCTGAAGTTGTGAAAAGCGGTGGCGATTTGGGTGAAGCTGAAGAGGTTGCTGTGGAAGCGCTTCCTGAAGAAGCTGCCGCAGAAGCCCCGGCTGAAGAAGCATCTGCTTAAGGTTCAATAATGTGTCATGGCTTGATGCTATGACCTCATCATCTTAACGGAGAAATTTAAGATGGCTGCTATTACCGCTGCTCTGGTGAAAGAGCTCCGCGAAAAATCCGGCGCTGGCATGATGGATTGCAAAAAAGCGCTGAACGAAAACGACGGCGACATCGACGCCGCAATTGACTGGCTGCGCACCAAAGGTTTGGGCACGGCTGCGAAAAAAGCTGGCCGTATCGCTGCCGAAGGTCTGGTGGGTGTTGCTGTTGAAGGTGCCAAAGGCGCTGTTGTCGAAGTCAACGCTGAAACCGACTTTGTGTCGCGTAACGATCAGTTCCAAGGTTTTGTGTCCACCGTTGCCAAACTGGCTTTGAGCTCCGGTGGCGACTTGGACGCTTTGAAAGCCATGTATTACCCGGAAACGGGCCGCAACGTGGCTGACGAATTGACCCAGTTGATCGCGACCATCGGCGAAAACATGAACATCCGCCGCGTTGACGTTTTGGAAGCCGAAGGCGGCGAAGTCGCGGCTTACGTTCACGGCGCGGTCACCGACGGCCTGGGCAAAATCGGCGTGTTGGTTGCTGCAACGGGTTCTGACGCTGCTTCTTTTGGCAAGCAAGTTGCCATGCACGTGGCTGCGACGAACCCGGCGTCCTTGTCCCGCGACGATTTGGACCCGCAATTGGTCGAGCGTGAAAAACAAGTTCTGACCGAACAAGCCCGCGAGTCCGGCAAGCCCGAAGAGATCATCGAAAAAATGATCATGGGCCGCATCAACAAGTACTACGGCGAAGTGTGCTTGTTGGAACAAACCTTTGTCATCGACGGCGAAAGCAAAGTCGGCAAAGCCGCTTCTGCAGCTGGCGTTGACGTCAAAGCCTTTGCTCGCTTCGGTCTGGGCGAAGGCATCGAGAAAAAAGAAGAAGACTTCGCAGCTGAAGTGGCTGCCGCTGCCGGCGTCTAAGCCCTGCTGTCTTTTTCAACAAACAAAACGGGGCTTCCCAGTGGGAGGCCCCGTTTTTTTGTGTCCGCGATGGTTTGGCGTGCTCAATCGACGAGACAGTCGTTGTTGGCAATCCAATACAAAGTTGTGGAGGCGTTGGCAAACAGTTCAGGGTTTTGGTATTGAAGCTGGTTCATCTTGGTCGAGAGGTCGTAAAACGTTGATACCAAGCTTTTGGGGACACGGGTGGTGACATTGACGCCACGATGAATGTTGTGCAGCGGATATTCGGCCTGAATGTGCTTTAGCCCCTGGATGGGTGAAGCTGTGGAATGTTGTTTCAGGGCTAAATCCAAAAGCAGTATGATGTCGTCCAGGTCCTTCACGTTTCGCGCGCGATCAATCTCATGGCGAACGTAGGCGATTAACCCGAAAAGTTGCTCATCAGCGTAGCTCATTCCAATGCCCTGTTTTTGTGCATGTGTTGTGGCACAAGTTATTCATCATTGGACATAAATAAGCGACTACGGAACTCCATAGTTTTTGTAATCTATTGTATTTAAAGCACTATAAGGTGAGGTAGCCGTTGTAGAGAGCTTTGACCACGGCGCTCAGCCGAGAATCCGCGTCCATCTTTTTGAGGATATTGCGCACATGGTATTCTACGCCATGTTCTGAAAGCGCTAAGATCTCACCGATGGCCCAGTTGCTTTTGCCGCTTGCGACCCATTTCAAAATTTCCAATTCCCGGGGCGTCAACGGAGCCTTGGATGATTGGTCCTGACCGAAATGCGCTGAAAATTGAACGTGAAACTGGGTGGAAAGAATTTCAATTTCTTTGAGGTGGTGCTCAACATCTGGGTTGTGTTCGCTGCACGCCAAGCCGACACCAAAAGCCTCGCCCATGGGCCCATGAAAGACCATGGCGCTCCCACTTTTGAGCCCGGCCTCTTCGCCTAAATCCATGATCTCTTGCTCAGCATTGTTCAGGTCATGCTGCGCCATCATGGAGTCCCAAGTGAACGCCCGGCGTGTATGAAGACCGCGGATTCGAACTGGATCCGCTTCGATAAAGCCATTCTCAAAATAATATTTTACCCAGTCTTCAGGATAGCTGCAAAAAATCGCAGGAACTTTGGTTTCAAAGCGCGGGGTGTTGCGCATGGCGCTATACACTGCGCGATCTATGCCGAGTGCCGATAAGCTCGCGCAATAGAGAGAAAATAAGTCCTGAGGGCTGGTCGCCCCCATAGACTCTTCAATAAATTGCGCAACTTTTGCTGTCATTAGACAGTCACCACCAACTTTGCCCAACCAGATGTTGACGCAAGTAAATCATACAAAAAAGAGCCGATCAACCACCTATAGGCGAGGTGTTGAGGTGGATCAGCTTATAACTTTGTCGTTGTTCGCCAGCCAGTGCAGCGCGGTTGAAGCATTGGAGAACGTTTCCGGGTCATCAACTTGCAACTGGTTCATTTTTTCAGAAAGGTCGTAAAAGGTCGATACCAAACAATCCGGAACATTGGTTGCGACATTAAATTGCGCTTCAGTGGACGTATATTCAACGTTGATGTTCGGCAAGCCTTGGATAGGCGAGACACTTTTACTTTCTTTCATGGCTGTTTCCAGCAGCAAAAGACTTTCGTTGATTTCACCAACGGTTTCGGCACGTTCGACTTCTTCGCGTATGTAAGCCAATATGCCTAAGAGATTGTTGTCAATACGAACATTGTTCATCTGAATTCCCCGATGACAAATAAGTTTCAAAAGGGGGGGGCAACTTCCCCTATAAAGTTTAAGGGTTGGGCTTTCCTGGAATGGAAAGCCCAACTTAAAGTTACGCAGCTTGTTGATACAGCTCTTGGCCCAGCTCTTGACCGTAGATATTCAAGGAGCGGTGGTTGATGACATTGTCAGTGCCGAATTTGTCTTTGACGTTTGACAAAGTTTCTGCGTTGACAGTGACTTCAGCGGCCATTACGCGAGTGCGCCCAAAGACTTCCTGGTCACCCAATTGTGTGTATTCACAACCAGCACCACCCGGGCCAATGACCCGACGTAAGATGGCCAGGGGAGACAGGACCAAATACGATTGGATGCCATTGGCTAAGCCAAACTCTAAACAGGCTTGAGTGATTGCTAAGGCTACGCCGCTGCGCTCTTCCTGATCGAGTGTCGGATCCACGGCAAAGCGCGTTGCTTCCCAAATTGTTTCCTGACGTGTTCCTGCATGTTTGCCCAACATGTTCGGCCAGATTTCATCCAGCATGTATGGGCGCAATGTCGGAATCAGGCGCGTGAGCCCAAGTACGTTTCCAAATTCGTTTCGCGCTAAGAGGTAAACGGCTGCGGGTGTGTCGTAGGTGTCATATTCCATGCCATGACAGTGCGGCACGTCCCAATTTTGTTTTTCAATGAATGCGCGGTGACGCACTTTGTACGATTGCGCCAAAGCGTCGTCATAGTGGTGGGCATTGGCCCAAGTTACGATATCAACAGTAAGCATTTCAGAACCCCTCCAGGTCATCAATAGTTGTGAGAGGAGGGTGCTTTCTTTTTACTGTGAATACATCCTGGCGACCTCGCCAGGGTGTCTTTATCGATTGATATTTAAGGGGATATGAGACCAAACATAATGGCTTTGACGATCGCTTCTTCACGTGAGGCGACCTCAAGCACTTCAAATGCCTTTTCTAGATGAAAACGAACGGTACGTTCACTGATCCCCATGATCATACCAATTTCCCAGTTACTTTTATTTGCCGCAACCCAGTGCAGGCATTCCTTCTGGCGCGGAGTGAGGCTGATCTGCTTTTGGGATTTAAGGTTCAATTGGATGAAGCGTTGATGAAACTGTGCGCACCCCAAGAACACTTGTGAAAGCTCATCAGGGCTAAGAGTATCATCTTCGGAACTTGCTACAGAAATCGCAAACGTATCCCCATAAGGTCCATGCAAAGGAATGCATTGTCCTTGTTTTAGCCCAGCGTCGTGTTTGGCTTCATCTAAGAACGCGATAGCGGCTTCATCAGTAATATTCAAATCCTTCCACTGGAAAGGGCCTGTGGCTTTGGGGGCCATAGCAACAGTGGGATCAACAGCTGCATAATTCTCTGCGGCGTAACGGTGTATCCAATCCGATGAATATGTGGTGGTGACGGCAGGGCGAGGCAGGGGGGATTTGAAGTCGTAGGCGTCAAAATGTGTTAGAGCACCGTATGCATACCCTGCATCAAGCCCAACCTTTTTGAGAAAATCACCCAAAAGCTCAAATAGCTCAGCATCAGTTGTTGCCCTGTTGCTGGTCGTTACAAAATCAGCAATCATAACCATCCGTTCCTTATGGTCGTGTTGTGTTCAGTAACACGTCCTCACACCTCAACTCCCATGTGACTGAGAGTTACCCCCTATACGTAATAGATACTAGACTACGATAAGTTTCAAAAATCAACTGAACTCTCAGATGTATTGCGCATATCCCTGGTGGGCTATCGATTTAAAATACACTAATAAGAGGTTTTTTATCGTGGCCGAGAGCGGATGCATTAGCGCTAAAATACTGGAAAAACGACCATCTTGGTGTAATATCCTGGGCACTTTCGAACGTGGATTCTCTGGGTTCGATTTTGATCACCGAAATGCATGAGATTGGGGAATTGGCCATGAGCGAAGCACCGAAGTATCGGCGCGTCTTGTTGAAACTCTCGGGCGAGGGATTGATGGGCGATAAGGATTTCGGATTGTGCACCGACACGGTCTCCCGCATTGCCCAAGAAATCAAAGATGTGCACGATATGGGCGTGCAGATTTGTCTGGTCATCGGGGCGGGCAACATCTTTCGCGGTGTGTCTTCCGCAGCGGCCAATATTGAACGCACCAGCGCGGACTATATGGGCATGCTGGCCACCGTGATGAACGCGCTTGCGATGCAAAGCGCGTTGGAAGGCAAGGGGGTTGCGACGCGGGTTCAATCGGCTATACCCATGAACACCGTATGCGAGCCGTTCATTCGCCGCCGCGCCGTGCGTCATTTGGAAAAGGACCGCGTGGTGATTTTTGCCGCCGGCACCGGTAATCCGTTTTTCACCACCGACACGGCAGCAGCTTTGCGCGCCATTGAAATGAGCTCGGATGCATTGTTGAAAGGCACCCAGGTCGACGGTGTCTACAGCGCAGACCCGAAAAAAGATGTGAACGCGACGCGTTTCGATACGCTCAGCTATCAACAGGTTTTAGCAGACGATTTGCGGGTCATGGACACCTCCGCCATTGCTTTGGCGCGCGACAATGCTTTACCCATCCTAGTGTTTTCGCTACATACCCCAGGCGCGTTTGGTGAAGTGGTGCATGGAAAAGGCACCTTCACCATTGTAGAGTGATGCAAACGCTTGCGGTTCGGGCGCTGCCAGCGCAAAGTGAAAGAACAGATTTGAGATTTAAAGGGGATCACACGTGGCTGATATTAAAGCGATGAAATCGGACCTGGAACGGCGCATGGAAGGCGCAGTGGAGGTTCTGCACAAGGAATGTGGGGGGCTGCGTACAGGACGCGCCTCGATCAGTTTGTTGGACCCTGTGACTGTCGAAGCGTATGGTCAAGCCATGCCGCTCAACCAAGTCGGTACCGTCGGCGTTCCCGAACCGCGCATGCTCACCGTCCAGGTTTGGGACAAGGGCATGGTGAAATCGGTCGAAAAAGCCATTATGGACGCCGGTCTGGGCCTCAACCCGCAAGCCGACGGTCAGTTGGTCCGCATTCCCATTCCGCCGCTCAACGAAGAGCGCCGCAAGGAATTGGCGAAAGTTGCCGGCAAATACGCTGAAGAAGCCCGTGTGGCCGTGCGCAATGTGCGCCGTCATGGTATGGACGAGCTGAAAAAGGCGGAAAAAGACGGCGATATTTCTGAAGATGAGCACCGTCAATACGGCGATGAAATCCAGAAAATGACCGATGCAAACGTCGCAAAAATCGACGAAACCTTGGCGCACAAAGAAGAAGAGATCATGCAGGTCTAATCCTGTTGGTCTTTTCGAAGCGAGTGTACTGAAATGCCCATAGAACCTCAGTCCCAAAATGGTGATGCGCCCGTGCCTGTTCACGTGGCGATCATTATGGACGGCAATGGCCGTTGGGCGGCCAGCCGGGGGCTGCCGCGTACCGAAGGGCACCGTCGGGGCGCTGAATCCGTGCGCGTCATCATCAAGGAAGCCACTGCGTCGGGTGTGAAGTATCTGACCTTATTCGGTTTTTCTTCGGAAAACTGGAAGCGCCCGTCTGTTGAAGTGATGGACTTGATGGGGCTTTTGCGCCTGTATCTGAAAAAAGAGCTGGCGGATCTGCACAAACAAGGGGTGCGTTTTCGTGTGATCGGGGAACGCGCACGCTTGGCTGAGGATATTCAAGACCTGATCCGCACGGCCGAAGAGCGCACCAAGGACAACCAAGGCCTCAATCTTGTTTTGGCGCTGAGCTATGGCGGGCGCGCGGAAATCAGCAACGCAGCACGCGCGTTGGCCGAGCAAGTTAAAGCCGGTGATCTGGACCCGGCCGATATTGATGAGACCATGTTCTCAAGCCAACTTGAAACGGCAGATGTTCCCGACCCGGACCTCCTCATTCGCACCAGTGGCGAGAAACGCATTTCAAATTTCCTTTTGTGGCAAACGGCGTATTCTGAATTCGTATTTGTCGACACCTATTGGCCCGATTTCCGTGCCGAGGAATTCCAAAATGCTCTCGCCCAGTATCAAACGCGCGAACGCAGGTACGGTGCTGTCGGTGTCTAGCTCCATGAACCAAGCTTTGAAATTGCGCCTGCTGTCTGCTTTTGTGCTGGCGCCGTTGGTGTTGGCTGGCGTTTACGTTGGCGGCTGGATTTACGTGGCATTGATCGCCCTAATGGGTCTGATCTTGATGTCAGAGTGGGCCAATATGGTTGAAAAACGCGCCCCCTGGATGGTGTTGGGCGTTTTCTACGTTGCTCTATCCGTTTGGGCATTGTGGGCCCTGCGCCAGGACCCGCAATTTGGGCGGTTGACCATCTTTTGGCTTCTGGCCGTTGTCTGGGGGGCGGATACGGGCGGTTATGCGTTTGGAAAGAACATCGGCGGACCAAAATTGGCGCCGCGCATCAGCCCGAACAAAACCTGGTCCGGTTTTTTGGGCGGGACCTTGTTAGCCGCTTTGGCGGGGTGGGGGGTCGTGTCTTATTTTCGCCCTGAAGTCGCGCTAAACGATGCCGGTCTCTCCGTGGTGCTGCTGGGTGCTGCGCTGGCTGTGGTTAGCCAGATCGGCGATTTGCTGGAAAGTAGCGTCAAACGCCGCTTTGACGTTAAAGACAGCGGCACAATCATTCCCGGCCACGGCGGCGTGTTCGACCGGGTGGACGGTTTGGTGGCAGCGGCCATCGCGTTGGCCTTCGTGAATTTATCTTTGCAAGAGACTGTGTTGGCATGGCTGTTGTAAGCGCATCCCCAAAGCCTCAAACGGCACCTCGGTCCGTAACGGTGCTGGGTTCGACCGGGTCCATCGGCACCAGTACCGTTGACTTGTTGAAACGCAATCCGTCCGATTTTGTCGTCGAAGCTCTGACCGGCAACCGTAATGTTCAGCTTTTGGCCGCTCAAGCCAAAGAATTGGGCGCAAAACAAGCCGTCGTGGCGGACGAAAGCCTTTATGGTGAGCTCAAGGATTTGCTTTTCGGCACCTCCATTGAGGCGGCTGCGGGCGATCAAGCTGTGTCGGATGCGGCAGCCCGGCCCTCGGATATCGTTTTGGCTTCCATTGTTGGGACAGCAGGGCTGAAGCCGACCCTTGAAGCGGCCCGGCGCGGTGCGCTGGTGGCTTTGGCCAACAAAGAGACCTTGGTTTCTGCAGGCCAAGTCATGACCGCCGAAGTGCAAAAGGGCAATGCGACTCTCATTCCGGTCGACAGCGAACACAGTGCGATCTTCCAAGTTTTCGATTTTGAGCGTCCCGAAGGTGTCGCCAAAATCACCCTGACGGCTTCCGGCGGGCCATTTCGGGAAAAAAGCTTAGACGAAATGTCGGCAATGACGCCCGATGAGGCTGTCGCGCATCCCAACTGGGACATGGGCGCGAAGATCAGCATCGACAGCGCGTCGATGATGAATAAAGGCCTCGAAATGATTGAGGCGTTTCACCTTTTCCCGATCTCGGCCGATCAAATTGAGGTGCTGGTGCACCCGCAATCGGTGGTGCACTCGACGGTTTCATACGTGGACGGCTCGGTTTTGGCGCAGATGGGGACGCCCGATATGCGCACCCCCATAGCCTACGCCTTGGCTTGGCCTCAGCGCATGGCCGCCCCGTCAGAACCTTTGGATTTATCGGCTGTTGGGACGTTGACGTTTGAGGCTCCAGACTTGGAACGCTTCCCGGCACTGCGTTTGGCAGGGGAGGCCTTGCGCGCCGGCGGTTCCGTGCCAACTGTATTAAATGCCGCCAATGAAGTCGCTGTCGCGGGCTTTTTGGACGAAAAAATCGGTTTTTTGGAAATTGCACGCACGGTTGAGGCTGTGATGGACATGATGGGGCGCACGGATGTGGGCTCTCTTGACGAAGTGTTCGACATAGACGCCGAAGCCCGATTGCGCGCAACAGCCCTGGTTGCAGGGTAAGGTACTGGTCATATGGATTTATTTGATAACACGCTCTTGAACACGGTTTCTCTTTTGGTACTTCTGACCGTGCTCGTGTTTGTGCACGAGTTCGGCCACTTCTGGGTGGCCCGCAAGAACGGTGTGAAGGTTGAGGTGTTCTCGGTCGGTTTCGGCAAAGAACTGTTCGGTTGGACGGACAAGCTCGGCACACGCTGGCGGTTTAGCGCAATTCCGTTGGGTGGCTACGTCAAAATGTTTGGCGAAGGCGACATGGTCACCGGTGTGGACGACGCCGAAGACCGCCCCATGACCGAAGAAGAGCAAAAAGTTTCGTTTCATCACAAACGCTTAGGCCAGCGCGCTGCGATTGTCGCCGCCGGACCCGCTGCCAACTTCCTGTTTGCGATTTTGGTCTATTGGGGCATGAACGCGGTTTATGGCATGCCGTCTGTGCTGGCGGGTGTGGGGGAAGTCATCAAAGACACCGCCGCTCAAGAAGCTGGGTTTGAGGCCGGTGACCGGATCGTTGCCATCAACGGCCAAGAAATTAAGCTGTTTTCCGAACTGAGCGAGGTGGTTTCTGGCAGCGCCAATGTCGCGCTGCGCTTTGACGTTATGCGCAATAACGACATGATCGTGCTCAACGCGACGCCGCGCCCCTGGACCGGGGAAGGGGCTGATGGTGTCAATGTTTCCAAAGGCTTATTGGGCATTCGTCCGAGCCCTGAGCACGTTGAATACAACCCAACCGGCGTTGTCGAAGGGTTGTTTATGGGCGTTGAGCAAACCTATGCCATGACCGCGCGGATTTTGAGCGGCATTGGAGAAATGTTCGCCGGAGAGCGCAGCGCCAAGGAACTGGGTGGCATTATTTCCATCGCGCAGGTGAGTGGCCAAGCCGCCAAAGCAGGCCTGACATCGGTGCTGGGTGTTTTGGCCTTTATCTCGATCAATTTGGGGCTGATCAATCTGTTCCCGATTCCGGTCCTTGACGGTGGGCATTTGGTGTTTTACGCGGCCGAGGCGGTTCGCGGTAAGCCCTTGAGTCAACAGCTACAAGAATACAGTTTCCGTTTCGGTCTGGTTCTGGTATTGCTGTTGATGGTATTTGCGACCTGGAACGACTTTGGGCGCCTTTTTGGCTGAATTTTTGGATAAGAATGATCCAAATCAAAAAGGAGCTTCCGAAGGCGTTTTTTGGTGTTCGAGCAGGTTTGAGCTTGTGGTTTTGCTGAGGGGCAAATGAGTAAAAGTGCGTACAAACAGAACGTGGCTACGTTTTTGAAGGCAGGGAAGAGCGTGAAGGCAATATATTTCAATCTCTTAGTCGTCATGGCAATGGGTGCAGCAGTGTTGCTGCCGACCGACTTTGCCCGCGCCCAAGGCGTTCCGACCATTGAGGCCATCGCCGTCGAAGGCGCTGCCCGTGTGGATGCGGAAACGGTGCGTTCCTATCTAACGGTGCGTGAAGGCGACGCGTTCGATCCGGTACGCATTGACCGGTCCCTAAAATCCCTGTTTGCAACCGGACTGTTCGCCGATGTGAGCCTGCGCCGCGAAGGCGATATTTTGGTGATCGTTGTGGTGGAAAACCCGGTCATCAACCGCATCGCGTTCGAAGGCAACCAACGCATTGACGATGAAGAACTTTCGTCGGAAATTGGGCTGAAGCCGCGCGTGATCTATACCCGCTCCAAGGTGCAAAACGATGTCAACCGCATCCAAACGCTGTATCAAAAAAGCGGGCGTTTTTCTGTCACGGTTGAACCGAAGCTGATTCAACTGCCGCAAAACCGCGTTGATTTGGTGTTCGAAGTCGATGAAGGCGCGCTGACCGAAGTGCAAAACATTCGTTTCGTTGGCAACCGCGTTTTTGATGACGGCGATCTGCAAGAAATCATCCGCACACGCGAAACCCGCTGGTATCGCTTTTTGTCTTCGGATGACACATATGATCCCGACCGTATTACCTTCGACCGCGAACTGTTACGCAGGTATTATCTGAAAAACGGTTATGCCGACTTCAAGGTTTTGTCCGCCGTTGCGGAACTGACCCCCAGCCGCGATCAGTTCTTCATCACCTTTACCGTAGAAGAAGGCCGCCGCTATACCTTTGGCGATATTTCTATTCAGGCCGACCTGCGCGACATGAAGGCTGATGATGTGTCCGAAACCATTGCCATTGAAAAAGGCGAGTGGTACGACGCCGATTTGGTGGACGATACGGTTCAAAGCCTGACCGACGCTGCCGGCAACTTGGGTTATGCGTTTGTTGACGTGCGGCCTAAAGTCGATCGGGACAGCGAAGCTGGCGTGATCAACCTGGATTTCGAAATCAAAGAAGGTCCCCGCGTTTTTGTTGAACGGATCAACATCACCGGCAACGTGCGGACCCATGACAATGTCATCCGCCGCGAATTCAACGTGGTTGAAGGGGATGCGTTCAACTCGGCTAAGCTGCGCAAGTCCATCACCAATATCGAAGATCTCGACTTCTTCGAACGTGTGGACGTGAAGCAAGTTCAAGGCTCGGCACCGGATAAGGCTGTCGTTAATGTTGAGGTGGAAGAAAAATCCACGGGCTCGCTGTCCATCGGTGCGGGGTATTCGACGACCAACGGCGCCTTGGCTGAGTTCGGTATTCGCGAACGTAACTTGCTGGGTAAAGGTCAAGAGTTGAGCTTTAACTCGACCATTTCTCAGCGACAAACCTTGCTTAATCTCGGGTTCACGGAACCACATTTTTTGAACCGGGATATTTCGGCAGGCTTTAACATCTTCAGCACGGAAACCGATAACCAATCGTCGAGCTCTTACGACACCGAAGACAAAGGCTTTGCCTTGCGCTTTGGCTATCCGATCTCAACGAACTTATCTCAGGGTTGGGTGTACACACTGAAAAGCTCTTCCGTCACCAACGTTCCCAGTGACGCGTCAATTTATGTGCAAGAGCAAGCTGGTGACAAAACCCTGTCAGAGCTGAGCCACTCTATTGCTTATGACCGGCGCAACAGTAAAATTCGCCCGACCGAAGGTTACGTGGCCAAATTGACCAACGACTTGTCCGGTTTGGGTGGGGATAGCCGCTATTTGCGCAACACGGTTCGTGGCGCGTACTACTACAAAATTGCCGATGGCTGGATCACCACCTTAAAAGGCAAAACCGGCGTGATTGTCGGCATTGGTGAAGATGTCGGTCTGTTGGACCGCTATTACATCGGCGGTGATGATCTGCGTGGTTTTGAAAACAACGGGATCGGCCCACGTGACATTTCTACGTCTGACGCTTTGGGCGGTGAGTTTATGTACACCGGCACTGCCGAGCTTGCTGTGCCCCTTGGCCTGCCGCAAGAGTTGGGCATTTCCGGCAAGCTCTTCACGGATTTCGGCAGCTTGATGAACGTGGATGCCTCAGGTGTGAACGTCGCGGATGAAGGATCAATTCGCTCCTCTGTCGGTGCTGGCTTGACGTGGGTTTCGCCAGTTGGCCCCATCAGCCTCGATTTTGCTCAAGCCGTGGTTAAAGAAAGCTACGATCAAACCGAATTCTTCCGCTTTAATTTCGGCACAAAGTTCTAGGAGAGACCTGTGATCAACAAAACTATCGTACACATTTGTGTGGCCGTCTTTTGCGTCTTGATGATGACGCCGAAAGCACAGGCGCAAAATGCTTCAGGCGCGGCTAAGTCCCAAGGCGTGTACATGGCGGTTTTGGATAAAGACATTGTGCTGGATCAGTCCAAGGCTTTGAAAAACATTCGCGAGCAAATTGTGAAATATCAAACGGCGTTCAAAAAAGAATTGGATGCCCAAAAAGCGGCTCTCGACAAAGCCAGCAAAGAATTGCAACGCAAAAAGAATCTGCAAACGCCGGAACAATTTAAAGCGGAACAAGATAAGTTCGCCAAAAGTGTCGTGGCGTGGAAACGCAAAGTTCAACAGGGCAATATTGATTTGGCGAAAGTGCGCACCAAAGCGACGAGCAAAATTGAAGAAGTCTATGCGGCTGTGGTCAGCGGCTTGGCCCAGAAAAATGGCATCACGATTGTGTTCGACAAACGTGCAACCTTCTTTGCCCATCCCAACTTGGATATCACCAATTTGGTGGCGGCGGAGCTCAACACCCGTCTTCCTGCTGTAGCGGTTGAAAACCCCTGGAAAAAATAAGGGGCGAATATGGCCGACCCGAAATTCTTTGATAACGCCGGGCCCTTTACCTTGGCTCAGCTGGCGGAGATCGCCGAAGCTGAAATCCAAGGAGGCACTGGCGAAGAAGTGTTTGTTGATGTTCAACCCCTGCAAGTGGCCGGCAAAGAGCACCTGAGCTTCTTAGACAACAAATTGTATGTTTCCGCTTTCGAAACCAGCGAAGCCGGCGCATGTCTGTGTGATGCCAAGTATGCGGACCAAGCGCCTGACGGCATGATCTTGTTGGTCACGCCAGAGCCCTATCGCGCTTATGCCCGGGTTGCCCAGGCGTTTTATCCGCTGAACCGATCCAACGGTCAAATTCATGAACGCGCCGTTATCAGCGCTGAGGCCTTCATTGGCGAAGCTTGCCAAATCGACGCGTGCGCGGTCATCGAAGCCGGGGCGGAGATTGGCGCGGGGTGTGTCATTGGTGCAAACAGCTTTATTGGTCCGGGCGTCGTTCTTGGGGATGGCTGTCAGGTCGGTCCGAACGTGACGATCCAGCACACCCTTGCCGGCAAGGGATGTGTGTTTCATCCGGGTGCGCGCATAGGTCAAGACGGTTTCGGTTTTGCGCCGGGTGCGGAACACATCAAAGTGCCGCAGTTGGGACGCGTTATCCTGGGTGACGGCGTGGACATCGGCGCAAATGCATGTGTCGACCGGGGCACAGGCCCCGATACAAAGATTGGTTCCGGCACGAAAATCGACAACATGGTCCAGGTGGCTCACAACGTTGAGATCGGTGCTGGATGCTTGTTTGCCGCACTCAGCGGGATTTCC
Organism: Magnetovibrio sp. PR-2; assembly: GCF_036689815.1. NCBI lineage: Bacteria > Pseudomonadati > Pseudomonadota > Alphaproteobacteria > Rhodospirillales > Magnetovibrionaceae > Magnetovibrio > Magnetovibrio massiliensis. The sequence goes on along the minus strand of NZ_JBAHUR010000002.1, from coordinate 203,546 downwards.
GGCAGCACCAAAATGGGCAATTACGTTATGATGGGCGGCGGGGCTGGATTGGCCGGTCACTTAACCGTTGGCGACGGCGCACGCATTGCGGCGCATTGCGGCATCATGCGTGACGTTGAACCAGGCCAAACTGTTGCCGGCACACCAGCATTGCCGGCTAAAGAATATTGGCGTCAAGTTGCAACACTGAGCAAATTGGCGAGAAAGAAAAAGGGGGACTGAGTTATGAGCTCCGAGAACATCATCGACATCAACCGGATCATGGAAATGATTCCGCACCGCTATCCCATGTTGTTGGTCGACAAAGTTAAAGATGTGGTTCCCGATACCAGCTGCGTCGGTGTCAAAAACGTGACGGCATCCGAGCCTCATTTTCAGGGACACTTTCCAAACCACCCGGTCATGCCGGGCGTGTTGATTGTCGAAGCCATGGCGCAGACATCTGCTGTGTTGGTCGTCGAAACCTTGGGCGTCGAAGCTGAAGGTAAGCTGGTGTACTTCATGGGCGTGGATAGCGCCAAGTTCCGCAAGCCTGTGATTCCCGGAGATGTGCTGGAAATTACGGTGACGAAAATTCAATCGCGCCGCAACGTATATAAGTTCGAAGGCAAAGCCCATGCTGACGGCGTTTTAAAGGCAGAGGCCACGTTCTCTGCCATGATTATGGACAGCTGATATGAGCGATATTCACTCCTCTGCCATCATTGAAGACGGTGCCCAATTGGGCAACGACGTATCCGTCGGACCGTTTTGTATCGTCGGCAAAGACGTAACGCTGGGTGATGGCGTGACGTTGGATAGCCACGTGGTTGTTACCGGCGACACCGCTGTCGGTGAGGGGACGCGGGTCTTTCCGTTTGCTTCCATTGGCGGTCAGCCTCAGGACTTGAAGTTCAAAGGTGAAGTTTCGCGTTTGGAAGTCGGCAAAAATAATGTCATCCGCGAACACGTAACCATGAACCCGGGCACGGAAGGCGGCGGTCTGTTGACCAAAGTCGGTGACAATTGCTTGTTCATGGTCGGCGCACACGTCGCGCACGACTGCCAAGTTTCGAATAACGTCATTTTGGTGAACAATGCTACTTTGGCTGGACACGTCGAAGTGGGCGAGTTCGCTATCGTCGGCGGTCTGTCTGCCGTCCACCAATTCGTGCGTATCGGCAAACACGCCATGATCGGCGGTATGTCGGGCATTGAAAACGATGTTATCCCTTACGGTACCGTGACAGGCAACCGCGCACACTTGTCGGGTTTGAACTTGATCGGTTTGAAACGTCGTGGGTTCGACCGAGAAACCATCCATGCCTTGCGCAATGCCTACCGGTTGTTGTTCGCCCAAGAAGGCACCCTGTCGGAACGTCAAAAAGACGTTGCGGAAATGTTCGATGGTAACGAGCCGGTGATGGACATTATCGAATTTATTGGCGACGACAGCTCGCGTTCGATCTGTCAGCCGAAAATGGAAGATGCCAACTGACCCGGGCCCGCTTGGTATTGTGGCCGGCCGCGGCGAGCTGCCGCGTCTGCTGATCCGCTCATGTCGTGAACAGGGGCGGGACGTTTTTGTCATTGCTCTGAAAGACCACTGCGACCCTGAAACCGTTGACGGTGTGAACCATGCCTGGGTGCGCATTGGTGCGGGCGGGACTTCGATCTCTGAACTGCGAAAGGCTGGTGTGCGGGACTTGGTGATGGCAGGAGCCGTCAAGCGTCCGGGCTTTTGGTCGGTGTTGCCCGATTGGCGGACGTTTAAGTTTTTCTTGGGCGGCTGGTTGTCCAAAGGCGATGACGGATTGCTCCGCGCGATTGTCCGCACACTGGAAACCCAAGAAGGCTTTCGCATACGCGGTGCGCATCAGGTGCGTCCTGAATTGCTGTCTCCTGAAGGCGTGTTGGGACGGGTGCAGCCCTCTGCAAAAGACGACCGATCCATTCAAACCGCTGTCCGTGCCGCAAAAGATCTGGGCGCCCAGGACAAAGGCCAAGCTGCCGTCGGCCGGGCAGACGATGTCATCGCTCTCGAAGGACCAGACGGCACGGATGCCATGCTGACACAGTTGATTGCAAGTGGCGAAGCCTTGGGCGCTGTTTTGGCGAAGATGACCAAACCCGGGCAAGAAACCCGTGTGGATTTGCCCACCATTGGCTTGCGCACTGTGGAGAACGTGAAACGTGCAGGGATGCGGGGCATCGTCGTCGAAGCGGGCAGCTCCATTATCGTCGACCGTGATCAGGTCTTGGCCAAGGCGGACGCGTTGGATGTGTTCGTGGTGGGGATGAAACCATGAAGGTGTTCGTCATAGCAGGGGAAAATTCCGGCGATGCTTTGGGTGCAAGCTTGATGAAATCGCTCACCGCCAAGACGGATGGTGCGATTGAGTTTCGTGGCGTCGGCGGACCGGAGATGCAGGCCCAAGGTTTGTCCAGCCTTTTCCCGATGACGGACTTGGCTGTTATGGGCGTGTTCGAAGTGTTGCCGCGTCTACGCCTGTTGCTCAAACGCATGAACCAAACGGCCCACGCCATAGAACGCGAAAAGCCGGACGTGGTTGTGACCATCGATGCACCTGACTTTTGTTTTCGCGTTGTGAAAAAACTGAGAAAGCGCCACAACCAAGTTCCCGTGGTGCACTACGTTGCGCCGAGTGTCTGGGCTTGGCGGGCAGGGCGGGCCGAGAAAGTCGCCAAGTTCTTGGATCACCTCTTGTGTCTGTTGCCGTTCGAACCGCCGTATTTCCACAAGGAAGGTCTGGACGCCACCTTCGTCGGCCACCCTGTGGTGACCGGGAATTTAGATGCGGGCGACGGTCCGTCTTTTCGCACCCACCACGCCATAGATCCCGAAGCTCCGCTCTTGTGCCTGTTGCCGGGGTCGCGCACGGGTGAAGTCACACGTTTGTTGGGGGTGTTTGGCGAAACCGCATCGCGGTTGGCAACGCAGTACCCGAAGCTTTCTGTCGTTATCCCATCCGTCGATCATTTGAAAACACACATCGAAGAGATGACGTCGTCTTGGACCATGCCCGTCACCGTGGTTGGTCCTGCGCAAAAGGCGGACGCTTTTGCCGCTTCCACCATCGCCATTGCGGCCAGTGGCACGGTGACTTTGGAGCTTGCCATGGCGAAGCTTCCCCACGTCATCGGTTATCGCATGAACGCCCTGACGGCCATGTTGGCGCGTCGTCTGATCAAGACACCGTTTGTCAACTTGATCAACATCTGCTTGGGCCGCGAAGCCGTGCCGGAGCTTTTATTGGAAAATTGCACGGCGGATAACTTAGCGCACGAATTGTCACGTTTGATGGATGATGAAGCGCTGCGCAACCAACAGATTGATGCCGCAACAGCTGCGTTGAACGCGTTGGGTTACGGTGGGCCGTCCCCAGGGGATTTAGCCGCTGACGTTGTCATAAAAACAGCAAGGAACGCATGATATGGACACGCCAAATTTTCGCTTTCTGCACACCATGATCCGGGTCAAGGATTTGGACGCCTCAATCGATTTTTATACCCGGCATTTGGGTATGAAAGTGCTGCGCCGCACAGACTACCCCGACGGCAAATTTACCCTTGCGTTTGTGGGCTATGGCGAGGAAAAAGACAACACGGTGGTTGAGCTCACGCACAACTGGGATCAAGACGAGCCGTATGACCTGGGAACCGGGTTCGGACACTTGGCCTTGGCGGTTCCCGATATTTATGCGGCGTGCGAAAAGATGGAACAAGACGGCGTGAACATCCCTCGCAAACCCGGTCCGATGAAGCACGGCACCACCGTGATCGCCTTTATCGAAGATCCGGATGGCTACAAAATCGAACTGATTGAACGAAAGTGATTTGAGTACATGAACATTGTCATCATCGGCATGCGCGGCGCTGGAAAATCCAACGTATCGCGCCGCTTGTCCGTTTTGGTCAAACGTCCGGTGTTCGCCACCGACGACATGATTGTCTATGAAAACGGCGGCAAGAGCATTGACGACATCATTGCCGACAACAAGGGCGACTGGGTTCAGTTCCGCGATTTGGAATTTGAGACCGTCAAAAAAATCGGTCTCATGGACAACGTGATCGTAGATTGCGGCGGTGGCGTCGTGGTGGATTTGGACCAAGACGGCAAGGAAGTCTACTCCAAGCGCAAAATCAAAGCGTTGAAAGAAAAAGGCACGGTTGTGTGGCTCAAGGGCGATATGGAGCGCTTGGTCGAAAAGGTCGAAAAGAAAAACAACCGCCCCACATTGGACAGCCGCACCTCTACCTTGGCACTGATGAAACGCCGTCTGCCGTTCTATGAAAAGGCCGCTGACATCGTCGTCGACATTGAAGGCAAAAAACGCCCTGAATTGGCCGAAGAGATTTTCAAGATTTTCGAAGACAAGCTTTAGGGTTAGGCTATAGCAAGCTCAAAGGTCGCTGGCTAAGGCATAGCGGTGTTTCCCATCGTTTTTGGCTTGGTACATGGCTTTGTCCGCCTTGGACAGCAGGGTTTTGAGGCTCTGTCCATCATCCGGGGAAACCGCGATGCCAATGCTGGCTGATAGGTTGGAGAAGGTGTTTCCCTGGACCGTGTAAGGCGCAGCCAGCTCCTCTAAAATCTTGTCGGCCACGGTCATGGCGCTTTGTGGTGTGACCTGGGTGTCCAAAACCACGGCAAATTCATCTCCCCCCATGCGACCGGCAACGTCGGACTTGCGCAACAGCTCCGTTAAGCGCGCCCCGATTTGGCGCAGGATTTCATCGCCGGCTTCATGGCCGTAGATGTCATTGACGTCTTTAAACCCGTCCATGTCAATAAACAGCAAGGCCAGCTGTTCGCCTGTGCGTTTATTGCGCAACAACGCTTGTTCCAATCGATGGTCAAGCTCGCGGCGATTGGGGATATTGGTCAGGGCGTCAATGGTGGCTAGGGACTGAAGACGGCGCTCCAACGCTTTGCGTTCGGAAATATCGACCATCACGCCAATGATACCGGCGGCCTCACCGGATGTGCGGTGGTAGACGGCTTTGTGGAACAAAACATCGTGCTCTTTGCCGTCAGCATGGTTTACTTGGGTTTCATAGACTTGATCATTGCCAAAAAGCATCAACGACATATCCGCATCGTGGTAAATCCGGGCTAAATCTGCGGGCGCAATGTCAAAAACGGACTTGCCGATGATCTCTTCACTCGGCTTTCCTAAGTATTCTCCAAACTTGTCGTTACAGCCGATGTAGATGCCGTTTTCGTCCTTATAAAAAACCGGAGCGGGGATGGCATTGATCAGGGTTTGCAGAAACCGTGTTTCATTTTGTGCAATTTCCCGGTCCTTGCGGTGTTCTGGGTAGACCCAAAACATAAAGCCAACCGTTAGAGTTGCCGTCAAAGTGACAGCATGGAGGACGGCTTCAATCAGCAATGAGTCCTCAGAAAGGCCATGAATAAACCTCAAGACCGCCAGCTCAACGAGGAAGCAGGCCACAATCACCTTCGCATAAGATACGAGTGGAACTTTCTCAGAGACTTTGAATGCCATACGTTTAGGCCTATATGAGCAGAGGGACGTTAATGGTGATTGCACGTTTGAAAGCATTTTATACCGATGAGGACCCAGTGTCGCACCACAATATCGCAACTCAGAGAGAATTTTTCGCAGTGAAAAATAATCACCATATAATTATTGTTGTTAATAAGTAATGTGTGATGTTAAAGTGTAAAATAAACCTTTTCAATTTTCGCGAAAGTCGGGTATAAGCAGTGTCCCGTGATCATAATGCAGTGCAACATAAGAAAAGTAAGATTTAGAAAATGCGCACCTACTTACACATCGACCTGAAGACCCGTTCGGTCCGAAAAGAAGAACAAAGTGGTGAAACGCTGGCCCGTGCCGGGCGTTACATGATTGCAAAAACCCTGTTGGAGAGCGGAGCGGCCAAGGCCTCTCCCTTGGCGCCTGCAAACCCGCTGATTTTCTCAGCCGGTCCCTTTGCGGGCACGAACTTTTCCAATGCCAACCGTTTGAGCGTCGGCTGCAAAAGCCCGCTGACGGGTGGCGTTAAAGAATCCAACGCAGGCGGCACCTTCGCCTTTGCCATGGGACAGCTGGAAATTTCCGGCATTACGCTGAACGATGCGTCGGACGATTGGGTGGTGATTTACATCCCCAAAGACGGCGAGATCGTCTTTGATGATGCATCCCCTTACATGGGCAAAGGCAACATGGAAGCCGCCGCCATGCTTCACGAAAAGTATGGCGATAAGACCTCTATCGCGCTGTGTGGACCTGTGGGTGAGTACCAAGGCTTGATCGCGGGCATTGCCTTTAGCGATACCGATAACCGTCCGTCGCGTTTGGCGGCACGCGGTGGCGTGGGCGCGGTCATGGGCTCGAAAAAGGTCAAAGCCATCGTCGCAGACAAGCACAAAATGCCGCAGTTTCATGAGCGAAAAAAGCTGATGATGGCGGTGAAGTCTTACGGCGATAAAATCGTGGCCGATCCCAAGGCGCAAGGCTTGGCGACGTTGGGCACGGCCTTGGCTGCCGACGTGACGAACCACATCGGCGCGCTTCCGGTTAACAACTTTTCGATCGGTTCCGCGACCATTGACATGGATCCACCGTTCCCCATGGGTGGCGAAGCCATTCATGAACAAAACAAAGCGCGGGGCGGTGATGTGTCCCACGCCTGTATGCCGGGCTGCCAGATCAAGTGCTCCAACGTCTATGTCGACAAAAAGGGGGAAGAGATTGTTTCCCCCCTGGAATATGAAACCATCGGCCTGTTGGGCACCAACTGTGGTCTGAAAGACCCGGACGATGTGGCGTATATGAATTACGACTGCAACGATTTGGGCATCGACACCATCGAAGCCGGTGCTTTGATCGGCGTGTTGATGGAAGCGGGTGACGGTGCGTTTGGCGACGTGGACTTCATGCGCCAAGTCATGAAAGACATGATGGACGGCACCGAACGCGGTCGCGAACTCGCCCAGGGTGTGGCCATCGTCGGTGAGAAACGTGGCCTTAAACGTCTGCCTGTGATCAAGAAACAAGCGCTCAGCGCTTACGATCCGCGTGTCACGGAAGTCACGGCAATTTCTATGATGACCACGGTCCAAGGTGCGGACCACACGGTGGGCAACAGTCCGACGTTCCCAAGCACAGAGCACACGGTCGAAGAACTGGTGCAGGAAAGCTATAACCTACAAGTCTTGTGCGCCAGCAACGACAGCTTAGGCCTCTGCCTGTTTGGCCGCGCCGTCAGCAACGCCAATCAACAGATGGTGATTGACGCTCTGAACGATGCGTTGGGGACGGACTTGCCGGTGAACTTCTACGCCGACATCGGCCGCGACACGTTGCTGTTGGAACGCCAGTTTAATCAAGACGCAGGCTTTGGGGTCGAAGATAACGAGCTGCCACAGTTCTTCATCGATGAACCCTTGCCGCCGACCAACAAAACGTCACGCCTGCGTGCTGATGAAGTGACGGAAATGATGGGCAGGTTGTTGGATCAATAGGCGTCCAAAAAAACGACCTTGAATGACCAAACGGCGGGCTGATCAGTCCGCCGTTTTGTTTTCAATGGGCAACACAAAAAAGAAGGTCGTGAATTCGCCGGGCTTTTGTTCCAGCCCGATCCGTCCACCATGGCTTTGGATGATGGATTTAGAGATAAACAACCCCAACCCCGTGCCGGAGGATTTGCGCTCGTCACTGCTATCGGCCTGGGAGAACCATTCGAATAGGTTTTTAATATAGTCTTCCGGCACGCCGGGACCATGGTCGGTGACGCTGACACGGACCCAGTCTTCGAGCTGTTGGGCTTCAATTTTGATGTTGTCATTGGTGCAGGCATACTTTGCGGCATTGGACATCAGATTGGCCAGCACCTGATGAAGGCGGTCCAAATCACCGCGAACCTTTATGCCACACGTTTGATCCGGACCCGTAAACGACACACCGTAGTGCAAAGCATAGCCGGCGTTTTCTTTGATGGCTTGGTTGACCAACGCATCAATACTGAGGTCGCCAAACGTAAACGTCATGCGATCGGACAGAATTCTTTCAGCGTCCAAGATATCGTTGACCAGAAAGGTTAAACGATCCGTGCTCTTGTCGGCCATGCTCAACATGTTGAGTGCTTTGGGCGGAAGGTTGCCCACCGTGCCATTGCTCAATAGGCCCGTCACCCCTTTGATGGAGGTCAGCGGTGTGCGCAATTCGTGACTGACGGTGGCTAAAAACTCGGACTTTGCCTGACTGGCGCGTTCGGCTTCGGTCTTGGCGTGTTCGAGGCTGCTAAAGGCTTGCTTTAACTGGGCCGCCATTTTGTTCAAGGCATATGACAGTTGCAGAACTTCATGTGTCCCTTGTTTCAGGGCGTCTTGGTCAAACTGTCCGCGGGCGATGCCTTCGGATTGACCGATGAGGTCGTGCACCGGTTGTGTGAAGCGCCGCGCAAAGTAAAACGCGGCAAATGTTGCGATGGTTCCAATCAAGACAATAACGATAACAGACAGAATTAAGCCTTGATACATCCTGGCCTGGGCAATGTTGAGCGGCATCTTTATACCCACCAGCCAATTGATCCGCGAAATTTTGACGCTGTAAGCCACGGACGTTGTGCCATCTGGGTCTTGCATCAAAATCAATTCCTTGTTTTTGGCAGAGGTCTGCAGCAAGGCCATATCGGCTGTGTTCAGACGCATTTCACGCAAAACCTGATGCAGCAAGGAATGTCCCAAAACCCGGCCTGTGTCATCGGCCACAAAAGCGACTTGGCTGTCACGCAGATCCAGTGCGGACAAAGCCTCCCACATAAATCGTAAATTAAACTCGGCGATCAAAGCGCCTTGGATGTCGTTGAAGATGGTTCGGATAGGGACGGCGAAGGTCAGTATAGGTTCATGCGTGACTTTCGATACGGTCAACAGGCCGATGAAATCGTCCCCGCGTCGAATTGTGCTCAACAAATTGTGGTCGGCCCACTTTGTCGCGCTTAAGGTGCGAACGACGGTCAGACGCGAAATCTTATCAACTTCGGCACCTTGCGTATTGATGATGGACAAGCTGCGCACACCTTTGTGTCGTGACATCAAGCGCGCCAATACGCCGGAGTTATGCTGTTTAAACGCCGCATCCGTTGAGGCCTGAACCAACACGGCCCCAGTGTCCAAACTGTCTTGGAGGGTCGTTAAAAACTCGTGCACTTGGGTGGCCGCCAATTCTGCGCGATACGACATATCCGCTTCTTGGGCGCGGTGTTCACTTTGCCAGATGTTCCAAGTTGAAAACGCACCGACCAAAATGATCGCCATGACGCTGAGCCCCGCAAATGTCCAGGCTAGGCTTTTGCTCATGGAGGTTCCGGACGGTTTGTCCAAACTCTCAGGGGTTTGGCGTTTTGGCGTTGTCATGTGTGATCACTCGACAACGTTTGCGGAGAGAGACATCAACGTTTCTGACGGCTGTAACCCTAACTTTTTGATCAGCTCCATATTGAGAAACAGGCTGGGTTCGGAATTGATGACCGGGAAGGCTATATGGTCCTGGGTGCTGAGAATTTGATCTGTCAAATAAGCCGCTTGCTTGCCGACTTGAAACTTGTCGACGTGATAGCTGAACAAGGCCCCTTGTTCGACTTGTTTGAAGGTGTTGCCGACAATGGGCAGGCCGTGTTGATCCGCATAACTTTTGAGAGCGCCAAACCCGGCTTTGGATTGAGGCACCAAATTGGGGGCAATGAAAATGGCGTCAAAGGGGGGCTCTGGGTTTTGTTCCAGGGCTTGCAGAAGGTCTCCTGTCGAATTGACTTCGGTTTCAACCAGCGTCAAGTCGAACATTTCTGCCGTTTTGCGCAGGGGGCCGAGGAAGTGTTTCGTCGTGGGGTATTTGGGCGTATAGGGCAGCCAAACCCGCTTGCTTTCGGGAGACAGAGCATTGAGAAACTCTAGTCTTTTGCCGATGAATTCGTTCAACGGGTTGCGCACCCCTGTGATGTTACCGGAGGGTGATTGCATGTCGTCCACAACACCGGAGCCCACCGGAGACAAGACCACGGTAAAGACCATGGGGATCGAAGTTCCTTTGAGCGCCTCTTTACAGGCCAAGGCCCCGCCATTGGTGGTGGTGACGACCAAGTCGACTTTTTGCTGCACGAATTGGCGGCAAATGCTGGCCATGGTCTTCTTGTTGCTTTTGGCGGAGCCAAAGAAATAATTGACGGTTTGGCCTTCCGTATAGCCGCGCTCAGTCATGCCGTCTTTGAAGCCGTTATAGACGTTGGTAAAGACGTCTACACCTAACATGAAGCCGATATCTTTCGGCTTTTGTTCTTCTTGGGAGCATGCGCCAAGCCATAGGCTGGAAGCAAGGAGGAGCGCTGTTGAGATAGGCAAACGACGAAGTTTCGGCAACATGAATGTGTTCCGTTTAGTTCAATCCAATGGGGTGCCCAGCAGCGTTTTGAATGATGCCTGAAATATAATACATTCGCAACGCGTTCTGTGTGGAAAACAAAAAACGGCGGCCCCATGATAGGGCCGCCGTTTGTTCAAGTCGAGAAACCGGCTTAGCGGTCTTTGATATCGACGTAGTCGCGCGGCGTTGAGCCTTGGAACAATTGGCGCGGACGGCCAATCTTTTGCGACGGATCTTCGATCATTTCGTTCCACTGAGCAACCCAGCCGACGGTACGGGCCACGGCGAACAACACCGTGAACATTTCGGTCGGGATCCCCATGGCGCGGTAAATGATGCCGGAATAGAAATCGACGTTCGGATACAGTTTCTTCTCGACGAAGTACGGATCTTCCAGCGCGATTTTTTCCAAGGCCATAGCCAGCTTCAAAAGTGGCTCATCTTCCAAACCCAGCTCTTTGAGAACCTCGTGCGCCGTTTCGCGCATAATGGTCGCGCGCGGGTCGAAGTTTTTGTAGACGCGGTGACCGAAGCCCATGAGGCGGAACGGATCTTCCTTGTCTTTGGCTTTGGCGATGTATTCGTCAACGCGATCGACCGAGCCGATTTCTTCGAGCATGTTCAGAACGGCTTCGTTCGCACCGCCGTGGGCCGGACCCCAAAGGGATGCGATGCCTGCGGAAATACACGCAAACGGGTTGGCACCGGACGAACCGGCCAAACGCACGGTCGAGGTCGAAGCATTTTGTTCGTGATCCATGTGCAAGATCAAAATACGGTCCATGGCGCGCGCCAGAACCGGGTTCACGACGTACTCTTCGCACGGGTTGGAGAACATCATGTACAAGAAGTTCTCAGAGTAGTTCAGATCGTTGCGCGGATAGACGAACTGCATGCCGATGGAATAGCGGAACGCGTTGGCTGCGATGGTCGGCATCTTGGCGATCAAACGGGTGGACGCCACAAAGCGGTGTTTCGGGTCGGAGATGTCCAAGCTGTCGTGATAGAACGCAGCCAATGCGCCGACCACGCCGACCATGATGGCCATCGGGTGGCTGTCGCGGCGGAAGCCGTCGTAGAAGCTGTGAATCTGTTCGTGCAGCATCGTGTGATACGTCAAACGGTGCTCAAACCGGTCTTTTTCCTCTGCGCTGGGCAGTTCGCCGTAGATCAACAGATAGCAGGTTTCGACATAGTCGGAAGAAACGGCCAGTTGTTCAATCGGATAACCGCGATATTGCAGCTCACCTTTATCACCGTCGATGTAGGTGATTTCGGATTGGCAGCTACCTGTGGAGGTAAAGCCCGGGTCGTAAGTGAAGTGGCCGGTGTCGGCGTATAAGCGACGCACGTCGATGACGCGCGGTCCCACGGTGCCTTCGAGAACGGGCAGCTCCCAACTGTCGCCGGTCTCATTATTAGTCAATGTAAACGTATTTTCTTTTTTCGTACTCATGGTTCCTCGCCAATCATATACCGTCCGGGGCGGGACGGGGGTTCCTCTGACAATTTGGGCACTTTTGCGCCTCTTGCAATGGTTATTCAGCCCCGCTTATGGCGTCTGTTAAACGCCCTAGGCTTTCCTCTTTCCCCAAAATTTCCAAAATCTCGAACACGCTTGGAGATACGGTGGTTCCGGTCAGAGCCGCGCGCAGCGGCTGGGCCACTTTTCCAAGCTTCAGCCCGGCTTTTTCGCCGTAGGCTTTAGCGAGATCTTGAAGGGAAGCGGATTGCCAATCTTCACAATCGTTCAGTTTGTTCACGATGTCTTGCAACACCGTCGCACCATCGCCGGAAACCAGCTTGGCGGCTTTTTCGGTGAGAGCCAGCGGACGCGCCTGCGCATAAAACGCGGCGTTTTCAGCCAGTTCCAAAGTCGTTTTGGCACGCTCTTTCAAGCTACTCATGCCCGCAAGCACATGGGCCTTTCCGTGAGGCGCGATGTGATCGCCCAGCTTGTCTTCGATTAAGGGCCAAATGAGGTCGAGCAAACGCTGATCGTCCGCTTCGCGCATATAATGGCCGTTGACGTGTGTCAGCTTGTCGGCATCAAAACGTGCCGCGGCTTTGCCCACGTCCACCACGTCGAACCATTCGATGGCTTGGTCTTGGGAAATGATCTCGTCGTCGCCGTGGCTCCAGCCCAAACGCAAAAGGTAGTTGTTCACGGCTTCGGGCAACAAACCCATATCGCGGTATGCTTCCACACCCAGCGCACCGTGGCGTTTGGACAGCTTCTTGCCGTCTGCGCCGTGCAACAGGGGCATGTGGGCGAAGACTGGGCGCTCCCACCCCAATGCGTCATAGATTTGCATTTGGCGGAAGGCATTGGTCAGGTGGTCGTCTCCGCGCACCACATGGGTGATGCCCATGTCATGGTCATCAACGACCACGGCCAACATATAAGTCGGTGAGCCATCCGTGCGCAGGATGACAAAATCGTCAATGGTGGAGTTGGAGACCGTGACTTGGCCCTGGATCAGGTCCTCAATCACCGTATCGCCGTCGTGTTGCGCTTTGATGCGCACGACATATGTGCCGTCTTGTGGATCATGGTCTTTGTCGCGGCAGCGCCCGTCATAGCCTGTCGAGCGGCCCTCGGCCTTCGCCTTTTCGCGCATCTCGGCCAGTTCTTCGGGCGTGCAGGTGCATTTGTAGGCTTTGCCCTTGGCCAGAAGCTCTTGGGCAACTTCGGCGTGGCGCTCAGCATTTTGGAACTGGGAGACCAGCTCGCCGTCCCAATCCAGGCCAAGCCACTTCATTCCGTTTTGAATGGCGTCGAAGGCTTCTTGGGTGGAGCGTTCGCGGTCGGTGTCTTCAATGCGCAGCAGGAATTTGCCGCCGGTATGTTTAGCATAAAGATAATTGAACAACGCGGTACGGGCACCGCCGATGTGTAAAAATCCAGTAGGTGAGGGCGCGAAGCGCGTTACGACCGTCATGTTTTCCCGGTTATCAGTTTGGACCAAATTGCTGTAATCTTATGCGCGTACATATTCACGGTGCCTAACCATTCGGGTAGGTGTGTAGCACATTGTTTTCGCAATTGCAGCATTTGATGCGGCGTTAGCGAAATGTTTTTTTGAAAAGCTGGCGAATACATACGTCAAACGGCTGAAAAAGGATAGTTAAAATCCTAAGACACAGGATCGATCAGTGGGGGATTTCCCAGTTTTCTGCGGCTTTGGTGGCTGAAAGGCACCGCTGGGCCTTGTGGTCGCCTGTGTTGTTGGGGACGGGAATCGGCCTCTATTTCGCCTTGCCGTTTGAGCCTGCTGGCGCCTTTGGGTTTGGGCTTTTGGTCATCTTGGGCATCTTTTGGGCGATTTCAGTCCTTCGTTTTAAGGCCGTTTCGTGGGTGTTTTTGGCCTTGGTTCTGATTTCCCTGGGGCTTGTGCTGGCCATGGTGCGCACCTGGTGGGTGGCCGCGCCCGCGCTGATCGCAGAAACCGGGCCCGTCACGGTTCAAGGACAGGTCGAGCGGATTGAGGATTTGGAACGCGGCAAACGCGTGACCCTTAGCCATTTGACGGTCACGCGTCTCAGCCCGGATTTGGTGCCTGAACGTGCGCGCATTCGTCTCAGCGCGAAGGTTCTGCCGCCTTTTCAGCCCGGTGATTGGTTGGAAATGCGCGCCAACCTGGCGCCGCCGCCGCCACCCGCTATGCCCGGTGCGTTTGATTTCCAACGCCACAGCTATTTCCAAGGCATCGGTGCGGTGGGCTTTTCGTTTGGTGCGCCCAAAGTCGTGGGGCGTGCACCGGTGCGCGGCATCAATAGCTTGGTTTTTAAATTTAATCAGTTTCGTCTCGAGCTTGCGCGTTCCATCCAAGCCAGCGAGGACGGTGCGACGGGAAAAGTCGCGGCGGCGCTGATGACCGGACAGCGCGGCACAATCCCTGAGGGTGTGATGGAAGACATGCGCCAAAGCGGCTTGGCGCACCTGTTGGCGATTTCGGGGCTGCATGTGGGCCTCATCGCTGGTTTGGTGTTTTTTGCCCTGCGCGGGGCCTTGGCGCTGTGGCCTTCTGTTGCATTGAGCTTCCCCATCAAAAAGTGGGCGGCGGTGGGGGCGATTGCAGCGGCGTTCGGCTATGCCCTGTTGGCTGGGGCTACGGTGCCGACCCAGCGCGCCTTTATGATGGTGTCTTTGGTGTTACTGGCTGTGCTGTTTGAACGCAAAGCCGTATCCATGCGCTTGGTCATGTGGGCGGCGTTGGTGATTTTGGTGTTGTCGCCGGAAAGTGTGTTGGGGGCGAGCTTCCAAATGTCCTTTTCCGCCGTGGTGGCGCTTGTCGCCGTCTACGAAGCTCTGCGCACGCGCGGCTTGTACGCCAAACCTGCACAAACCTTGTGGGGACGGGTGGGGCGCTATCTCTTGGGCGTGGCCATAACGACCGCAGTGGCTGGGCTGGCGACGGGGCTGTTTGCAGCGTTCCACTTTAACCGGGTGGCGGATTTCGGCTTGGCGGCGAACGTTGTGGCGGTGCCCGTCATGGCACTGTGGATCATGCCGTGGGCCATTGTGGGCTTTGTTTTAATGCCGCTTGGCCTGGAAAGCTTGGCTTTGACGCCCATGGGCTGGGGCATTGATGTGGTCCTAGCCACCGCGCACGAGGTCGCCAGTTGGCCCGGGTCGGTCACCTTGGTGCCCGCCTTTCCCGTTTGGGGGCTGAGCCTCATGGTGTTGGGCGCGTTGTGGCTGGCACTTTGGCGGGGCCGGGTGCGTGCATTGGGTGCGCCATTGGTGGCCCTGGGGTTGGTCGGGGCTATTGGGTGGACGTCACAGCCGGATGTTTTGATCCATCAGGATGGCAAATTGGCGGCTGTGGTGGACCATAACGGGGAATATGTGTTCTCAACATTGCGTTCGGCAAAATTTGAACGCGCCATTTGGCAGCGTCGTGCAGGGGCAGGGGACACTGGTAATCGGTGGCAGGAGATGGCGTTCACACAGACGGGTGTGTCTTGCGATGCGCAAGGGTGTCTCTATCGTCTGGGCGGTGGTGTGGTGGCCTTCGCCAAAACGGAAGATGCGCAGCTGGAAGACTGCGCCCTGGCCGACGTGGTCGTGGTCGACACCCCCTTGAATCTCTGCCAAGGGATGAACCACTTGATCAGCCAAGACGATTTGGCTGAAAAAGGCACCCATGCCATTTGGTTTAACGCAGCGGGAAATGTTGCACGGATTGAGACGGTGAACGGTGCGCGCGGCGACAGGCCCTGGGTTATCCGAGAAACGCTCAACCCATAATTTTAGAAGCGTTCAAAGTTGCATGCGAAAAATCTTATAAAAGATTGTGACGGTCTTGTGAAAGGCGTATCATCCTGTATGCAGTTGGCCCATGGGGATGGGCCATATGGGAGTGCCCCAAAACAAATCATAACCGGGGCAAAAGTGAATAGGGGTGGGGCCTCTTGCAGTTTACAAATATCTTGATTGTCGACGACAGTCCGACGGTCTGCGAGTTCATTGCTCGCGGTTTGTCGAAGCAAAACTACCAAACCGTCCAGGCCGTGCGCATGGAAGATGCGTTAAAATACGCCGGGCACACGGTGGATTTGATCATCACCGACATCATTATGCCGGGTATGGACGGCTATCAGGGCATCCGCGAGATTAAAAGCCGTTGGCCGTCGGTCCCTGTTATCGCCATGTCGGCAGGTGCAGGTGAGGGCGGGCGCGATAAAACGCTGCTCAAAGCGCGCAACATTGGTGCTGACGCCATCATGCAAAAGCCGTTTACCATCGAGGCTTTGAGCGAGCGTATTGAATACCTTCTGTCACGCCGGGGCGGGGTCAGCAAAACCCGCGTTCTCATCGTCGAAGATAGCGCCGTTCAGCGCAAAGTCATGCGCCGCATGTTCGAAGACGGGCGCCACGAAGTGTTCGAAGCCGAGACGGCGGAAGAGGCTCTGACGTCTCGTGAAATCGTCGGTGTCGATCTGTTGGTCACGGACATCTTCATGCCCGGTGAGGGCGGTCTGGCGGTGATCGAAAAGATCCGCAAGAACTGGCCCAACATCCGCATTATTGCCGTATCGGGCGGTTGGAAAGACGAGATGATGGGCGAGAAAACCCTCACAGCAGCCGAGCTCGTCGGTGCCGACGCCGCGCTCAAAAAGCCCTTTACACCAAAACAGCTTTTTGAGGTTGTGGATGATGTTTTGGCGCGAGCCGAAGTTTAAGAATTAAACTAAGTCAAATAGATGCACGCATAACATAACCTAAAAAATTAGGTTAAGTTGTCCAGGTATCCGTCATGGCGAGGCGCGAAAGCGACGAAGCCATCCAGGCTGTTCGTTGCGCAGGCAATCTGGATGGAATAGCTTTGCTTGCACGGACGCCTATTGGCTTCAATACTTCCTCAACAACCCCACCAAGCGCCCCTGAACCAGCACGCGGTCGGACCCAAAAATGCGGGTTTCGTGATCTTTGTTGGCGGGTTCCAGGGCCACCGTGTCGCCCTTGGAGTGAATGTACTTCAGCGTGGTTTCTTCGCCGTCCACCAGCGCCACGACGATGGCGCCATTGCGCGCATTTTCGGTTTTTTCGATGATCACCGTATCGCCGTCTTGAATGCCAGCTTCGATCATGGATTCGCCGTCAACTTCCAAGCAGAAGTGATCCCCCACACCGCCCAGCATATCGGGCGGGATGTTAAGGTATTCCGCAGTCTGTTCGATGCCGTGCAGGTGCGTGCCCGCGGCAATGCGGCCCAACATGGGCACTTCGACCATGCCATTGCCGTTGCCGGAATGTGCAGGCGTCGGTTTTGCGCCGAATTGGCCGCGCACGACGTTTCCGGGCGTAGCGGTTTCGGGAGCTGGGGCTTTGCTGCCTGCATCCACGTTTTCCGGCATTTTGAGGATTTCCAAGGCCCGCGCCTTGTGGGGCAGGCGACGGATAAAGCCGCGTTCTTCCAAGCCGCTGATCAGGCGGTGAATGCCGGATTTGGACTTCAGGCCCAGCGCATCCTTCATTTCATCAAATGACGGCGGCACGCCCGTTTCGCGCAAGCGTTCGTCGATCAGCATCAACAGTTGGTGTTGCTTCTTGGTCAGCATGGGTCGTCTCCCCAAATCCACAGGGCACGCATGCGCTGCGGAACAAAACAAAAACATACATATGTTCTACTTTAGTTCTCTTCGATTCGTCAAGCGCGAAATCCAACAAGGGGCTTCAGGACCAAAACCGAGCGCAGTGCAAAGCTGACAAAGCGATTTTTGAACCACAGAGGACACAGAGTGCACAGAGCTATATTTTCTTCTTCTCTGTGTGCTCTGTGTCCTCTGTGGTGAATTTTACGTTGGATGTGACGGAAGGTCGTGATCGTTTAATTGTCAGATCAACCCAGCATGGCCCATAATGGGGGCATGAAACACCACTGGATTGCATGGATTGGGCTGTGCACCATGGGCCTTGTGGCCTGTGACGTGGCAGATCACGACTTTTCGCCCGAAGCGTTCGATTGTGCCACCATTGCCGGGCGGGTGACGGATGAATACAACGAACTGATTGTTTACAAGCTTCGCGAATGGGATAGCGAAGGCATTCGGGGCGTGCGGCTTCGGTTTAGCTATCCGTCCGCAAGCGATCCTGAAGCTCGCACCAAGGACACCATCCAGTGCACATATCCGTTCACATTGGCGAACCGTTCCGACCCCGAACGTATCGTTGAGTTGGACAGCGTCATGTATGGCGGGCGGTATTTGTCGAAACGCGAGCTGCAGTTTCTCAATAAGTCCCCATTTCGCCCCGTACCGATCTTCGAGCTGGCGGATTGATCTTATTTTGACATCTACCCAAAGGTAGGTGGAAAAACCAACTTTCCAGAGAAATCGTCTAAAATTGATGGATTTAGGCTCAATATCGATAAAAAACCGGGAGAAAACGGACTTTTCAGATTTTCGGCTTTCCAGGTGCTGAAGCCTAGGCGGGCAAAGAAATTCTCTTGTCCTAAAGCAAGAACCGCATCCACGTCTTTTTTCTGACAAATTTCAAGGCCTTGGCGAACCAGTTCGGAGCCAATGCCCATGCGTTGGTGTGTCGGCGCGACACAAAGGGGGAAGAGCGCGGCAGCCCGAAAAAGCGTCTCACCGTCGTCAGAGGCCATTTGGACCGCAGAAAACAGGATGTGAGCAACAATTTCGCCGTATTCAACCGCGACAAGCGAGGAGATCACCGATCCGTCGTTATCCAGGCTTTCGACAAGCTTGGCTTCATCGGTCCCGCCGAATGTGGCAATCATGACCGCGAACACACCTTGACGCTCGTGGTCCAGTTCTTCGCGGATTTCCATTACAGAGAAATCCGGCCCGTGTTCAGCGCAATGATCTCAACCCGTTCCCCAGCCTTGGCCGCAGGGGCGTGGGGGGCGCGGATGACGAGGCAATCGGCAGCGGCGAAGTTCGCCAGCAAAGAGCTGTCTTGTTTGGAAAATGGCGTGACCAGTTTTTCGCCGTCAGTGTTGATCTCCATAGTCGCGCGCATGTATTCCTGACGCGCACCGCCTTCGGGCGCATCAATGGCGAGCTTTGCGGTTTCCAGCGGACCTTCGTCGGCGGGCAGGCCCTGCATCACCCGCATGCACGGGCGCAGATAAACGGTGGAGCTTGCGCCCACACTCACCGGGTTGCCGGGCATGCCCAGAACGGGCGTGCCGTTGAGGGTTCCGAAAATCACAGGTTTTCCGGGCTGCATGGCGACTTTGGTGAAGCACACGTCCATGCCTTCGTTGGTCAAAACCTTGCCCACCAAGTCGTAATCGCCCACCGAAGCCCCGCCGATGGTGATCAGCATGTCGGCTTGGGATGCGGACTGCACCAAGCGGGTCAGCGAGCCTTCGTCGTCCCGTGCAATGCCCAAATCCAGCGCAATCCCGCCCAAGGCCCGCACAAACGCGTTGAGCATGACAGAGTTGGAGCTGATGATCTGATTGTCAGCCAACGGATCGCCCGGCATCACCACTTCGTTGCCTGTGGCGATGATGGCGACGCGGGGTTGGCGGTAGACCGTGACCCAGGGCACATTGGCGGCGGCGGCCAAGCCTAAATCCCGCGCGGTCATGATTTTGGGCGCTGCGATCAGCACTTTGCCTTCGGCGAAGTCCATGCCCGCGCGGCGGATCCACTTGCCCGCAGGCGCGGATTCCAAGACTTTGACCGTGTCGCCGTCCCGTTCCACGTCTTCTTGAATGATGATGGTGTCGGCCCCTTGGGGCACCGGAGCACCGGTAAAAATACGCACGGCCTCGCCGGGTTTAACTTCAGCGTCATAGCTGCCGCCTGCGGCACTTTCACCGACAACCTTCAATTCGCACGGTACAGTTGTCACGTCGTCTTGGCGCACGGCATAGGCGTCCATGGCACACACGTCGGCCCAGGGCTGGGTCAGGCGTGCGGTGATGTCTTCAGCCAAGACCCGGCCCAAAGCGTCGGGCAGGGTGACTTGCTCCGTGCACATCTCAGGCATTTTCGATAGCACGGTATTTAAGGCTTCGGTGACGGGGATCAGGGCCATAATCAGTCAGCTTTAAACTCGCCGGATTTGCCTCCGGCTTTGTGAACCAAACGGATGTCGGTGATGTGCATGGCTTTGTCCACCGCTTTGCACATGTCGTAGACCGTGAGCGCCGCGACGGACACAGCGGTCAGCGCTTCCATCTCCACCCCGGTTTGGCCGGAAAGCTTGCAGGTGGCTTCGATATCCACGGCGTTGCGGCTGGAATCGGGTGTGAGTTCGACTTTCACGGACGTTAGCATGAGGGGATGGCACAGCGGGATCAGATCCGGGGTGCGCTTAGCCCCCATGATGCCGGCCAGTTGAGCGACGGATAGGACGTCACCCTTTTTAAAGCCGCGTTCCTCAATTTTCGCCAAGGTTTCTGCGGCCATGAGAACGGTGCCTTTGGCGGTCGCCGTGCGCTCGGTATGGGATTTCTCGCCAACGTCGACCATGCGGGCGTTGCCGTCTTGGTCTAAGTGGGTGAAGTCGGCCATGGTTTAATCCTCTTTGGTCAAGATCGCTCGGGTCGCAGCTTCGACGTCGTCTTGACGCATCAAGCTTTCCCCGATCAAGAAGCAGTTTGCCCCCACCTTGGACATGCGCGCCAAGTCTTCAGGCGTGTTGAGCCCGCTTTCGGACACCAACATACGGCCTTCGGGGACCATAGCGGCCAGCTCTTCGGTGGTGGCGAGGTCCGTGACCATGGTTTTGAGGTTGCGGTTGTTGACGCCGATCAACTCGGTCTTGAGCTTAAGAGCGCGTTCCAGTTCTTCAGCGTTGTGGACTTCGACCAACACGTCCATGCCAAATTCGCTGGCGGTGGCTTCCAGTTCTTGGGCTTGATCATCACTGAGCGACGCCATGATCAACAAGATGCAGTCTGCACCATAGGCTCGCGCTTCCACCACCTGGTAGGGGTCGAGCATGAAGTCTTTGCGCAGCACGGGGATTTTCACCGCCCCCTTGACGTCCACCAGGTAAGAATCCGCACCTTGGAAATACTTTTCGTCCGTCAGAACGGAAATGCAGCTGGCCCCAGCGCGTTGGTAGGCTTTGGCCAATTGGGCCGGGTGAAAGTCCGCCCGGATCAGACCTTTGGACGGCGATGCCTTTTTGACCTCGGCAATCAGGCCGTAACGCCCTTCGGCGACGGACTTTTTCAGCGCATCGATGAAACCGCGCGGCGTGGCCGCCATGTGGGCGCGGTTTTCCAAATCGTCGATGGAACGCACTTCCTTGCGGCCTTCAATGTGGATGCGTTTGTAGGCGTTGATTTCGTCTAATATATCAGACATCTGTTTATGCGTTTCCGGTGGTAATGGCGATGAGTGTATCCAAGGTTTCTTGGGCTTTACCGCTGTCGATGGCATTGGCGGCTTGGGCCACACCGTCTTTGAGGTCGCTGGCTTTGCCCGCAACCACCAAAGCTGCCGCCACGTTGAACAGCACGCAATCGCGATATGCACCTGCTTCGCCGCTGAGCACACCTTTCAGCGCCACCGCGTTTTCTTCCGGCGTGCCGCCTTTGAGGTCCTCGGGCTTGGCTGTCGGCAGGCCTGCGTCTTCGGGGCTGATTTCGAACTCGGTGACTTTTCCGTCTTCCCAAGCGGCCACATAGGTCGGGCCCGTGGTGGTGATTTCGTCCAAACCGTCAGACCCATGCACGACCCAGGTCTTCTCACAGCCCAAGTTGCCCAGGGTTTGCGCCATGGGCACAATCCAATCGCGGCTGAACGAGCCCGTGAGCTGGCGTTTGACGCCTGCGGGGTTGGACAGCGGGCCCAACAGGTTAAAGATCGTGCGCACGCCCATCTCCACACGTGCGGGCATGACGTATTTCATGGCACTGTGATGACGCGGTGCGACCAAGAAGCCGATTTTGGCGTCGAAGATGGACTTTTTCACCAGCTCCATATCGCAATTCAAGTCTACACCCAACGCCGTGGCAACGTCGGCCATGCCGGATTTGCTTGAGAGCGCGCGGTTGCCGTGCTTGGCGACCGGAATGCCGCAGGCGGCGGTGACAAAGGCCGACGCCGTGGAGATGTTGTACGTTCCCGACGCATCGCCACCCGTGCCGACGATATCGATGGCGTCTTCGGGGGCTTCGATGGTGAGCATCTTGTCGCGCATAGCCTTCACGGCTGCGGTGATTTCGTCAACCGTTTCGCCGCGCACGCGCAAAGCCATCAAAAAGCCTGCGACCTGTGCTGTGGTGGCGTCGCCGGACATGATGATGTTGAACGCCTCTTCGGCTTGTGCGGCGGACAGCGTTTTGCCGTCGGCCACATGGTTCAGCAACGGTTTCAAAGCGGTGGGCGTATCGTTCATGACTTAAGCAGCCTTTCGGGTCTTCGCGATATCGATAAAGTTCTTCAAAATGTCGTGGCCGTGCTCGGACGCGATGCTTTCGGGGTGAAATTGCACACCAAAAATGGGCCGGGTTTTGTGCATTAAGCCCTGAATAACGCCGTCGGCACTTTCTGCGGTGACTTCCAAGCAATCGGGCAGGCCTTCCTTCGCAACCATCAGCGAGTGATAGCGCGTGCAGGTCAGCGGTGAGGGCAGGCCTTGGAAAACGCCACGGTTGGTGTGGGTGATGTCCGAGATTTTGCCGTGCATCGGCGCGGGCGAGCGCGTCACGGTGCCACCGAAGTGCTGACCGATGGTCTGATGGCCCAGGCATACCCCGAAAATCGGCAAATCGTCGGGGGCTTTTTCGACAACCTCCAGACAAATTCCGGCTTGATCCGGATCGCACGGCCCGGGCGACAGCACAATGCCGTCGTAGCCCCCGTTCACGGCAGCGTCAGCGGTGATGGCGTCATTGCGCTGAACCTCAACCTCGGCGCCCAATTCGCCTAAAAAGTGGAGCAGGTTGTAGGTAAAGCTGTCGTAGTTGTCGATAAGCAGGAACATATTGGTATCTTGTCAGAAAAAAAGCGCCCAAACCGGGCAAAAATGCAGACGCGAAGAATGCCTGTTGGTAGCCCTCAACGTCAAGCATGCTCGTCGATCATTTTTTTTCAAACGCAAGCATCAACCATTGAGACATGGTTGCCTGTAAATACGCATAAAGTGGATGATTGCCCGAACTTAATTTTCCCGACTTAAATCCCTGCTCTGGTGCGGGATGCCGACGATTTCTATGCCGCCGTCCGTAATTCGATAAACAATCATATGTCGACCGGCGGGGAAAGATCGGTAGTTTTCTTTCCAGTCATCGCGAACCTGGCCGCTTTCGGGATGTTGGGCGAGTTGGCGGAAGTGATGTTTCAGAATCTCCGCATACTTTGCTTTTTGCTCGGCTCCAAAATTTTCGAGGGTATATTCACCAATTTGTCTCAAATCAGCCTTGGCTTGGTCGGATAATTTAAAAACCACCATACCTTACCAGCCAGCATCCTTAAACATTTGCTCGATGTCATTGGCTTGATACGCTGTGTAATCGCCGCGTTCGATCTGGCGTTCCCCGCGCTCAATCATTTGGCGCATCCAGGCAAGCTTCATTTTTTCGTGCTCATTCATCATCCGCAAGGCTTCACGAACGACTTCGCTCGCATTGTTGTACATGCCAGTGTCAACTTTATCGCGGATAAATTCCTCAAGCTTCGGGGTCAATGACAAGTTCATTTCGGAAAATCCTTAGATGTCGTAGCTTTCAGATGATAACAAACTTTGACAATCTTTGGCACATCTTTGTGAAGCCGGCTTTCATCTGAAGGATGTGGGGTAGTTATCGACCGCTAATTTAACAATTGATCGCTGTATAAGCTTGACCTTTGGAGCTGGACGGGGTTAAGTATTTCATAAAGTTCTAATATAAAGGACACCCCATGCCGTCAGATGTCACCGCGTCCGCTCTCGAAACCAAACACATCGCCTATCCCATCGAAGGGATGACGTGTGCGTCGTGCTCTGCGCGCATTGAAAAGCAGCTGAGCAAGCTTGACGGCGTTGTCGAAGCCGCCGTGAACCTCACCACGGAAATGGCGGATGTGACCTTTGATCCCGTTAAACTGCGCGCCCGCGACGTGAAAGCCACCATTGAAAAGGCCGGATTTGTCGTGCCTGAGCGTGTGGTCGAGCTGTCGGTTGAAGGCATGACGTGTGCGTCGTGCTCTTCGCGCATCGAAAAGCAGCTCGACAAGCTGCCTGGTGTCACGGAAGCCAATGTCAATTTGGCCGATGAAACGGCGCGGGTGGTGTTGAGCCACGCACGGCCGTCGTCCGTGGTGCGCGCCATTCAAAAAGCCGGATTCGACGCCGCCATTATCGAAGATGTGGAGGCATTTGGCGCTGAAGACGACAAAAAGGACGCGAAGCGTCTGGAAAAAGACTTCGTGAACTTGATTTTCGCAGCAGCCCTGACCGTGCCGCTGTGGATCGACATGATTTCCGGCATGATCGGCATCGATTGGTCGATGACGCATATGTCTCAGCTGATCTTAGCGACGGCCGTTCAGTTTGGTGCCGGGCTGCGGTTTTACGTTCCCGCGTTCAAAGCTGTGCGCGCGGGCAGTGGCAATATGGACCTTTTGGTGGTGCTGGGCACCACGGCGGCTTGGGGCTTAAGCGCTGTCCGTGTGGTGCAAGGCATCGAAGGTCACATCTATTTCGAAGGTGCGGCGACGGTGATCACATTGATCTTGTTCGGACGCTTCTTGGAAAGCCGGGCGAAGCGCGGCACCACGGGGGCCATTCGCGCACTGATGAGCCTGCGCCCACAGACCGCCCAAGTCATTTCCGAAGACGGGGAAGAAGTGGAAATTCCCGCCACCGCCGTCAAAGCGGGCGATGTGGTTGTCATCCGTCCCGGCGAAAGCGTTCCGGTGGACGGTCAAGTGCTGGACGGCGAAACGTCCATGGACGAAAGCCTGATCACCGGCGAAAGCCTGCCCATCACCAAAAAGGTGGGCGATGACGTCATTGGCGGGGCCATTAACGGCGACGGAATGATCCAAGTGACAGCCACGCGGGTGGGCAAAGACTCGACCCTCGCCGGAATCATCCAAAGTGTTCAAAACGCTCAATCTTCTAAGGCTCCGGTGCAAACGCTAGTAGACAATATTGCGGCGATTTTTGTGCCCATCGTGATCCTCATTGCATTTGCGACGTGGGGTTACTGGATGTGGGCCGGGGAAGGCTGGGAAGTCGGCATGATCAACGCCGTCACGGTGTTGGTCATTGCCTGTCCATGCGCGTTGGGACTGGCGACGCCGACCGCGATTATGGTGGGAACAGGGGTTGCGGCCAAGCA
Source organism: Magnetovibrio sp. PR-2 (assembly GCF_036689815.1). Taxonomy (NCBI): domain Bacteria; kingdom Pseudomonadati; phylum Pseudomonadota; class Alphaproteobacteria; order Rhodospirillales; family Magnetovibrionaceae; genus Magnetovibrio; species Magnetovibrio massiliensis. The sequence continues at coordinate 178,378 of NZ_JBAHUR010000002.1, read as the reverse complement.
CGGCATCTTGATCAAAGACGCCTCCGCCATGGAACAGGCCCAGGGCATCACCGCTGTCGTTTTTGATAAGACCGGAACCCTGACCGAAGGTAAATTGAAGGTCAAATCCGTCCACCCGTTGGAAGGCACCGAAGAAGAATTCATCCGCGTCGCAGGCAGCGTTCAGCACGGCAGCGAGCATCCCATCGGCAAAGCGATCATGAACGTGGTGGTTGGGCGTCTGACACCGGTCAAAGACTTTAAAGCACACCCCGGCAAAGGTGTCGAAGGTGTGTTGAAAGCCAAAGAAGGCTTGCGCCACATCTACATCGGCAATCGCCAACTGATGATGGAAATCGGTCTGAACGATGTTGCGCTGGACGAAACCTGTTCGGGCCTGGAGCGAAGCGGCAGCACCATAGTGTGGATGGCAGAAGTCGGGCGCGGTTTGTTGGGGGCGATTGCCGTTGGGGACCGCCCCAAAGATATGGCCGTCGAAGCTGTGGAACAATTGGAAGCGCTGGAGATGGACACCTGGATGATGACCGGCGACAACCGTCGTTCTGCGGAAGTCATGGCGGAAAAACTGGGTGTGCACAATGTCATGGCCGAAGTCCTGCCCGAAGGCAAAGCCGTAGAAGTCAAACGCCTGCAATCGGTGGGGCACAAGGTTGCCATGGTGGGAGATGGCGTGAACGACGCGCCTGCGCTGGCCCAGGCCGATATCGGCATTGCCATGGGCACGGGCTCGGATGTGGCCATGCACACGGCGACCATCACCTTGATGCGCGGCGCGCCGGAATTGGTGGCAGGGGCATTGAGTGTGTCCCAAGCCACATTGCGCAAAATCCGCCAAAACCTGTTTTGGGCATTCATCTACAACATCATCGCGCTGCCGTTGGCGGCCAGCGGTTTGTTGAGCCCGGCGATTGCGGGTGCTGCCATGGCCATGAGCTCGGTTTCGGTGGTGACCAACTCGCTGTTGCTCAAACGCTGGAAGCTCGGCGAATAATCCCCAACTTTGCGTGACGGGCGTCATTGACGGCGGCGGTGAAGCATAGGACTCTAACGGCTCGGATTCTTTGAGACGTTGGAACGACCCCGTGGCCCGCAAAACCCACAAAGGCAAACCTCAGGCTAAGCCTTCAAAGGCACAAGCGCATGCCAAACGCATTGCGGCTAAGCATCGTGCGCGCAAAGCCGCAGACGGCGTGGTGGGCAAACTGCAGTCCGTGCTCGACGTTTTGCTGGAAAAGCACGTTCAGATCCCCAAGCTCGACCTCAACGTGCCTTTGCTGCCGCTTTTGGGGGGTGTTTTGCTTTTGGGTGCAGCCATGGGGGCCGGGTACGGCGGCGCGCAGGCTTTGTTCGGCAAGGACAGCACACCGACATCTGTCGCAAACAACGGTGGCCCCCACACGACGTTTGATATGGAACACGCCGTGATCTTGTCCGAGCCGGACCAGCATGTGCCCAAAACGGCATATGAAGAAAAAGTCGCGGAAGAGGTCTATACCCCCGAGCCTGAACCAGAGCCCGTGCCCGTGCCGGAAGTGGTTGCAGAACCTGTGCCAGTGGCTGAAGCTGAGCCCGCGCCCGAACCCGTTGCACAAGTGGCGGAGGTCGAAAGCTACGAACTTGCCCTGGCCGGCCCCAGGCCTTTGTGGCTGAAAAACGCGCTGGATTACGCGCCGCCTAAGGGTAAGCCGCAAATCGCCATTGTGATTGACGACATGGGGGTGGATCGCCGTCGGTCCAAAATCATGTGGGACCGTGTGCCGGGGCCGCTCACCTTGTCGTTCATGACCTACGCTAAGGACTTGCCACAACAAACCCAAGCCGCACGGGCCCAAGGCCACGAGCTGATGCTGCACATGTCCATGGAGCCGTCCAGCCGTTCTATTGATGCGGGGGAAAACGTCTTGTTAACGGCCATGCCGTCCGGAGAAATCCGCTCGCTGGCCAATTGGGGGATGAGCCGCTTTGACGGCTTCGTCGCGGTCAACAACCACATGGGCAGCCGTTTCACCGAAGACGCACGGGGCATGCGTGTGGTGTTGGAGGAAATCCAAAAACGCGGGCTGTTCTTCTTAGACAGCCGCACCTCCAGCCGCACGGTGGGGCGCACGGTGGCGCGCGAAATCGGCTTGCCGTTTTTGGAGCGCAATGTGTTTTTGGATAATGCAAACGACCCGGCTAAGGTCTTGGCACAACTCTATGAAACCGAGCGCCTTGCGAAAAAATACGGTCATGCCATAGCCATAGGTCACCCCCGCGATGCCACCATTAAAGTGCTGAAGACGTGGGTGCAGGACGCCAAAGAGCGCGGCTTCGCCATCGTGCCGATTTCCACACTGATGAAAAAGCGCTTGTTTTTGCGTCAGCAGAAGTTGAAGGGCTGAAGCACCCGCAATGTCATGGCGAGCGCAGCTAGCTGATCGCCTTGGGGCAGGTTGCCTGTGATCTTCAGCTTGGTGGACGTTGTGTTCTCCGGCAACGCAAAGGCCAAAACGACGTCTGTGTATTTGGTGTCTTTGAGTGAGCTGAGCGGTAGAGTGTTGTTATTAAAGTAAATAACCATACGTGGCTTGTGTGCCATGGGTTCCATCCTGAATTCCAAGAGCAGGGGGGCCGGAACCGATTGTGAGGGAATAACACCGGCACATCAAATGATTGTTTTGTGGATAAAATTACAACTAAATCGGGTTTTAGGCGTAAAGATTTACCAACACGCCGCGCAGCTCGGTGCGCCCTGTGGCGCTGAAGTTATCATACGCGCTGGAAAAACCGCCGGTGCCGTTGAGGGCATTGTCCAACTGACTGAGCGTGTCGACCCGCGATTGGGCGATGGAGATGGCGATATCGATTTTCGCCAGCGCATTTTCCACGCCGCCTTCGTCGAACAAATTGAGGTCTTCAAGTCCCAGCCCTTTTAAGTCCAACGGCTGTGTGCGGACATCCAGCGACCCCCCAAATTGCGTGGTTTTCAAGGTTAAATCCCGTGATTTGCTTGACAACAGGTTGCCGCCGTTGACCTCTGCCTTTTCGACCAGTTCGTTGATGCGCTCCAACGTGCGGCCCAAATCGCCGGACGCGTTGACCACGCTCACCCGTGTGCCGTCGCCGACGTGGATGTTGGTATAGCTGAAGGCTTGAGAAGAAGACGCCACCTGCAAGAGATTGGACAAGCTTTTCAACATGCCGACAATGTTGTTGCCGATGTATATGGAAGCTTGGATTGTAGACCCGGCTTTGTCGCCCGATATGACAATTTTGCTTCCCGACGATGTTGATTGCGACGCATCCGGTGGGCGCGAATAGCTTTGGGCTGCTGCCGTGCGCGCACCAGATATGCTCCGTAACGCAGTCACGGAGTTCACAATGGAAGATGCAGATGTTCCTGCAATATCAGCCATTTAACACCTTGTGGGTGCGCCGAGCAGGTGTTCTACCTTGATTTCTTTCTGAAAAATCGGTGCGTTTTGCTTCCCCTTTGGGAAAGCTTTATATTAGAATTGGTTAAGACTATCATACAAGACGACCTAAGGTCGTGAAAAGGACCAAAATGAGTGGAACGTTTTCTGTGCTGGGTATGAGCTGCGGCGGGTGCGCAAATTCCGTCACCAACGCGATTAAAGAAGCCGCCCCACAAGCAGATGTGAATGTGGACTTGGACGCCAAGTCCGTAACCGTAAGCGGGGCCGATGAGGCCACCGTCAAACAAGCCGTAGAGGGCGCCGGATTTGAATTTGCCGGTGTGGCTTAAGCAAACGCAACAAAAAGCAGGGGGACCTCAGACGATGCCGACATCCATCCTACGGGCTTTCTTAAGCGCCGTGACTTTAAGTCTCGCGATTTTGGTGGCAACACCCAGCCAAGCGACCGAGTTTATTATCGAGCCCATCGACTATGACATTCCAGCCGAAGTGGAAGCCGCAGCGGAAGAAAACAAAAACCTGGTGGTGATGTTTTCCACCAACGGCTGCCCGTACTGCGCAAAAATGCACAAACGTGTCTTTCCCCATCCCAAAGTTTCCAACCAATACGACGAAACGTTCTACATGTTCGAAATCAACATGGCGGGCGATTTGGAGGTCGTGACCCACAAAGGTGAAGCGACAACGGAAAAGAAATACGCCCAAGACATGCGTGTACGCGCCACCCCGGTGTTTGTGTTCTTTGGCAAAGACGGCCAAGAAGCTTTGCGTCTGACGGGCTATCAAGACCCGGCCATGTTCATGACGGCGGGGCGCTATGTCAGCTCTGATGCCTACAAGGACGGCACCTCGTTCATCAAATTTGTGCGCAGCGGTAAGTGAGGGACTGACTGATGATGAAATCCATCAAACTGGCCTTAATCGGCATCGCTTTGACGTTCAGTTCTCTTCCGGCGCACGCCGAAACGCCGCAAACGGACGCTGCGTTTGTGGAGATGATGAAAGACGCGCCGGCTGAAAAGGTTTTAGAAGCGCTGGATCTGTACTACCAGCTCCATGTATCGGAACTGAACCTTCAGTATATGAACGAACGGCGCACAGGCGCGTTCTTTGCCATGCGCCGGGCCCAGCAAAAGGGCGCGGGTGCTGTCGCCAAAGCCGAAAAACACCAAAAAGCCGTGGTGGCAAAACGCGAACAAGTCGTGGAAGACAACAAATCCCTGCGCTTGAAACTGGAAGCCGTCTCGGGTGTTGAGTTTCTCGACGATCTGGTGATGATCCCGGATGCGCCCTTGGCCAAGCCGCAAGCCCCTGTTGGGGCACCGGCAGACTTGATCAAGGCGCAAGCTGCGTCGTGGGACGCCTTGCAAGCTGCTCAAACTAAATGGCAAGACGAACGGCTGATTTTGTTGGATGCGCAGCAACGCTACGACGAAACCCGCGATGTACCCATTGGCGACCATCTGCGCGCGATGACTGCGGCGGAAATGGCCTACGCCAAGGCTGTGGGTGAATGTCGCTTGATCGAAGCTAAGATTGCCATTGCGACGGGTAAGCCCATCCCATCGGCCTTATCCGGGCTTTAAACCCACCATTCACCGCATGTGCAAGACGCCCTTTCCCGCACTGGGGGAGGGCGCTTGTTTTTGCTGCCTTGCGTACAGCGCATGCCTGTTATGTGACTGAAGGGGCTTACATTTTTATGTAACACCATTAAATTAGTTTTTGCTAATTAAAAGCGAATCCGATCTCCCCCGAAAGGACATAAAAAATGACTGGTTTGTTGCTTGTTTGGTTGTTGGCTGCATTTGGTGGTGCCGCGTTGGGCTTGTTGGCGTTTTGCCTGCTGCGCAACATGGCCCGTGGTATTGCACAGGCTGCATTTATCGAAACCGATGATGCACCGAAAGAAGCCGTCGTCACGGGATAAGGTTTAGCCGAATAACCTCAATACAGCCCCAAGCAGGTGCGTTTGAGGTACATTTCCCGATCTTCGCCGAACTGAGGACCGGAAGCTTTCAAGATGGAGGCTTCCGGTTCTTTCTTTTTGGCTTTGGCAAGTTCCTCGCCGCTGAGCGATCTGACGGAAATCACGCGTTTGTTGGTGCCGTCTTCGTTGATGCGAAACGCGCCGCTTTCGCCCATGATGTAGCCGTCGGCTTGTGGCGGAGCTTTGCGCATTTGCTCGGGATTGGCGGCCTCAAAAGCCAAGCGCACGCCGTCGAAGGCCAAGGCAGAGATATAGCTGGGCGGCGATTGGAAGCTGGCTTCAAAACGGGCATGGCCTTGTTCGGAAAACGCCCGCGAAACCGATAGCCATTTGGCTTGGCGCAGGGACGGTTCTTCGTGAAGCCGTTCAACCTTGTCCCATTGGCTGTCGCCGAAGAAACGCACGGCGGGCGGGCCGACGTGATAAAAATCGAACAGGCTGGACACCATGCGCAGCTGGTCGCCTGCCAAGGGCAAAATCACCGTGTCGAATTGGGCCGGGCCCAAAACCTCACGTTTGGCCAGGGTGCGCACCATGGCGTCTACGCCTTTATCCTGGTCGTAGTTTTTTTCCGCCAAAAAGCCGATGCACACGGCCATGTCGTTCAAGAGCGCGAAGCGCGCATCCTCCAACTCTGTCTCGAGGCGTTCAGCCAACAGGTCTGCGGCGCTGGGTACGTCGGGCACGCTGTCCATCAAGGCCTTGAGTTCGTCTTGGCTGAAGACGTAGTCCGGGGTCAGAGGGGCGGGCTCGTTGGTTTGCGGCGCCAATTCTTCAGGCTCTTCGAGGGCTGAGTCCTCAGCCAGAGGCCGCTCGACGTCGGCCAACATGTCTGCTTCTTGCTTTAAGGCGTATGCGCGCGCCAAGTCTTCGGCATACTCGAGAACGTCGATGTCGCAAATGCGTGAATGCGTATAAGTCTTGATCTTTTGCTCGCCGCCCACAAAAGGTCCGGGCAAGCCCCCTAGGCGGAACGTGCCGTCGGCTTCGACGGTGCCTGCGTCGGTGAGGCGCTCGTCTTCGGGGCTGGGTTTGGGCAATTCACACGTGAGGGGATGGCGCTCCACCCAGCGCTGGGTGAAGTCTGCGCGGTCAACGGCGTAGGTGAGCGCCTGGGAGGCGTCTTGAACGCGGCTGAAGCGAGTTTGAAAGGCGTCCAAGATGTCTTGGAGTTGGCTGGTGCGTTGTTCATAACTGCCGGTTTCGCTGATCAACTGGGTCAACTCATCAACGCTGGCGCGGTCGGGAAACAGCACGGTGTTGAACACCAAGTCCCGGTTGTCTTCCATCAAACGGCCGAACTCTTGCTCCAAGCGAAAGCCGTAGCCGTTTTGCGGGGCGAACAGTAAGACGCTGTTTGAGCGCTGGCTGACGGCCAATTGCAGCAGTTTTTCGACTTCGCCTTCTAGGTGGGGCCCCAAAACCTTGACGTTTTCGCGCGCGGCCAATTTGTCGTTGGACAGGGCCAAGACGCTGAGACCTTCGGGCCCGACGATGTCTGCAACTTCGCCAACGTTGGCGGAAAAGATCGGCCCGACGATGATGTTGGCCTGATCGCTCAGAGCTTGATGTGCGGCTTGGCGGGCACCGTCTTGGGTGCCGCGGGTGTCATAGAGCTCAAGTTCTAGTTCTTTGGGGCTATGGTTCTCATAAAAGCCCATCATAGCGCCGTTAAGCGCGGCTTGGCCGAGCTCCTTAGACGGCCCGGAAAGCGGCAGCAACAGGGCAATGCGATAGGTGTCTGAGACCTTTGGTGCCGGCGTGACGGCTTTTTTTTGCACGATAGGCTTCGGGCTGGGCTTTTGGCGCACCTGCTGCTGCCCGCCTGCGCATGCAGTGAGCAATCCCAATCCGACAAGACAACTGAGTGTTAAGAAACGAGACATGAAATCCGAATATAAACGCGTGTCATGGCACCCCAGCAGAGGTTGTGGGCGGCTCTGCTCGTGAAAAATCAAGCGTACAATAGGCATTTATTGCACCGATGACGAACAAAAATATGGCGTCATCAGCGTTTTGTCCCACCGATAGGAAAATTGGGCAACACATAATGGTTTTTGTAAGGGGCAGCAGGGCTGAAAGGCGCTGCTCAGATGTGCGCAGTTGAGGCTTTGTGACATGCATTAGGTGCCAAGCCATGCGTCAATTGCATGGCAGTCATGCTTCTGAAGGGGTTTTAATCTTTGTTAACGCTTGTATATTAGCATTAACTAATTAACCCCAGTCGATTCGTAACCCGAAAGGATCGAAGCATGTTTGAACTTTTGTTTCTGTGGATTTTGGCCGCCGCTGGCGTCGCCACTCTCGCCTTTTTGAGCTTTTGCTTGGTGCGGAATATGTTCCGTGGCTTCGTCAAAGCTGCATTTATTGAAGAAGATCCGAAAGACGCTCTGCCTGTCTGAGCGTTCGCTTCTTCAAAACGACAAAGGGCACGCTCAGGCGTGCCCTTTGTCTTTGAAGGTCTTAGCGGTTAGTTGTTGCGCCGAGCGTAGCGCACAGCCTCTTGCGCAGCACGGATGAGCGCTTTGGCTTTGTTGCAGCTTTCGTCGAACTCGCCCAGTTCTGTGGAATCGTTGACGATGCCGCCGCCCGCCTGGGCATAGAGCCAGCCGTCCTTGATCACAGCAGTGCGCAGCGCGATGCAGGTGTCCATTTCGCCGTCGGCGCCGAAATAGCCGATGCAGCCAGCGTAAATGCCGCGTTTTTCGGGTTCCAGCTCGTCGATGATTTCCATGGCGCGGACTTTGGGGGCTCCGGACACGGTGCCCGCCGGGAAACCGCCGTAGAGCGCATCGATGGCGTCTTTGCCCACCTCAATCTCGCCTTCGACGTTGGACACGATGTGCATCACGTGGCTGTAGCGTTCGATAAAGTAGCTGTCCGTTACATGCACGGTGCCAACTTTGGCAACACGGCCCACGTCGTTGCGGCCCAAATCCAACAGCATTAAGTGCTCGGCACGCTCTTTGGGATCGGCCAGAAGGTCTTCTTCCAACGCTTTGTCTTCAGCGGGCGTTGCGCCACGGGGGCGGGTTCCGGCAATGGGGCGGATGGTAACGGTGCCGTCGCGCAGACGCACCAAAATTTCAGGGCTCGATCCCGCAACCTGGAAGCCGCCGAAGTTCAGATAGAACAAAAACGGGGCCGGGTTGATGCGGCGCAGCGAACGATAGAAGGCAAACGGCGGCAACGTGAACGGCAGCTTGAAGCGCTGGCTCAACACCACTTGGAAGATGTCGCCCGCCAAGATGTATTCCTTGGCTTTGCGCACCATGTTGAAAAAGCCGTCTTGCGCCATGTTGGACACCGGCTCGGGCAGCTCCATGGGGGCGTCTTGCACGGGCTGTGGCGGCAGCGCGCTTTCGAAATCCGAAATGGTTTTGGCCAAGCGGTCTTGCGCGGCTTCATACGCTTGTTCGGCGCTCATGTCTGCGCTGGGAAACACTGGGGTGACGACGTAGACGTTGTCGGAGGCGTTATCAAAAATGGAAATCACGGTGGGCCGTAAAAACAGGCCATCTGGCACGTTCAAGACGTCTGGATTGGTGTCGGGAATGTTTTCGACCAAGCGCACGCTGTCGTAGCTCAAATACCCAATCAGGCCCGCAGCCATAGGCGGCAGAGAGTCCGGCATGTCGATGCGGCTTTCGGCCATCAAGGCGCGTAACGATTTCAGCGTGCCATGTTGTTCGGCCACAGGGCAGGGGACAAAGGTGTTTTCATCCGTCAGCGCTTGGCGGTTGATTTCGGCCTTTTCACCGGTAGCTTTCCAGATGATGTCGGGTTTGCAGCCGACGAAGGAATAGCGTCCGCGGTTGGCGCCGCCTTCGACGGATTCCATCAAAAATCCCAATTGGTCCGCACCCACCAGCTTCATATAAGCCGACACGGGCGTGTCCAAATCGCCCAGCAACGTGGTCCACACCACTTGGGGCTCGCCGTTGTCATAGGTCGCTTCAAACGCGGATTGTCCGGGATTTAAGTCCATGTCAAACCGTCCGGATCAGAAAGCTTCGTTGATGACGTTGGGGTGGACTTGAACGCCATACTTGCCTTGCAAAGCTTGGGTGAACTGGGACAGCAAATCAGTTTGCATGTCGCCCAAGACTTTGTCTTGCAGCGCCAAGTAGGTTTGATCTTTTTGATTCACTTGGGCTTTGGTCACCGAGCCGACGCGCGCCACCGTGTGCGCACCTGTGCCGGGGGCAGAAGTCACTTCGCCTTGGTTTATGCTGAACAGGTCCACTATCATGGCTGCCGGGATTGTACCGCTGAGCAAGCCGTCGCCGTTGCGGTTGAACGGCGTGGTGGTGCTGGCGGTGAGGCCGAACGATTGGGCTACGTCTGTGGCGGTACCGCCTGCTTTTAAGCGCTCCGTGACGGTTTTGGCGAGTTCAGCGGCCAAGTCTGCCCGCGCACCGGCTTCCCAAGCGGCTGCGACGTCATTTTTAACGGTGTCGAGCGGGCGCAGCGCCGGTGCGGTGACGCCGTCGACGCGCACAACAAAGAACGCCTTGCCGTCGTCTGTTTCGGTCATGGTGCTGTCTTGGCCTTCGCCTAAGCTAAAGGCTTGTTTTAAGACATCGGCCAAGTAGGGCATTTGTGCCGGCGTACCCGCAGGGGTGAGCCCCTGGGCATCGACGTTGGCGACGGTGGCAGCTTGAAGCCCCAAGGCGTTTGCAGCTTCTTCAAACGTCTGACCACCGCCCAGCAAGTCGTCCAGTTGATTGGATTGTTCGTAGAGCAGGTTCAGCGATTGGTCTTCTTTCAACGCAGCCGCCAGCTCGTCGCGCACATCGGCCAAGGGTTTGACCACTTGGGGCACAATGTCGGCAACTTCAATGACGTGCCAGCCCAGCGGGCTTTTCAGTGGGGCGGTGTAGCCGCCTTTGGCAACAGCGAAGACTGCGGTGGAAATTTCGGGCGATAGGTTGGCGGCGTCGGAACTGGTGAATTGGCCAATGTCCATCATGGCTTTGTTTGCGCCGACTTCGGCTGCCGCGTCGTCCAAGGATTTGCCCGCGTCCAGCAAGGCTTTGGCTTGGGTCGCAGCGGCTTCATCGTTGACCAGGATTTGGCGCAGTTTGCGTTTTTCCGGGGTTAAGTATTCCGCTTCGCGCTCGTCATAGGCGGCTTGGATGTCGTCTTCGGTGAGCGTGATGGTGTTGGCGATGTCGGCGGTTTTCAAGATGACGGCGGCCAGCTGGCGGTATTCAGGCGCCATGAAGCGAGATGCGTTGTCTTCGTGGAACTTCACCAAGTCCGCATCCGTCGGCTGAGGAACATTGGTCAGCGTGTTGTGTTCAATGCGAATAACGTCCGCCGTGCGGGTTTCATAGGTGTGCACATACAGCGCGTCGATGAGACCTTTGGGCGGGGTCGCGCCGCTTTCGACCGGAGCCAGCAGCTGGCGGCGTTCCATATTGCCACGCACTTGATTGAAGTAGCGGTCTTCGCTGAAGCCGGCTTGGGCCAGCTTGGACATGAAGACGTTGCGGTCGAACTGACCGCTTTGATTTTTGAATTCCGGGGCTTTGCGCACCGCATCCAAAATCTGCGCATTACTGATGTACAGCCCCAAATCCTGTGCGCCCAAGGTGACCAGGGTTTCTTGGACCATGCGTTGGACCAAAGCTTGCCCCAACCCCATGGCTTGAGCTTCTTGCGGGGTAAACTCACGCTTGAACAGCTGCGACATGCGTTGGGCATCGCGGGTGAGCTCGGCGCGGTAGCGTTCCACCGGAATGGGAATGTCGCCGACCGTTGCCACAGCCACTTCGCTGGCGCGGCCCCTAAAGATGTCGCCAATGCCCCAAACGGCGAAGCTCAAAACCAACAAAAGCAAAAAGGCTTTGATGAAAATGGTGTTGGCGGATTTGCGCATGAATTCGAGCATGACGGCGATCGTGTCCTACGTTTTGGGCTGAAAAATCAAAAAAAACTGAAGGGAATCAAGCGATCCCATCACGAAGCTGCGCATCATAAAAGGGGGGCGAACCAAGGGCAAGAACATCTTCGTTCCAGGGTAAGGATAGCGAAAGGTTTTGTCGCTTGAAACTTGGCTAAATTACGTAACGTTTTTGTAAAAGCCTTGCCTGTGCATGTGTCTTTGTTAATATGTTGCCCAAGTTTTCGAGTCTTAATGAACCTTAAAAGGGGGGTCTTTCTACATGTTACGTTTCGTCGTTTTCTTGATGGCCATGGTTACATTCTCAGGCGTGTTGGTTTTGGCTGTGCTCACCATTCCGATGGGGATCGATATGTTCATGGGGATTGCAGGTGCTGTGGGTCTCGGCACAGTGGTGTCTATTCCGGTCTCATTCATGGTGGCTAAGGCCATGGAGGGGAAATAGAGATAGGTTTCCTCTGATTTAAAAAACAAAAAACGGAGCGCTGGTTTAGCGCTCCGTTTTTTTATGTGAAGAGCAGGTGTATAATGAAGTGTTGGCCCCAGGGTCTCCAACTGAATGGAGGGGACGATGTCAGCAATTCTCTTACGCCCTCTACAAAGTCTTATCAGTGTATTTGTGGTGCTGGGATTGATCTGTGCCAGCCAAACCACCTGGGCTGCGGAATCGATCGGCAAAGTCTACAAACAGCGTCACGATGTTTACGGAACCTTGCCGGAAGATGACCGCGAACGGCTGTTTCCGCGATACAAAGTCTATATGGGGCAGTTGATCGAAACCTCGGGCGGCTCAGCTGTGCAAATGAAGCTGGACGACAAGACCGAGCTGTATTTGGGCGAACGCGCAAAGCTCACGTTGGATGAGTTTGTGTACGACCCCGACAACGTCACTTCACAGCGTGCCGTATACAACTTTACGCTTGGCGTTATGCGTTTTGTCTCCGGACAAATGAACACTTCAGGCGTGACGATCAATACCCCGTCCGTTGCCATCGGACTGCGTGGTTCCGATGCCCTCATCATTGTTGCGCCTGACGGTGGCACGACGGTCAGCGTGCTCGACGGTGTCTTTAGCGTGATGTCGATTACCGGAGGAGGCGACCAAGCGGTCGACGTGCCCGCAAATCGAAGTGTGAGCGTCTCGGTCGGGGGGCCGGTTTCAGACTTGCAGGTGGGCCTTTCGGTTCCGGACTATACACCTGGCGAGGACGAGCAAGTATCTGATTTTGGGACGGATGCCATTGACCTTCAACAAGGCGGGGCGTTCCATGATTCCAGTGGCCGTGGCGGCAAAGTCGGCGGTGAAGCGGGCGAAGCCGACAGCCACCCGGATGATGGTGACGATCACGGTGATGGTGGAGGAGGGCACTAAGCCTCTGGCAATCCCAATTCGGGTGCGATTCGTTTGATCCATCCGTCCAGCCGCTCGTCCGTTTTCAGGTTCTCTAGGTCCAAATCCAGCGCGAGACCGACAAAGTCTCCATCCTCGCCTTGCGCCTTGGAAGCATTGAACGTGTAGCCCGCGCTGGACCACGCGCCGACGAAGTTTGCGCCACGCTCTTTTAAGAAGTCGTGCAAAATACCCAGCCCGTCAACGAAGGTGTCGGGATACTTCTCCTGACATCCCAGACCATACAGCGCGATGGTTTTGCCGGTGAAATCGGCTCCGGCGGCTTCTAGTTTGGGCAAGAACTCCAACCAGCCTTCCATCTGCGCGGTGCTGTCCAGCCCCGGCAACTGCCCACCTTTGAGCGTCGAGGTGCCCAAGATTAGCTTGTCATAGGCGAGCATGTCGGCAGGCTCAATCCGATTGACGTTAAGCGGCTTGGCAAGAACCTCTTCATTGCCATAGCGTTTATAGATGGTCTTCGCGATCTTGCGGGTCTTGCCGGTGTCGGTTCCAAAAAAAAGGCCGATGGGGGGCATGGGGTGTTCTCCTTCGTTGGGTTTAGGGGGAGAACAGCAGGAAGCGTGCCAATAACAGAGCTGATGGTTTGCGCCGGATTTTGATCCTGGCCTAGACGGATATATGACAGGTTGTCGTCTTTGCCCCACAAACAGCCCACCCCAAAGAGTATTGCGCGACGCAGCCCCTGTGTTAGAACTCTCGCCAACGCATTTTAACTGAAAACGACCGATTAACGGGGGTTACGAACATGAGCGCACGGCGCACTTTGATTGCTGGGAACTGGAAAATGAACATGCTGACGGCTGATGCGAAAGCATTGGCAGGCGGCTTGGCTGAAAAACTGAACGGCGCAGGCGATGCCAACTTCGAAATGTTGGTCTGCCCGCCCGCCATCTTGATCCCGGTGGTGGCCGATGCAATCTCCGGCACCACCATGCAATTGGGTTCCCAAGACAATCACATGAACGAAAAGGGTGCGCACACGGGCGACACCGCTGCGGCTCAAGTCAAAGACGCAGGCTGTGGCTACGCCATCGTCGGTCATAGTGAGCGTCGCACCGACCACGGCGAGACTGATGAAACGGTCAAAGCCAAAGCGGCTGCGGCCCAAGCCAATGGCCTGACGGCTGTGATCTGCATTGGTGAAACAGAAGCCGAGCGCGACGCGGGCAAGACCTTGGACGTCAACGGCAGCCAAATCGCCGGTTCTGTTCCGGATGGTTCCACCGCCGCCAACACTGTGATTGCGTATGAGCCCGTCTGGGCCATCGGCACGGGGCGCACGCCGACCTCTGCCGAAGTGCAAGACGTTCACGCCTATATCCGCGCTGAACTGGCGAAAAAAATCGGCCAGGACGAAGCGGATAAGACCCGTATCCTCTATGGCGGCTCTATGAATCCGAAGAATGCCGAAGAGCTGTTGGCCTTGGCCGACGTCGATGGCGGCTTGATCGGTGGCGCCAGCTTGAAAGTCGATGACTTCTGGGCTGTCGCACAAAGCGCATAAAAAGTCACTTTTTCCCTAGCCAAACGGCGATTTTGGGACTAAATACGACGCAAGATTAACTGAGCCCGGATTTGTCCGGGCTCTTTCATTGGTTTTTTGGCATTAGGTTTTTTGGTCATGCTGACTGTTTTGCTAGTCATTCACGTCTTGGTCACCATCGCATTGATCGGCATTGTGCTGATTCAAAAAAGCGAAGGCGGCGCGCTCGGCATCGGTGGGTCCGGTGGCGGCGGCGGTGGCGGCATGGGCGGTTTCATGACCGGACGCGAACAAGCCAACCTGCTGACGCGCACCACCGCGATCTTGGCGACCGCCTTTATGGGCCTCAGCCTGGCCATCGCCATTGTGACGAACAACTCTATTGAGCGCGGTTCAATCCTCGATTCGGTCGAAACCCCGGTTCCGGCGACCTCAGCACCGGTCGAACCGGCGGCTCCGGTCGTGCCCGCCGCACCTGTTGCCCCGGTGGCGGAATAACAGGCTCAGCAAGGGCTACAGGCCCATGGGCCACATCGAACATCAGAGGCGGCAAAACATTGCCGCCTCTTTCATTTTACAGCTCTCCTCAGTTGGGTATATTGAAGTCCCATGACACGGTATATTTTCATCACTGGTGGCGTGGTTTCCTCTCTTGGAAAAGGTCTCGCTTCCGCAGCTCTTGGCGCGGCGCTTCAAGCGCGTGGCTATAGCGTTCGTCTCCGCAAGTTGGACCCCTACATCAACGTCGATCCGGGCACCATGAGCCCTTACCAGCACGGTGAGGTTTTCGTCACCGATGACGGCGCTGAGGTTGATCTCGATTTTGGTCACTATGAACGGTTCACCCGGGTGAGTGCACGCCAATCGGACAACGTCACCACAGGCCGTGTGTATTCGGAAGTGATCGCCAAGGAACGCCGGGGCGATTATCTGGGGGCGACCGTTCAGGTCATCCCGCACATTACCGACAGCATCAAAGATTTTGTGATTTCCCACGAAGGTGACGAAGATTTTGTGCTGATCGAAATCGGCGGCACGGTGGGTGACATCGAAAGCTTGCCGTTCTTGGAAGCCATTCGTCAGCTGGGTAACGAATTGGGCCCGTCACGTACCATGTATGTGCACCTGACGCTGCTGCCCTACATTCCCACGGCGGGCGAGCTGAAAACCAAGCCGACGCAGCACTCCGTCAAAGAATTGCTGCAGGTTGGCATCAAAGCCGATCTGTTGATGTGTCGCGCAGATCGCGACATTCCAGAGGGTGAGCGCAAAAAAATCGCCCTGTTTTGTAACGTCGCCCAAGAAAACGTCATCCCGGCGTTGGATGTGTCTTCCATCTACCAAGTTCCCATCAGCTACCACGAACAAGGTCTCGACACTCAGGTGTTGAAGCACTTTGGCCTGGACGATGCGCAAAAGCCGGACTTGTCGCGTTGGATCGAAGTGGTCGAACGCGTGACCAAGCCCGAAGGCGAAGTGACCATCGCTGTGGTCGGCAAGTATGTCGAGCTTTTGGATGCGTATAAATCTTTGGCCGAAGCGCTCACCCACGGCGGCATCGCCAACCATGTTAAAGTGAACATGGAATGGATCGATGCTTCGATCTTTGAAGAAGACGAACAGTCCGTTATCCACCACTTAAACGGCAAGCATGGCATCTTGGTGCCGGGTGGTTTTGGTGAGCGGGGGACCGAGGGCAAAATTAAAGCCGTTCAGTTCGCCCGCCAACACAACATTCCGTACTTTGGAATCTGTCTCGGTATGCAGGTTGCCGTCATCGAAGCCGCGCGCAATACCGCCGGCATCGAAGGTGCCGGCTCGACCGAGCTGGGTGATCCGAAAGAGCCTGTGGTCGGTTTGATGACCGAATGGGCCAAAGAGGGCGATTTGGAAAAACGCGCCGCCGACGGCGATATGGGCGGCACCATGCGCTTGGGTGCTTATGACTGCACCATCAAAGACGGCACCAAAGCGCTGGAGATTTTTGGCTCCAACAACATTTCCGAACGCCACCGTCATCGTTATGAAGTCAATACGGCGTATATGGAGCGCTTGGAAGAGGCGGGTTTGGTCTTTTCCGGCATGTCTCCGGACGGGGTTTTGCCAGAAATTGTTGAATGGCCGGACCATCCGTGGTTTGTAGCGGTTCAGTTCCACCCGGAGCTGAAATCGCGTCCGTTCGAACCGCACCCGCTGTTCGTCTCCTTCATCGAGGCCGCCGTGCACCAGGCGCGTTTGGTTTAGGGTGAAGGTTTAAGAATACTCCGTCATCACCGGGCCTGACCCGGTGATCCACGTCTTAAACGGTCTCAGACAAAGACGTGGATACCCGGGCCAAGCCCGGGCATGACAACACAGCAAAGAATTAACTCTGTGGACTCTGTGTCCTCTGTGGTGAAAGAATTAACATTATGGCTCAGCCCAAACACGTTCACGTCGGCAATGTCGGTTTTGGTAACGACAGGCCCTTGGCGTTGATTGCGGGGCCGTGTCAGATGGAAAGTGCCCAGCACGCCATGGAAATGGCGGCGGCGCTCAAAGAACTCACCGAAAAGCTTGGCATCGGGTTTGTCTTCAAGTCCTCGTTCGACAAGGCCAACCGTACGTCTTTGGGCGGCAAGCGGGGGTTGGGGTTGGACAAGGCGCTGAGCGTCTTTGCCGACATCAAAGACAAGCTTGGCGTCGCACTGGTCACCGACATTCACGAAAAAGAACAATGCGCCCCGGTGGCCGAAGTTGTGGATATGTTGCAAATCCCAGCATTTTTGTGCCGCCAGACCGACTTATTGGTGGCTGCCGCCCAAACGGGCGCGATTATCAATGTGAAGAAGGGGCAGTTCTTGGCCCCTTGGGATATGAAGAACGTGGTTGCCAAAGTCACCGACAGCGGCAACGGAAATGTTTTGATCACCGAACGCGGAACCTCGTTCGGCTACAACACTTTGGTTACAGATATGCGGGGCCTGCCGCAAATGGCGAACGACACGGGGCTTCCTGTGATTTTCGACGCCACCCACTCGGTGCAACAGCCGGGCGGGCAGGGCGGCTCTTCGGGTGGGGACAGGCGTTTTGCGCCGGTTCTGGCCCGCGCAGCAGTTTCGTTGGGCATTGCGGGGGTCTTTATTGAGACCCACGACGATCCCGACAACGCGGCCTCTGACGGGCCGAATATGATCCCCTTAAGGGACCTCCCCGACGTGCTCGAGATTTTGATGGCGATAGATAAGGTAGCCAAAGCGCACCCGATATCGTTATAGTCCCGGCGCGACCAAAAGATATACGAAAAGGAACTCAAAAATGACGGCAATCGTCGACATTTACGGCCGTGAGATTTTGGATAGCCGCGGCAACCCCACCGTCGAGGTGGACGTGATTTTGGAAAGCGGTTCGTTTGGCCGCGCAGCCGTTCCCTCCGGCGCATCTACGGGTGCCCACGAAGCTGTGGAACTGCGCGACGGCGACAAAGGCCGCTATCTGGGCAAGGGCGTTTTGAAAGCCTGTGAAAGCGTCAACGGCGAACTGGCCGACGCTTTGATCGGCATGGACGCCGAAGACCAGTTGCTGGTCGACAAAACCATGATTGAGCTGGACGGCACGGACAACAAAGGCCGCTTGGGCGCCAACGCCATGTTGGGTGTATCCATGGCCGTTGCCAAAGCCGCTGCCGAAGAAGCTGCATTGCCGCTTTACACGTATCTGGGCGGCCCCAATGCCCATGTCTTGCCGACGCCGATGATGAACATCATCAACGGTGGCGAGCACGCTGATAACCCCATCGATTTCCAAGAATTCATGATTATGCCCGTGGGCGCCGACACTTTGGCCGACGGTGTGCGCATGGGTGCGGAAGTCTTTCACCAGTTGAAAAAGGGCCTGTCGGATGCCGGGCTGAACACCAACGTCGGTGACGAAGGCGGATTTGCCCCGAACGTTGCGGGCACGGACGAGGCCATCGGCTTCGTTTTGAAAGCCATTGAAGAGGCCGGCTACAAACCGGGCGACGATGTGATGCTGGCTTTGGATGCCGCTTCGACGGAATTCTATGCCGACGGCAAATACAACATCTCCGGCGAAGGCAAAGTCCTGGGCTCCGACGAAATGGTGAAATACTTGGCCGACTTAGCTGCCAAGTACCCGATCTTCTCCATCGAAGACGGCATGGCCGAAGACGATTGGGACGGCTGGAAAGCCCTGACCGACGAAATTGGCGACAAGTGCCAGCTGGTGGGCGACGATCTGTTTGTCACCAACCCCAAACGTTTGAAAACCGGCATCGACATGGGGGCTGCGAACTCCATCTTGGTCAAAGTGAACCAAATCGGCACCCTGTCCGAAACCTTCGAAGCCGTGGAAATGGCTCATCGTGCGGGTTACACGTCTGTGATCTCGCACCGTTCGGGCGAAACCGAAGACAACACCATCGCCGACATTTCCGTCGCGACCAACGCGGGCCAAATCAAAACCGGCTCGCTCAGCCGCTCGGATCGCATGGCCAAGTACAACCAACTGATCCGCATCGAAGAAGAGCTGGAAACCGTTGGCAAGTACGCCGGACGCTCGATCCTGCGCTAAGGCGTATTGTTTTGATTTGAAGGCGGCCTTTGGGCCTAGCCTTTCAGTTTTTGGTGGAATCATGATCCAAAGGTCGCTCTCAAAAAAGGGCGGCCTTTGTTATTGGATTGTTATTGGCTCAAACAATCCAGGTCTGCTTTCTTTTCGATAACGAACATCGCAGGTTGACGGAATGAATGTCATGGATTGGCCACTAGCTGACCTTGGCAACACCAGAATCTCTGTGGGTTGGAAGCCATCGGGTATGGATCTGATCCAAGATTTAAGAATTAAAGTTCATTCCGGCTTGAAAGCCATATCAAGTTCTCCCAAATAAATATAGACTATCTTTTATGTTCTGATAATCGCTCTATTTGGCATTGAGGAACTCAGCTGATCGTAGACAGGGGGCGCTCGGTTACCCTGGGAAACTGGACAGCATTGATATGGGACAAAGGCAGCCGATTTTCATTCTGGCCGCCATCATGGCGGCACTGGCTGTTGTCATCGGTGGCGTTTCAATCACCTTGCTCCGCACAATAACTTTTGAGCAAGCGCAGACAGAGCTGATCGCCGCAGTCAAAACACAAGCCAAACTGATTGATGCAGTTGCCCGGTTTGACCGTGATAACAATCCAACTACTTTTCTCGACGCATCTGACGCTACCCTCAGTCAGGTCAAAGACGCTTTCAGCACTTATAACGGTTTCGGTGAAACTGGTGAATTCGTTTTAGGTAAACGCGAGGGTGACAACATCGTATTCATTCTGCGTCAGCGCAATATTCAACTTACAAAACCACAACCCGTACCGATTGCTTCCGCACTTGCACAGCCCATGCGCTTAGCGCTCACCGGCCGTTCCGGAACCATTACTGCTTTGGATTATCAAGGCGTCGAAGTCCTCGCTGCCTATGAGTCCATCGGTGAATTGGAGTTGGGTTTGGTTGCTAAGATTAACATCTCAGAAATCGAGGCACCTTTTGTCCAAGCAGGTCTGACCGTGGGGGTGATCGCATTGATCACCATATTCATTGGCAGTTGGTTGTTTTATCGCATCACCAACCCACTCATTCGCAAACTCGAAGACCAGACTAAGGAACTACGCCAGGAAATCTCTGAGCGAAAGTGCGCTGATGCGAACCTGCGCAAACTGTCACAAGCACTTAATCAAAGCCCCAACATGGTGTTCATCACGGACCTTTATGGCATCATTGAATATGTAAACCCACGTTTTACAGAGATGACAGGTTATTCCAGTGAAGAAGCCATCGGTCAAAATCCTAGATTTTTGAAGTCCGGTGACACGCCGCCAGAACATTATGCAAGCCTATGGCAAAGCCTCATGTCTGGTAAAGAGTGGCGTGGTGAAATTAGGGATAAATGCAAGGATGGAAGTTTCTTTTGGGCGTCCATGGTAGCCGCACCCGTGTTTGACGAACATGGTGAGTTGTCCAATTTCATTGCAGTTCATGAAGACGTTACGGAAAAGAAGCTGGCCGAAGAGCGCACTGAGAATGCCCGTCGACAAGCGGAAATCGCAAACCGGGCAAAGTCCGAGTTGATCGCGAACATGAGCCACGAATTGCGTACTCCTCTCAATGCTATTATTGGCTTTTCTGACAGCATCCGTCAGCAATTCTATGGGCCGATTGGACACAACAAATATAATGAGTACGCCAGTGATATTCTCGACTCCGGCCAGCATTTATTGGAGCTGATCAATGACATCTTGGATGTTTCAGCCTTTGAGGCTGGCAAGCTAAAACTACACGAAGAAGACATCGCTCTAGAGGGTTTGATTGAAGCGTCTTCCCGGCTGATCAGTCCCCGCGCTGAAAAAGGAAACGTACATCTGAATATCGAGAATACGAATGATGACATACTTATTTTTGGCGATAATCGGCGTTTGAAGCAGGTCATACTCAATTTACTGTCTAATGCCGTGAAGTTTACCCCCGAAGGCGGTACTGTGACCCTTACAAGCCACGGCTTGCATGATAACAGTCTCTGTATTGCCGTAATCGATAACGGCATCGGCATGGATAGCGATGGTATCGCCAAAGCCATGACCCAATTCGGGCAAGTTGACAGTGGGCTGAACCGCAAACACGATGGCACTGGTCTGGGTCTGCCATTAAGCAAAAACCTGGTCGAACTCCACGATGGTAATTTGCACCTAACGTCGGAATTGAACAAAGGGACGCGTGCGGAAATCATCCTGCCAGCGGAGCGCATTAAAGGTATTGAGATCGTCACACCGATGAAAAACCAAGCAGATGCTGCTCAATAAATACCGGCGAATAAGTCCAATTTTTCATCACGTACAGTTATGACTGTATTGGGTCACAAGCGGCCTATTCCTGTCAGTCAGAAACCTTTCCGCTATAGGGGTTAAAGCGGACTAAATGGTCAATGACACGTTTATGTCTCGATAATCTGGGGGGCAGGTGATTGCTATTCGCGCTTTAACCGTTTGGTTGAACTGCGGAGGGCTCCGCCCCCCCCCTTTTTTTGTAGGTGATGTTTCTTTTGCTCGTGCTAGAATTTAATTTGGCGTCAAGGTGTTAAGGGGGAACTCAAAATGTTCGAAGCCGCAGAGCTGGGCCATACGGTCGATAAAAAAACCTACAAGGAAGAAGTTCCGAAGCTGCGCGAAGCGCTATTGGATGTTCAGTTCGAGCTGGGAGAGAAAAAGAAGTTCCCGGTCGTGATCATCATCTCCGGCGTTGACGGTGCCGGCAAAGGGGAGACCGTCAACACGCTCAACTTCTGGATGGACCCACGCAATATTCACGCGCACGCGCTGGGCGACCCCACGGACGAAGAGTTGGAACGCCCGGCCATGTGGCGCTATTGGCGCGCCCTGCCGCCGAAGGGGGCCATTGGCTTCTTCTTTGGCTCTTGGTACAGCCACCCCATGAAAATGCACATCGAAGGCGGCAAAGACATCGCTTATTTAGACAGCTACCTGGAAGACTTCCTGCGCTTTGAACGCATGCTTGCCGACGAAGGCGCATTAATTTTGAAGTTCTGGCTGCACCTGTCCAAAGACGCCTTGAAGGATCGTCTCAAAGAACTGGAAGGCAATAAGAACACCGCATGGCGCGTCAGCAAGACCGATTGGGAACGCTACGACAGCTACGACAAAATGATGCCTGTGGCGGAACACGTTCTGCGCCGCACGTCGAGCGGCCATGCGCCGTGGGTGGTGGTTGAAAGCTCGGACGAAAAATATCGCAACTTGACCGTCGCTCGCACACTGCTCAGCGCCGTTAAAGCGCGCTTGGAAGATGACAGCAAGCCGACACAGACCTCTGTGCCTGTGGCCTTGGACAAAACCCAAGACATCAACATTCTTCAAGCACTGGATTACACCAAGACGCTGGAAAAGAAAGCTTACAAGAAAGAGCTGGAAAAATACCAAGGCCGCTTGAACAAACTGACGCGCTCCAAAAAGTTCCGCGACCGTTCAGTCGTCTTGGTCTTTGAAGGCAACGATGCTGCGGGCAAGGGCGGTTCTATCCGGCGCATCATCGGCGCCATGGATAGCCGCTTTTACGACATTATC
The DNA here is from genome assembly GCF_036689815.1 of Magnetovibrio sp. PR-2. NCBI lineage: Bacteria > Pseudomonadati > Pseudomonadota > Alphaproteobacteria > Rhodospirillales > Magnetovibrionaceae > Magnetovibrio > Magnetovibrio massiliensis. Next base: position 156,050 of record NZ_JBAHUR010000002.1, on the reverse strand, counting down.
CCCGTCGCTGCACCGACGGATGAAGAAAAGGCACAGCCGTATCTTTGGCGGTTTTGGCGCAACCTTCCGGGCAAGGGCAAGACGGCGATCTTCGACAGGTCCTGGTATGGCCGTGTGTTGGTCGAGCGCGTCGAAGGTTTCTGTTCCGATGCCGACTGGATGCGCGCCTATGGCGAAATCAACGACTTCGAAGAAGAAATGGCGCGCCACGGCGTGATCGTGCACAAGTTCTGGCTGTCGGTGACGGCGGAAGAACAGCTGCACCGCTTCAATGAACGCGAAGCCACCGGCTACAAACGCTTCAAACTCACCGACGAAGACTGGCGCAACCGCGACAAATGGGATGAGTATTCAAACGCTGTGTGTGACATGGTCGAACGCACATCCACCGAAATTGCACCATGGACCTTGGTAGAAGCCAACTCAAAATACTATGCGCGGGTGAAGGTGTTAAAGACTTTGTGTAAGCGTTTGGAGGATGAGCTTTGAGGGCAATCGCTCTCACCCTCGTTCTCATGGCTGTGGCGCTCGGGGGTGGGCTCCCGGCGCTCGCCCAAAACTTTGACAAAGGCTTGCACGCCGCCCGCCAAGGTGACTTCAAAGCCGCGCTGAGCGAATGGACTCCCTTGGCCGAACAGGGTAATGCCTTGGCGCAGTACTACGTCGGCCTGATGCATCAAAACGCTCAAGGTGTCCCCAAAGGCTTGACGGCAGCTGTGTCGTGGTATGAACGTGCGGCCAAACAGGGGCTGGCGAATGCGCAGTACAATTTGGCGGTCATGTATGACAACGGCTTTGGTGTTACGCAAAACTACAAAACGGCCATCACCTGGTACGAACGCGCCGCAGCGCAAGGCGATGCTGACGCCAAGTATAATCTGGGCAAGATGTACGCGAAGGGCTTAGGCGTCGACAAAGATGCGAAGCGTGCACTTGCCTATTGGGAGGCCGCAGCCCAGCAAGGTCACAAGCAAGCCCGCAAGAGGGCAGATTTGCTTGCCAGGACACTTAAGCCGGAAGGCTAGATCCGCTCCATTTTCTGATGCGGCTCCGGCGGCAGCTCGATGCGGATGGTATCTTGGGGGGAGACCTCACCGCTCGTTTCCACCACGGACATCACACCCGCTTGGCGCACGATGTTGCCGTCGGCGTCCTTAAACACCAGCTCACCCATCAAGCCTTCTTGGAAGTCGTCAATTTGTTTGCACGGGTTGCGCAAACCTGTGAGCTCGACCACGGCGCTTTCGCCGATATGGAGTTTAGTCCCCACGGGCAGGCTGATGAGATCCAGCCCGGTGGTGAGAATGTTTTCACCCAGATCGCCCGCAGACAGCTGGTAGCCTTTCTCTGAGAGCATCTCGAACAGTTCGGACGCGATCAGGTGCACTTGGCGCAGGTTCGGCTGTAGCGGGTTCTGAGCGATGCGCGACAAGTGCTGCACCGTTTCGCCCATATGCGCGTCACCCTCGACGCCCAATCCTTTGAGCACGCGAATGCGGTCTTGGTTTTGTTTCGAAAAGCCGTGCGCCGGGTTGAGGCTGACGGCTTGCACAGTGCCCAACAGGGCCTGTGAAAATGTCGCTGTATCCATCATGAGCGTCACAAAAACACAGCTTCATGACTCTTTGATGATGCATCTGTCCACAACCAATTTTTTAGAGGTTAATGATTTCTTAGTGAATCTCATGCTCTAAAGAATCGGTGGCAAGAATTCGCTGCATATGTGTCCAATCGATCGGAAAGAAGGTCTGGTCATGGGTTTATTTCGTGAGCTCAAAGTTCGCGCAAAACAGATTCTCGGACCCGTCATCGGGGTGAGCATGGTGGTCTACTTTGCTTATCACGCTGTGCAAGGCGACCGGGGCATTTTAGCGCTGGGTCAGCTGCGTGGTGAAGTGGACACACTTCAGGCGCAGGTCCTCGACGTTCGTGAGGCGCGCTTTGAGTTGGACAAAAAAGTGCAAATGCTGCGCGCGGAATCCCTTGACCCGGATCTTCTGGACGAACAAGCACGCCTGCAGCTAGGCTTTGGCCGCTCAGACGAGCTGGTGGTGATTTTTCATCAAAACGACACCGACCTAAAAGCCTTGGCGGCGTTCGCTCCTCATTAGAATCTTTGCAATTCGATGGTATAATACCCCCGCTAGACAATGTGAGGGGTAATTTATGGGCAATCCAACCAGGGACGGTCAATACGCCGTCATTTTTCCAAATCAGTTCTCCGGCGAAGACGGGGAGGGGTACAAAGCCATGGCTGAGCGCATGGTCGAGCTGGCTGCCGAGCAGCCCGGCTGCTTGGGTCTAGACAGCGCGCGCGGGCCGGACGGCTTTGGCATAACGGTGTCCTATTGGGTCAGCTTAGAGGCCATTGAAACGTGGCGTGATGTGAGTGAGCATCTTGAGGCGCAGCGCCTTGGGCGTGATAAGTGGTACGAGACGTTCGATTTGCATGTTGCCAAGATTGAAAAATCGTATTCCTTCACCAAATAACATTCGTGATATCGAATTCAGTTTTGTTCTCCACAAATCCCCTGTTGTTGTGCGGTGCAGCACACACGTAATCGCGCAATTGTGCTAAAATTTATCGTTAACTAAAACAGGGTTAATTAAAAATAACTATTCGTTTTCAGTTACTTAATGTGAATAAATTCGCTTGATTGTGGTGCTGTTCAGGGGTATGGTTTTGACCAACAAGAACACAAGAAGGTTTGTCCCGTGTGCCGAAGTACTCAGGGGGGAGAAAAGCCCAACCCACATGTCCCGCACTTCCAGTTTTCTGGGCGGGGGTATGGCCGTGTAACCGACTTGTTTGAGGGATGGTGCATGGCTTAAGAGGAAAACAGCTATGGCCAAAGCCGCAAAGACCACGCCGAAGAAAACAGCCCCAAAACCAGCACGTCGTCGCACGACAAAATCCAAAGCTCCAGCCCCCACCAAAGATGAGCTGTTGAGCTACTATCGCGAAATGTTGTTGATCCGCCGATTTGAAGAAAAGTCCGGCCAGTTGTATGGCATGGGGCTCATCGGCGGGTTCTGTCACCTCTACATCGGTCAAGAAGCCGTGGTTACGGGTGTGCAGGCCAATGCATTGCCCCAAGACAGTGTGATCACGTCGTACCGCGATCACGGCCACATGTTGGCCTGTGGTATGGACCCCAATGGCGTGATGGCCGAACTGACGGGTCGCGCCGGTGGTTTGTCGGCGGGCAAGGGTGGTTCCATGCACATGTTCTCGACCGAAAAGAACTTTTACGGCGGTCACGGTATTGTCGGCGCACAGGTTCCCCTGGGCACAGGTTTGGCCTTTGCCCACAAGTACAACGAAGACGGCGGCGTGTGTTACACCTACTTCGGTGATGGCTCGGTTAACCAAGGTCAAGTTTACGAAAGCTTCAACATGGCGCAGCTGTGGAAGCTTCCGGTGGTTTACATCATCGAAAACAACAAATACGGCATGGGTACCTCCATCGACCGGGCATCCTCCACCACGGAACTGGCCCAACGCGGTGCATCCCATGGCATCCCCGGCGAACAAGTCGACGGTATGGACGTCATTGCCGTGCGCGACGCAACGGCCAAAGCTTTGGAGCATGTGCGCGGTGGCGACGGTCCCTACATTTTGGAAATGCTGACGTACCGTTATCGCGGTCACTCCATGTCGGATCCGGCGAAGTATCGTTCCAAAGACGAAGTGTCCAAGGTTCGCTCCGAACAAGACCCCATCGATAATTTGCGCCAGATGATCTTGAAATCCAAAGCGGCCGACGAAGCCGCTTTGAAAGAGATTGACGGTGAGATCAAAGCCATCGTCACCGAAGCCGCAGACTTCGCCAAATCGAGCCCCGAGCCCGATCCGGCGGAACTCTACACCGATATTTTAGTCGAAGCTTAAGGGTAGGGAGAAAGAGATATGCCTATTCAAGTCCTCATGCCCGCCCTGTCGCCGACGATGACAGAAGGCAATCTCGCTAAATGGAATGTCAACGAAGGCGATCAAGTTGCCGCCGGTGACGTCATTTGCGAAATCGAAACCGATAAAGCCACCATGGAAGTCGAAGCCGTAGACGAAGGCGTCTTGGGCAAAATTCTGGTGCCTGGTGGAACCGAAGCGGTTCAAGTGAACGCGGTCATCGCCATGATCTTGGAAGACGGCGAAGACGCCGGTGCCATTGACTTGGTGGAGATCGAAGCGCAGACGCCGAAATCCGAACCTGCACCCATCGCCACCGACATGCCGGCCGAAGCCGAGCACGCGTCTCCGGCCCCGGCCCCGGCTCCGGAAGTGCTGGAGCCCGAATACGACGGCCCCATGGTTACGCAAACGCTTCGTGAATCGCTCCGTGACGCCATGGCCGAAGAAATGCGCAAAGACGAAAAGGTCTTCTTGTTGGGTGAGGAAGTCGCCCAATACCAAGGGGCTTACAAAGTTTCTCAAGGTTTGTTGGAAGAGTTCGGCGAAAAACGCATCATCGATACGCCCATCACCGAAATTGGCTTTACCGGTTTGGCTTCGGGTGCAGCGTTTGCGGGTCTCAAGCCCATCGTCGAATTCATGACGTTCAACTTCTCCATGCAGGCCATCGACCACATCATCAACTCGTCGGCCAAGACGCTCTATATGTCCGGCGGTCAGATGGGATCGTCCATCGTGTTCCGTGGTGCCAACGGCGCGGCGTCACGTGTTGGCGCGCAACACAGTCAATGTTTTGCCGCGTGGTACAGCCAAGTGCCGGGCTTGAAAGTCGTGTCACCGTATTCCGGTGCGGATGCTAAAGGTTTGTTGAAAGCCGCCATTCGCGACCCGAACCCGGTTGTGTTCTTGGAAAACGAACTCATGTACGGCGCGACCTTCGAAGTGCCCGAAAGCGAAGACTTCGTTCTGCCCATCGGCAAAGCCAAGATCGAGCGTGCAGGCACAGACGTCACCATCACCGCGTTTTCGCGCATGGTTGGATTTGCTTTGGAAGCCGCTGACAAGTTGGCCGAAGAGGGCGTCAGTGCCGAGGTCATCAACCTGCGCACCATTCGCCCCATGGATCATGCGACCATCGTGAATTCGGTGAAGAAAACCAACCGTATTGTCACGCTCGAAGAAGGCTGGCCGCAATCGGGCATTGGTGCCGAAATCGCAGCGGTGATGATGGAACAAGCGTTCGATTATCTGGACGCTCCGGTGACACGGGTTTCGGGCGAAGATGTGCCCATGCCCTACGCCGCCAACTTGGAAGCCTTGGCGCTTCCGAACGTCGATAAAATTGCAGCAGCGGCCAAAGCCGTTTGTTACAAATAAGGGAAGGGATAAAGACCATGCCTATCGAAATGTTGATGCCCGCCCTGTCGCCCACCATGACCGAAGGCAACTTGGCGACCTGGAACGTCGCCGAAGGGGACGCGGTTGCAGCTGGCGACGTGATTTGTGAAATCGAAACCGACAAAGCCACCATGGAAGTCGAAGCCGTGGACGAAGGCGTTATCGGAAAAATTCTGGTTCAGGGCGGCACGGAAAATGTCGCTGTGAACTCGATCATAGCTTTGCTGTTGGAAGACGGCGAAGACGCTTCGAGCTTGGAAGGCTTCACGCCGTCTGCAGGTGGGGCAACCCCCGCCGAGGCACCTTCTGATGCTCCGGCTGCTGAACCTGCGGGCGCATCCCCCACAGTCGCACCTGCAGACAGCGGCAAGACAGAAGCACCGGCAGCCAAAGGAGATCGCGTTTTCGCGTCGCCTTTGGCCCGTCGGATTGCAGCCGACAAAGGGCTGGACTTGTCCTCCATCACGGGCACCGGCCCGCGCGGGCGTGTTGTCAAACGTGACGTGGAAAATGCTCAGCCGGGTGCGAAACCGGCAGCATCTGCTGCTGCGCCTGCTACGGCGGCAGCAGCGCCCACCGTGGACGATCCGGTGTTTGCCAACATGCCGGACTTCGACGCTGTGTCGAATTCATCCATGCGCAAAATCATTGCCGAACGCTTGACTGCCTCGGCCCGCGATATTCCGCACTTCAACCTCACGGTGGATGTGGAAATCGACAAGCTCATGGCCGTGCGCAAGGAACTCAATTCTCACGAAGGTGCGGACTACAAAATTTCCGTGAACGACTTCATCGTCAAAGCAACGGCCTTGGCGTTGACCCGCGTGCCCGAATGCAACGTAGCTTTCACCGACGATGCCATCTTGCAGTTCAAAAAAGTCGACATGTCCATCGCAGTTGCCGTCGAAGGCGGCTTGATCACGCCGATCATCAAAGACGCAGCAAGCAAAGGTCTGGCGACCTTGTCCAAGGAAGCCAAAGAGCTGGCTGGTAAAGCACGCGACGGCAAGCTGATGCCTGAAGAGTTCCAAGGCGGCACGTTCACCATTTCGAACCTCGGCATGTTTGGTGTCAAAGGCTTCAACTCCATCATCAACCCGCCGCAAGGGGGCATCTTGTCCGTCGGTGCGGGCGAACAGCGCCCGGTGGTGAAGGATGGGGCGCTTTCCATTGCCACCGTGGTGACGTTGACGTTGGCGGTGGATCACCGCTGCATCGATGGTGCGACGGCTGCGGCTTTCTCCAAAGAGCTGAAAGCCATTCTCGAAAACCCCATCTCTATGATGCTGTAAGGACCTGATAAAATGAGTGACATGAATTTTGACGTCATCGTCGTTGGCGGCGGTCCGGGCGGTTATGTGGCCGCCATTCGCGCAGCACAATTGAAAATGAAAGTGGCTTTGGTGGAAGCCAACCACTTGGGCGGCATTTGCCTCAACTGGGGTTGTATCCCGACCAAGGCGCTTTTGCGCTCTTCCGAGATTTATCACCAGATGCAACACGCCAAAAACTATGGCTTGTCTGCCGAAGGTGTGAGTTTTGATTTGCCGTCCATCGTGGATCGTTCGCGCAAAATCTCCAAGCAGCTCAACGGCGGCGTGGGACACTTGCTGAAGAAAAACAAAGTCACCGTGTTCGACGGTTACGGCAAGCTCAATGGGGCTGGCAAACTGCACGTTGAAAAAGACGGTAAAGCTGTGGCCGACCTGATGTCTAAGAACATCATCTTGGCGACGGGCGCACGCGCACGCATCCTGCCGGGGATGGAGCCGGACGGAAAGCTGATCTGGTATTACAAAGATGCTTTGGTTCCCGACCTAATTCCCGAACGCTTGTTGGTGATCGGTTCCGGGGCCATCGGAATCGAATTCGCCAGCTTTTTCCACACCATGGGCGCCAAAGCCACCGTGGTGGAAATGGTCGATCGTATTGTTCCGGCAGAAGACGCCGAAATCTCCGCCTTCTTGGAAAAATCGCTCACCAAGGACGGCATGGAAATCCTGACGTCTGCGGGCGTGAAATCTTTGAAAAAGAACAAAGACACGGTCACTGCGACTTTGGAAGTCGGCGGCAAAGCCCAAGAGCGTGAGTTCGACCGCGTCATCGTTGCGGCGGGCATCGTCGGCAACGTGGAAAAAATCGGTCTCGAAGGCACCAAGGTCAAAGTTGAAGGTACGCACATCGTCACCAATCAGTGGCTGGAAACGGGCGAGCCCGGCGTCTACGCCATCGGCGACGTGGCAGGGGCCCCGTGGTTGGCGCACAAGGCATCGCACGAAGGCGTGCTGTGTGTCGAGCACATCGCGGGCACCAAAGGCCTGCACCCCATCGACCCCGACCGCATTCCGGGCTGCACCTACTGCCACCCGCAAATCGCGTCGGTGGGTTTGACCGAATCCCAAGCCGCCGAACGAGGCCTGAAGGTCAAAGTCGGCCGCTTCCCGTTCCAAGGGAATGGGAAGGCCATTGCTTTGGGGGAACCGGAAGGTCTGATCAAGGTGCTTTTCGACGACAAAACGGGCGAATTGCTCGGCGCGCACATGATCGGCGCGGAAGTCACCGAAATGATCCAGGGCTATGGCATCGCCATGGAATTGGAAACGACCGAGGCTGAATTGATGCATACGGTCTTTGCACACCCGACACTTTCTGAAATGATGCATGAAAGCGTGCTCGACGCCTTTGGGCGCGTGATCCACTTCTAATCATTTCAGGAGCCAAGGCATGTCCGTCTCGGTCCGCGACTTCCAAGAACAAGACTACGCCCGCTGGTTAGAGCTCGGGGAGGGTTACCTTTCTTTCTACGAGACCAAACTCCCGCAAGAGGTCACGGATGAGACTTGGCGGCGGGTGCTTGATCCAGGCCGAAAGGACATGTTTGGCCTGGTGGCCGAAAAGGACGGAGACGTCATCGGCTTCACCATTTGCGTCGTGCATCCCGGCACATGGACCATGAACGACATCTGTTATCTGGAAGACCTCTATGTCGATGAAGCTGCACGCGGGCAGGGCATTGGCCGGGCGTTGATCGAAGCCGTCTATGCCAAAGCTCAAGAACTTAACCATCATCGCGTTTATTGGCGAACGAAGGCTGACAATAAGGCGGCGCGTGACTTATATGAGAAGGTAGCCATTGATAACAATTGGGTGATGTACGAGCATCATCTCTAACAGGAGCCCTTCATGAGCCAGCAAGACCACCACGATGTGCGCAAAACCGTGCGCGACAGCTATGCCACCATCGCCACGGACGGCGGGAACTCGGGCTGTTGTGCGCCGACGTCCAATGGGGCATCGGCCTGTTGCGGCACACCAGACGACGTCGAAGTGCCGTCGGCGGAGCAAATGAGTGCGTTTTGGGGCTATACGGATGACGATATGGCCGCCGTGCCCGAAGGCGCGAACCTCGGTCTTGGCTGCGGCAATCCTCAAGCCATCGCGGGCATGAAACCCGGTGAAGTGGTGGTCGATCTGGGTGCCGGTGCAGGCTTCGATGCGTTTTTGGCCGCCGGCAAAGTCGGTGCAAAAGGCCGCGTCATCGGCATCGACATGACCCACGAAATGCTCGCCAAAGCCCGCAGCAATGCGCAAAAGGGCGGCTATCAAAACGTTGAATTCCGTTTGGGCGAGATCGAGTATCTGCCCGTCGCCAACGACACGGTGGATGTGATCATTTCCAACTGCGTCATCAACTTGTCCCCCAACAAACCTCAGGTGCTTAAAGAAGCCTTTCGCGTGTTGAGCCCAGGCGGTCGCTTGGCCATCTCGGACGTGGTGGCGACGGCGGACATGCCCGACGACATCAAAAACGACGACCATCTGTTGTCGGGCTGTGTCACGGGTGCGAGCCTCGCCACGGATCTGCAAACCTGGTTGGAAGAGGCCGGGTTCGAAAAGATCGACATCGACATCAAAGAAGACAGCCGCGCAGGCATCGCCGACTGGGCCCCGGGTCGCGGCATCGAAAAATATGTGGTTTCCGCCATCATCACCGCCCAAAAGCCCGGTGGGGACTGCTGCGCGCCGACGTGTTGCGGATAACACTTGTTGAGGGGGGCTCAAAAGGATAAACCAAGGCCCATGACGACTGCAGAAAAACCCAAATACCGCCACCCGGAAAAGCGCAACAATCCGGACAATCCGAGCCCGCGCAAGCCCAAGTGGATCCGCGTGAAGGCTCCGACGTCCAAAGAATACGGCGAAACCAAGCGCCTGATGCGCGAAAAGAACCTGCACACCGTGTGTGAAGAGGCCGCGTGCCCCAACATCGGCGAATGCTGGTCGGCCAAGCATGCCACCGTGATGATCCTGGGCGACACCTGCACCCGCGCTTGTGCCTTTTGCAACGTGGCCACGGGCAAACCCAACCCGGTTGACCCCATGGAGCCCGAAAACACCGGCATCTCGGCCCGCGAAATGGGTTTGCGTCACATGGTCATCACATCCGTGGACCGCGACGACTTGGACGATGGCGGAGCCAACCAGTTTGCCCAGTCAATCTTGAAGGTGCGTGAACACTCGCCCGACACCACGGTCGAGGTTCTCACCCCCGATTTCCGCCACAAAGACGGCGCGTTGGAAATCGTCATCGAAGCCAAGCCCGACGTGTTCAACCACAACTTGGAAACCGTGCCGGGCCTGTACCAAGGCATCCGCCCGGGGGCTCGGTACTACCACTCGCTGCGCATCTTGGACCGGGCGAAGGAAATTGACCCGGGCATCTTCACCAAATCCGGCCTGATGGTGGGTTTGGGCGAGACCCGGGAAGAGGTTTTGCAGGTCATGGACGACATGCGTTCGGCCAATCTCGACTTCCTCACCATCGGCCAATATTTGCAGCCGACCCCGAAACACGCGGCGATTGAGCGCTTCGTGACGCCGGAAGAGTTTGAGGAATACAAGACCATCGGCCTGTCCAAAGGTTTCTTGCACGTGGCGTCCACGCCGCTGACGCGGTCGAGCTATCACGCGGACAAAGATTTCGCCCAGTTGAAAGCGGCGCGCAACGCACAACTTGCCAAACAAAAGGCAGGCGCATAAAAGAGTTTTATGCCGACGCACGCCGAAACCCAGCTTCTACCCTTCAGCGCCCAGCAGATGTTCGATCTGGTCCTGGACGTGGAAAAGTACCCGGAATTCCTACCCTGGTGCGTGGCGCTGCGCGTGAAGCGCCGCGGCGAGTCCGAAATGTTCGCCGACATGGCCGTGGGCTTCAAAATGCTGCGCGAAAAATACTCGTCCCACATCACCTGGAACCCACTGCCCGAGGAAGAGGGCGGGGGCTTTCACATGCACATCAAAGACGCCGGCGGCCCGTTTAAGTTTTTAGAGACGGATTGGAAGTTCCACCCCAAGGGCGAAGACGTGGAAGTCGATTTCCGCATCGATTTCGAATTCAGCTCCCGCCTCTTGGAAAAAACCATGGGCGCGATTTTTACGGAAGCGGCTCATAAAATGATGCAGGCTTTTGTGAAGCGGGCTGAGGCGGTTTACAGCTAATACAAACCGGCGTCATTGCGAACGCAGTGAATCCATCCAGAATGCCCACACCACGAAGACCGTCACCCCGGACTAGATCCGGGGTCCATGGGCGGCGCTTCACGATGTCTGTTTGTTTTGAACCACAGAGGACACAGAGGGCACAGAGAAGTAGATTGAGTTTTATATCGCTATGATTTTAGGCTGCACTGTTGTTGCATCATTTCCTCCGTGTTCTCTGTGACCTCTGTGGTGAAATAAGCTGTCGTCATGGCGAGCGGAGCGACGCCATCCAGCATCTCTCAGCTTGCAGCAGCCTGGATGGATTCGTCGCTGCGCTTCTCGCAATGACCTCATTATTCAATATCTTAGATTACATACACCACCGTCGCTCCTACGCAGGAATGACGGGTGAGGGAGCCGTTATGGGGACGTTATTTTATTCTTACCTTTCACCGAGAGAAGGCGGCGCACAGGCTATATTGCCCCACAGCCCCTTTCTCCTTTCACAATCTCCCCAGACACCCTAAAACTTCCCCTTCATCACAGGTTAGGGACGAACCATGGCGCAAAAAGCCACCATCTATAAAGTTGAACTTTCCGTTGCCGATATGGATCGTCACTATTACGAGACCCATAACCTCACCGTTGCCAAACATCCGTCCGAGACGGATGAACGCCTCATGGTGCGCATTCTCGCCTTTGCGCTGAATGCTCATGAGCATTTGGAGTTCACAAAGGGCATCTCAACGGAAGATGAGCCCGATATTTGGCAAAAAAGCCTAAGCGGTGAGCATGAGGTGTGGGTGGCTTTGGGGCTTCCTGCTGAGAAGATTATTCGCCAATCGTGCGCCAAGGCCAACAAGGTGATTGTCTATGCTTACGGCGGCAGCGCGGCTGAGGCGTGGTGGGAGAAAATCAAAAACAGCACCACCCGGTTTGACAACCTTCAGGTGACCAACCTTTCAAAGCAAGACACCACCGAACTGGGAAATCTGGCCAGCCGCTTGATGAGCCTACAGGTGAATATTCAAGACGGTGACGTGATGGTCAATGTTGACGAAAGCACCGTGAACGTGACGCCGGTTCATTGGAAAACGGTGGGTGATTGAGCGTAAGGCTTAAGCGTTCATCAACAACAACTTCAATCCACTTTCCACTGTCTGGATGCGCACCCGTTCGCGGTCACCCTTGAACACATGGCGTTGGTGGTGCGTGGCTTGGCCTTCGCGGGCCACCGCCATGTGCACTAGGCCCACGGGTTTGTCGTCCGTGCCGCCACCGGGGCCGGCGATGCCGGTGACCGACAGGGTGATGCCTGCTTCGGAGTTCATCAACGCGCCTTCGGCCATGGCAATGGCGACCTTTTCGCTGACCGCACCATGTGTTTCGATCAAGTCTTCGTCCACGCACAGCATTTCGGCCTTGGCGGCGTTGGAGTAGGTGACAAACCCCCGGTCCAAGATATCGGAAGAGCCCGCAACCGCCGTCACACAGCCCGCAATGAGCCCGCCTGTGCAGGACTCGGCCAAAGCGAGCTTGAGGTTTTGCTCTGTGCACGCGTCAAACAGGTCTTCGACCATGACATAGAGGATTTCCGGATACATCCCTGTCTCCTTAAAACGGCAGATACGGCAGGGCGAAATAGAGCACGGCTAGTCCGGCCACCCCAGCCAACACGTCGTCCACCATCACGCCCCAGGCCCCGTCAATGTTTTTGTCTGCCCAGGAAATGGGCCAGGGCTTCAAGACATCGAAAAAGCGAAACAAAACAAAGCCTATGAAGTATGCCACCGGGTCCAGGGGCGCGGCCAGAAGCACCAACCACACACCCGCCACTTCATCAATGACGATGGCACCCGGGTCATGGGTTCCGGTCTTGTCCATATAGACGTTGGACGCCCAAATGCCGACAAAGAAGACCGCCACGGACGCCGCAGCCAAGGCCCAAACCCCAGCGAAATGAACGATGGCCCAAGCAAACGGCAAGGCGGCGAGGGAGCCCCAGGTTCCGGGTGCTTTGGGCAGATACCCCGAACCAAACCAGGTCGCCAGCAGCACGCCGGGGATGGAGAGACTCGGGCGGGAATTGTCTAAAATACTGTTTGTCATGGCAAAAATCGGGTGATGGGGCCTGAATTTGAGGGCAAAAGAAGCCTCACATTAGGGCGTTTTGGGGCTCTCACAAAGTTTATTGCACCTGCGTGAAAAGAAAAACACCACACCCTATGGGCGAAAAGATACGCTAACTGACAGAAACTAAAGGGTTAATGTGGATCATGCAGGATGATCATATGCATTGGTAACAGGGGTAAGACGCGTTGAATTTGCTTGCTCGAAGGCGCGCATCCATATACGTTTTTCCTCGCTATAAGACAAATGAAGTACACGCGTATGCAGTTCGTTGATGAATTTTGCAAAAACAGCGTGAGGGGTTTTGAAGTTTATGGCTGCTGAAAAGCGTCAAGATGGGGTCCAAAAGGACAGGTTACCCGTGGTGAAAGAGGTCTTGGAATGGGGAAATGAGCGCCTGCGCGTTCTGTTCCCGTTCAAGCAATTCCTCTATCGTTCCCAAGGGCAGACCAAATGTCTGAACCTAACGCCGCGCATTCAAGGGGGTGTGGCGTCCGTCATGCTCGCGTGCGGCGGTTGGGTGGCGTACACGTCGGGCTCCATGATGCTTCACGAAATGGAACTGGCGGCCAAGGACGCGCAAATCGCGGAAGTCCGGGTGGCGTACCGCTCGTTGATGGGCGAGGTCGCGGATTATCAAAAACGGTTCTCCGGCGTGGTCCAAAACTTAGAAGAAAACCACGCCATGATGCTGGAGCTGGCGACCCAGAACTCCCAGCTGCACAAAGATCTCAAAACCCTCAACAAATCGCGCAAGGCACGCGCCGAAATCGAAGCCTCCCGCGTCGCCATGACCAAGCGTTTGGGCTCCGTCGAAAGCCAGATGCAGTCCTTGGCTGAGCGTAATTTCTCCATCAAAAACTCCATGAGCACCATGGAAGGCGAGCTGCAAGACGCGCTGACCCAACGCAACACAGCGCTGATGGAAAGCACGCAAATGCGTCGTGACATCAAGGTGTTGGAAAACAAACTTGTCAGTTTGGATGAACAAGAGAATGAAACCGTCGACCGCTTGGCTGGTCAAGCCGAGGTGATTATCAGCTCCATGGAAAACCTGATCGAAACGGCAGGATTGGACGTGGAAGATTTGATGTCGGGTGACGACGACTTGGTCGCGGGTCAAGGTGGCCCGTTCATCGCCGCACAAAGCGACGGACGTCCGGCCGGACGCTTGAAATCCAAGCTGCAAAACCTGGAAAATCGCTTGGCGTATTCCGACAGTTTGCAAACGGTGGTCAAAAAGATCCCCTTCGCGGTGCCGCTTCACGGCTATTACACAACGTCGAAGTTTGGCAAACGCCGCGATCCGAAAAACCGCAAGTGGTCGATGCATTACGGCGTGGACTTCGGCTCTTCACCCAAGGCTCCGATCTATGTTACGGCACCGGGTAAAGTCACATATGCGGGCTGGAAAGGCAGTTTCGGCAAGTTGATCGAGGTTGATCACGGCGCCGGTATCCGGACCCGGTACGGTCATCTCAATAAAATTAATGTTAAAAAAGGACAAATCATTAATTTTGGCGATAAGATAGGCGTGATCGGTAACACGGGCCGGAGCACGGGCAAGCACTTGCACTATGAAGTTCTGTTCCGTGACAAGGCCATCGATCCTATGAAGCTCATCAAGGCAGGTCGTTATGTTTTCAAAGAATAAAAATCCCCCCAAGCCCGCTCAGCAACAGCGTTCTGTACCCTCCATCATCAGTGTCGATTTGAAAGTCGTGGGCGATTTGGCGTCTACGGGTGAAATCCAGGTCGATGGCGAAGTCCACGGCGACATCGCCACCAAAGTTCTGTTGGTCGGTGAAACGGCACACATCAAAGGCGAAATTCGCGCCGAAACCGTTCAGGTTCACGGGCGCGTTGACGGCCAAATCAAAGCCACCAACGTCAACTTGGCCAAATCCGCCCATGTTGTGGGTGACATCCTGCACGAAAACCTGTCCATCAAAGAGGGCGCGTTCTTGGAAGGTCACATGACCCACATGAGCGAAAAACCCAAGGTTCCGGAAGCGCCGAAACCCGAAGCCGAAAAAGACGGCAAACCGGGCGAAGACCGCGTGAACTTGGTGGTCAAAACCGGCAGCAAGCCAGACGCGAAACCGGGCCAGGTCAAACCCGCAGCAAAGCAGGCCAAAGCGGCCAGCTAAGTCAGCGTGTCAAAGTTTTACGAAGAGCCCTCGCAGTGCGGGGGCTTTTTGTTGTTGCTGAGTTAAGTCTCGTTAGACATCTCCTTTAAATGACGTTATTTTCCAAAGTATTAGCCCAAAACTCACAGTCACTCCTGCGTAGGCAGGAGCCTATGGGCCTCTCGGTATAAAGTTTCTCACGATCACTTCTGAGCCCTTGCCCATGGATTCCTGCCTGCGCAGGAATGACGGCTATATGCGTTATCGCTCCGCCACTCGCTTAGCGCCCAACTGCGCCCGATAAACGCCTAAGTTCTCCAGCACCCGCTGCACATAGTTGCGAGTTTCCTTGTAGGGGATCATTTCGACCCAGTCGATGACGTCTGTGTCTGTCTTGCGTGGATCGCCGAAATTGCGCACCCAGCGTTTGACCCGGTGGGGGCCTGCGTTGTAGGCGGCGAGCGCCATGGGGTAGCTGTCGAACTGCTCAACCATGTCGGACAGGTACATCTGCCCGATCATCATGTTGTAGTTGGCGTCCTTTTGCAGCTTGGCGCGCGAATAGGGCAGGCGGTTGGTCTTGGCGACTTTTTTGGCCGTCGCAGGCATCACCTGCATGAGACCACGAGCACCCGCGTGGCTTTTGGCCTTGGTGAAAAACTGGCTTTCTTGGCGAATGACCGCCAAAACCAAGGGTGTTTCTGGCTTTTTGCCTTTTTTAGGCGTTGGCGGGGTCAGCATGGGGTAGCCGAGCTTGCCCAGCGCCATACCGGCTTGTTCGGAGTTCTTGGCAATGCGGATGGCGACGTCGGGCCGTCCGCTTTTGTGCGCAAAATCTGCCGCCAAGCGCTTCCAGCCGGGGGTGTCGTGATAGTTCGAAAGCGCCAGCAAAAACGGCTTCATGCGCTCTTCCCCCCCCATTTCGCCCAACAAATCCACGACGCTGGTGAGCACGTGGGCTCTGAAGGCCTTCTTCTCGGCGGCTGTGGGTTGGGGTAGGGGGATTTCAGCGGTGACGGAGCGGCCCAGCTTGGCCCGCGCTAACTGGCCGTAGTAGGTGGTGGGATAGCCCGCAGCCTGTCCCAGCCAGCGTTTGGCCTCACTCTTTTGGCCGAGCGCTTCGGATGCGCGCCCGGACCAGTAGGAGCCGCGCGCCACACTGACAGGGTAGCTCACTGCGCCCAACATGTTTTGAAAGTGTTTATAGGCTTTGCTGGGCTGGTTGAGGAATCTCAGCGCAATCCAGCCCGAAATCCACTCAGCATCGGAATATTCAGCTGCATCCTTAGGCGAGAGGCCGTGGTCAGACGTGATGGCGTAAGCGCGCTTGAACTTGTCCTTTTGCAAGAAGGTCCGCGCCATGATGGCGCGTTCCTTCCACCACTTGTCGGGGCGCATGGGATCGCCGTTGGCCTTGGGCAGCAGTTCGGCGGCCTTTTCCGTGCGGCCCTTGCGCCGGCGCCAGCGCATGCGCTCGTAGATCAGGCCGGGGTGGTCGATGAGCTCCGGTGCGGCTTTTTTGAGTTCGGAAATCGCCTTGTCGACATTGCCTTCTTGGCGCATCAGCCAAATGCGCGCAATGGCGAGCTTGCGCATTTTTTTGCCGACTTTCCACAGTTGGCGACGCGCAGGCCAATAGCGTTCTTCCCAAATCAAGCGCTCAAGCCGGGCGATTTGGTCTTTTTTGGTGATCAGTTTCTTGTGTTTGCGGTAGTAGTTCTTTTCTTGGCGTTTGGTGAAGTTGCCTTCGATCCAAATCTTGCGAAACTCTAGGTTTGCCGCCTTTTTTCGGCCCATTGTGAAGTCGGCCTGAGCCTTCCTGACCCGCCCCATAGTAGATACCGGACCGCCGTATTCATCGAACCAAGCGAGGATTTGGGACGGTTTGAGCTTGGACGGCATGGTTTCTTCGGCGCGTTTGAGCATGGCTTTGCGATAGGGCCAGCCGGGATGCTTTTTCAAGAACGGTTTGATGTCGTTGTAATCCGCTGGCGTGTTGCGCGCGGTTAAATACTTCCACACCAGCACGCGCACCAAGTCCTGGCTTTTGATCCGGCGGGTGAGTTTCAGCGCGTCCTTGAAGCGGTTCTTATCGATGGCCTTAAACACCGCCGTGGCGTTTTTGATGTCCGAGGTGGACAGCTCTTTGGCCGTGGCTGGGGAGGCCACAAAAAGGGCAAGCAAAACCACAGCCGCAAAATAGGCTGGGATGAGGCGCCGGGCAGCAGACTTGAGCAGCGTAGAGACGTGCACGGGGTGTCCGTTCATGACAGGTGAATCGCTTAACTTGCAAAAAGGGTACGCGTTTGCCCAAGCAGGCTCA
Organism: Magnetovibrio sp. PR-2; assembly: GCF_036689815.1. Classification (NCBI taxonomy): domain Bacteria; kingdom Pseudomonadati; phylum Pseudomonadota; class Alphaproteobacteria; order Rhodospirillales; family Magnetovibrionaceae; genus Magnetovibrio; species Magnetovibrio massiliensis. The sequence goes on along the minus strand of NZ_JBAHUR010000002.1, from coordinate 138,676 downwards.
AGACGCCGTATATAACAATCGCGCAAGTCTCGCTTGCTCAAGGGCTTTATTGGCGTTAAGTTCCCCGACCTAATTTAGCTTATCCCCAGGAGACCTCAGATGTATCAGGGTTCTTTCGTCGCTCTCATCACCCCGTTCCAAGACGGTGTTGTGGATGAAAAAGCTTACCAATCGTTTGTTGATTGGCAAGTCAAAGAGGGCACCAACGGCTTGGTTCCGTGTGGCACAACCGGCGAATCGCCGACGTTGACCCACGAAGAGCACAAGCGCGTGACGGAACTGTGCATCGAAGTGAACGCAGGCCGCGTGCCGGTGATGGCGGGGGCGGGCTCCAACTCCACCGCCGAAGCCATCGATTTGGCCGTGCACGCCGAAAAAGCGGGCGCAGATTCGGTCCTGGTGGTGACGCCGTACTACAACAAACCGACCCAAGAAGGCCTCTATCAGCATTTCAAAGCTGTGAACGATGCGGTGGGCATTCCCGTCATCGTCTACAACATTCCGGGGCGCTCCGTAGTCGATATCTCTTTGGACACCTTCAAAAGGTTGGCCGAGCTGCCCAACATCGCGGGCGTCAAAGACGCCACGGGCGACGTTGCACGCCCGGTTGTGTATGCCCGTGAGCTGCCGGACGATTTCTGTCTGCTGTCGGGCGAAGACGCCACGGCCATTCCATTTTTGGCCGCAGGCGGTCACGGCTGCATTTCGGTGACCGGCAACATCGCGCCGAAACTGTGCGCCGAACAGCACGCGGCTTGGAACGCAGGCGACGTCAAAACCGCCATGGACATCCAACAGCGCCTGATTCGCACGCACGGGGCCATGTTCTGCGAAAGCAGCCCCGGCCCGGTGAAGCATGCGGCTGAACTGATGGGCCTGTGCGCGGCGGAAATGCGTTTGCCGTTGGTGGAAATCGGCGACAGCTCCAAAATCCAGGTGGAATCAGCCATCCGGGAACTGGGCCTGATTGACTAAGTTGATCGGGGAAGCGGGGGCGTATGGCCAAGAAAAAGAAGAAAAAGGGGCCTGACGGCACCATCGTCGCGCAAAACCGCAAAGCTCGTCATGACTACTTCATTGAAGACACGGTGGAAGCCGGAATTCAGCTCATGGGTTCCGAGGTGAAATCTTTGCGCAAGGGGTCCGGCTCTATCGGCGAATCATACGCGGTGGACAAGTCGGGTGAGATGTATTTGACCAACGCCTACATCCCCGAATACGCCCCCGCTGCCAAATACAACGGCCATGAGCCCCGGCGCGAACGTAAGTTGTTGTTGCACAAGCGAGAAATTTACAGGTTGATGGGTAACATCCAACGTGAAGGGTACACGGTTGTGCCGTTGAGTATCTATTTCAACACCCGTGGTATCGCAAAGGTTGAACTGGGACTCGCCAAGGGCAAACACAAATCCGATAAGCGTCAATCTTCGAAAGACCGGGACTGGAAGCGTGACAAAGCCCGTTTGTTGAGCCACAAAAACCAGTAGTTTGGGGCGTTGTGCATCATTTTTCTCTTTTTAAGCGAGTGCGCTAGCTCATAAGTAGAATAACGAGATTTTGGGGACAATCTTCTTGCAAACTTTTTCAATCGTGGCAACATCACGCTTAAGAGGTTGCGGTAAAACCATTTCATAGTACTAAAATTACGAGTGCAGTGCCTTAGGGGTGGGGGGCTGTGTTCCGTGGAGGAATCACCTTGGCCCGAATTCTCATTATTGATGATGATCAGGATATCTTAGACTTTGTGTCTTCGTGTCTTGAAGACACTCACACCGTGACAACGGCTGCCAATGGTGAAGAAGGCATGGTCGCGTGTGAAAAGTCTGTGTTCGATTTGATCATCACCGATATTTTCATGCCGTACCGGGACGGTCTGGACATTATCTGCGAAGTTCGGGTGCTTTACCCCGATATCAAAATCATCGCCATGACCGCCTATGTGGGTGAGGGCGTGACGGATTACTTGAAAGCTGCGGAACTGATTGGCGCGCACTACAAGCTGGAAAAGCCGTTGAGCGTTGAAAACGTGCTCGAAGCTGTCAACGACATCCTCAAAGATTAAGAAAACTCTTATATAAACGTTTGTTGTCTCTACACTTTTGGGCGGGTTTTGCTTGATTTTGCGCAAGTGTTTGCGTACAAATGCCGCACCGCACAAAACAATAATGTGTATATCTGTCCAATCACAGAGTGAGGACCAGTCAGTCCATGAGTACCCCTGAAAACAAACAGCTTTTGCATCTGGTATTTGGCGGTCGTGTCAAAGACCCCCAAGGTGTCGAATTCGAAGATTTGAACAACATCGATGTCGTCGGCATCTACCCGTCCAATGCCCAAGCCTTGGACGCGTGGCGTGCGAAATCTCACGCCAACGTAGACGATGCCAACGTGAAGTACGTCCTGGTGCATCTACACCGCATGCTGGAAGACCCCGAACACGAAGACGAATAGGTTTTCAGCCTGTTGAATCCTCAAAAGCCGCGAAGGTGTATGTGCCTTCGCGGCTTTTGTGTTTGTGCAAGCTGAGTGGGGGAGGGCTAGCCTGCCTTACGGCGGGTGAGCTCAAGTGGGGTCTTGGTCATCGTCGCCCAGCTTTTTGCCTTTGAGCTTTTTGTCGATCAACGCCTGATTGGTGTTTTCGGCCTGTTTTTCCGCCTTGGTGCGTCCAAATTTCACACGGTTCTCCGACGCGCGCTTGTCTTTGTCAGCACGTGCCTTGGTTTTGCGGAATTTGTTTAAGTTGACGACGTCGGACATCTTTGTCCTAACCTTTAGGCTCTGTTGTCAACAGATACTCCGCCGCCTCGCCGTAGTCGGTGAAGTGGGGGTAATCCGGGAAGTCGTCCAGCACGTTTTGCGGGCTGCGGAAGAACGCGGCAACGTCTGCGGCTTGGATCATGCCTGTATCGTTGTAGCTGTCGCCCATGGCGGCGGTGACAAAGTTGAGTTCTTTCAACTTATTCACGGACTTGGTTTTGTGGTCCGTGGTGCGCAAACGATAGCCCGAAATGTGTCCGTCGTCGGCGACGTCCAGATAATGGCAGAACAAGGTCGGCCAGTTGAGCTGTTCCATCAGCGGCTTGGCGAAACCGTAGAACGTGTCTGACAAAATGATGACCTGGGCGTGTTTGCGCAGCTCGTCCAAGAAGTCCTTGGCGCCGTCCATGGGGCCCAAATCACCGATGACGCTTTCGATCACGTCCATCTTGATGCCGTGTTCGTCTAAGACCTTGAGGCGATGGCGCATCAGCTCGTCGTAATCTTTGATGTCGCGGGTGGTGAGCTTCAGCTCCTCAATCCCGGTTTTTGCGGCGACGCCCAACCAAATTTCGGGGACCAAGACGCCTTCCATATCTAAACAAATAACGCGCATGTTTCTCTCAAATCTCAGGAATCGTTTAATCAAAGTCCAGATGTTAGCAGAGGAAACCGAGCTGTCAGCAGAAATTCCTTGAACTCAACTAAGGCGCTACTGTATTTATTTGGATGCACTTTAAGGGTGCTTTACGGGGTGCGGTGGGAAAACGGGGGAGGCGATGCATTTTTTAATCCGTTACAAGTCAATCATTTCACACATAGCTTTGTTTTTAGTGCTGGTGGTGCCTTCGGGTTTTTTCTTGCTCGAGAGTTTCGCGCGCATGGAAACAATTCATACAGAAATCTACAACCTGAAACCTCCCATAGTTGACACGCTGTTGCAAAACGCCACGGTCGAAGACATGAACGGTGCGTTTCAGGCCAAAGCAAAAGTGGCTTTGGAACGGGACCTCTTGATCTTGCGCGAACACAGAATCAATTCTGGACTGGCGACCCGGACTTGGATGCAGTTTATGACGACGGCATTTGGCTCCATCATGATCGTTATCGGGTGCAGTTTCGTTTTGGGGCGCATTAAGACCGAAAGCAATGAAGGCCATGTGGACATTGGCACGGTCAGTGCCTCTTTGGTGACGTCTTCGCCGGGTTTGATGTTGGCTTTTTTCGGCGGCATTTTGATTTGCGTGCCGCACTATTTTTTCAATCCAATCACGGTGAAAGATAAAGCCGCTTTTGTCGGTGCGATCGTCGGCGAGACGGCGAATCTCGGAGCAGGGGCAGGCGGGGTTGAAAGCAACCCCAGTGCGAGTGCCGAAGCAACAGCCAGCAGACAAGCATTGATCCAGTCTTTGATTGACGGTCCAACGACACAAACTGGGGGGAACTGACGATGGTTTTGAAACAACTGACACCCTTTCTTGGCCTTATGAGCCTCGGGATAAGCGCTGGCTTTTTACCCGCAAATGTCGATGCGCAGGAGTTGACGGTAAATGCTCAAGCCCTCGATCAAGCGCTGCAAATCCAATATAATGCAGGGTGGTATATGGGCTGCATTGTTGCGCTAAAAGTCAAAAATTCTCAGCGTGCCAGTGACGGCGTCTATGAGCACTCGGCCCAATTGCAGGACGCATTGCTGGAAAATGAATGTAAAGCATACGCCAGCGTCCAGTTCCGTCCCACCCTGAGCGGAGGGGCCGCATTTGGGGATGTCTCTAGCGGCCCGTTAGAGGACCATGATGGCCCTGGTACCGTTACAATGCCATCCCCATTCAATCCAGAGCAGATGCAGCTTTTGGAGAACGAGCAGCCCTCTATGGGCCAATAACCGTGCGAAACACGTCGTGGAACATCTCTTCGGTGAGACGTCCCGTGTTGGTGTTGTAGCGCGAGCAGTGATAGCTGTCGGTCAGCGTTAGCCCATCTCCCAAATCATGTTGGGCACAGTGACCAAATTTGTGCACGGACTGTTTGATGCCCAAGGTCTTGAGCACCGCATTGTGCGCCACCGTGCCCAGGGCGATTAGGTTTTTGAGCTTGGGCATAGCCGCGATCTCTGCCACCAAATAGGGGTTGCAGGCTTTGATCTCCGTGCCGTTCACTTTGTTTTCGGGGGGCGCACAGCGCACCGCGTTGGTGATGCGGCAATTGGTGAGCTCCAGCCCATCGTCGGCGCAGGCGCCGTATGTGCCTGTACCCAGTTTGAATGTCAGCAAAGTGGGGTAGAGCAAATCCCCTGCATAATCGCCCGTGAACGGTCGTCCCGACCAGTTGGCCCCTTTGAGCCCGGGGGCAAGGCCCACGATCAGAAGTTCCGCTGAAAGCGGACCAAAACTGGGCACCGGGGCGTTGTGAAAATCCGGATAGGCGGCTTGATTGGCGGTGCGGTAATCGACCAAACGGGCGCACTGGGTGCACCCTTTTGGCGGCTCAATCGGCTGGGACATGGGCTTAGATCAGTTCAGCAAAGTCGCCGGGAGCTTTGGGTGCGCCATCGTCGTCGTCGTCAACGACGGGGGACGGCTGTTCGGAATGGCTTTGGAAGTGATCGCTGTCTTCACGCGGCGGGCGTTGGGACGGGCGATCGCCACCGCGGCCAATGCTTTTTTGCAGATCGGTGAGCTCGATAAAGTGATCCGCTTGGCGGCGCAATTCGTCGGCGACCATGGGTGGGGACGATTTAACGGTGGAAACCACCGAACAGCGCAAACCTTTGCGTTGAATGGCTTCGATCAGGCGGCGGAAGTCACCGTCGCCGGAAAACAGCACCACATGGTCCAAGTTTTCCGCCATTTCCATCACGTCGATGGCCAGCTCGATGTCCATGTTGCCTTTGATTTTGCGCCGGCCCGCACTGTCGGTGAATTCCTTGGTGGGTTTGGTCACCATGGTGTAGCCGTTGTAGTCCAGCCAATCCACCAAGGGACGGAGCGGGGAGTATTCGGCGTCGTCCATCAGTGCGGTGTAGTAAAACGCACGGACCAATTGGCCTTTGCCGGCAAAATGTTCCAACAAGCGTTTATAATCGATGTCGAAATCGAGCGCGCGGGCGGCGGCGTACAAATTGGAGCCGTCAATGAAAAGGCCGATGCGTTCTTGAGGGTAAAAAATCATGTTAATCAATCCCTTATAAAATGAAAAAAACGAAAAGATATCCGAAATACGATGGATGCCTTATAGGTAGGCTTTGCCCCGGACCCGTGCAAGCAGATTTGGGGGCTATTTATAAGTTGGATCGAAAATAAATGATTTTGATTGGTTTAGGCGCGAATTTACCCTCGGACCGCTTTGGCTCGCCGGTGCAAACCTTGGAGGCCGCGCTGGACGCCTTGAGTGCGCACGCCAAGGTGCGCGTATTGCGCCGTTCGCGCTGGTTTGAAAGCGCACCTGTGCCCATGAGCGACCAGCCTTGGTACGTCAACGGTGTGTGTATCGTTGAGACGCCCCTGGAGCCTGCGGAGCTTTTGGCTGTTTTGCATCAAATCGAGACCGATTTTGGCCGCGTGCGGGCCGAGCGTAATGCCCCCCGCGTCTTGGACTTGGATTTGCTGGCTTTTGATGACCTGATTACGGATGAAACAGTGGGGTTCTCTGTGCCGCACCCGCGCATGCATGAGCGTGGCTTCGTTTTGTTGCCCATTCGTGATTTGGTGCCGGGCTGGACGCATCCGGTTTTATTTAAGGGCCTGGAAATGCTCATTAAAAACCTTCCTGAAGACCAAGTTACTCGTCCCAAAGAGATGCTTCATCGAGATATTGATGACGAAGAAGAGGGGGGCTAAGCCCTAAACTGTGCGTTCGATTTGATGTTGTAAATTTATCACGCCTGCGCTCAACACCTCGTAATTCTATGATTTTATCATTGCGGCTACACGGAAAACTCTATAGAAGTTAACAAGATTCTGGAGCTGGTGCTTTTGGATGCCATTTTTAATTTGAAGGCTTGAAGATATGAAGAAACTCGCTTTTTCCTTGTTTGCTTTTGCTGCGCCATTTGTTTTGGTAAGCACCGGGCAAGCAGCTGATCTCTACGCTGGTGTATCTGTTGTAGGAAGTTCGTACAACGATCCTAAAATTAAGAACTCCTTTTCTGGCGGTTCCACTGTTTCGCACAATAGTGAACTGGATAACGGCCTTGGTGTTCTTGCACGCTTTGGCAGCAAATATGGCAGTATACGTGCTGAAATCGAACTCGGCTATCGCGATTCCTCTATCGGTGCTGTTACTGGTCAATCTACTTTGACAGGTGTCTCCGGTGATGTTGGCATTTATACAGCCATGCTGAATGGTGCATACGACTTTGACATGGACTCTGCATTCACGCCTTTTGTAAGCGCAGGTTTTGGCGGTCTTTATGCTGATGGTGAAATCAATTACACCGACACCGATGGCGAAGCGTCTTACGAGGATGGCGAAGCTGTTACCGTTGCAGGCCAAGTCGGCTTGGGCGTGTCGTATGAATTGAGCCCTGCAGTTGACTTGGTTGGATCCTATTCTCTTTTGGGCGCTCCGACGAGCGACCTAGGGGTGAACCAATACCTTGTCATTCACAACGCTCAAATTGGTGTTAACTACAACTTTTAAGCCACCAATTTGACAGTTTAACAGCCTACCCCTTTGTGTCAGGAATAGATTTAGAAACCACACCCTTTAGCGAGTTGGGGTGTGGTTTTTTCTTTGTTTAAGTTTTCTGTATACAGACTTGTCTGTTTTGTGTTGCACTTATTCCACCAACCCAATATATAATCGCCAGAATCACTCACATTTTACACACGTTTCACACCCTTTAGCTGGAGAAACATCTATGGCCCGTGTTACGGTCGAAGATTGCGTTACCAAGATTCCCAACCGCTTTGAGCTGGTGATGACCGCCGCGCAGCGTGCGCGCGACATTTCCGCAGGCGGTGAACTCACCGTCGAACGTGACAATGACAAAAACCCTGTTGTTGCCCTGCGCGAAATCGCCGATGAAACCGTCAACTACGACGAACTGCAAGAAACCCTGGTCAAGGGCCTGCAGCGCTACGTCGAAAGCGACGACCCCATCGAAGACGAAATGGACATGCGCGCTTTGCAACAAGACGTCACCGGCGAAATGGGCGAAGCGGACGACAACGCTGAAGTCAACGCTGACGCCTTGACCGTGCACGACGTGGCCGCCGAAGACGTGGCCGAAGCCATGTCCGAAGCCGAAGCCATGATGGAAGGGGCTGAAGTTCAGGGGGACTAAGTGATTAGGCGCGCTCACACGACGTTTTTGGCGTGCCGTCCTTTTGGGTCTACGGCCACTAAACCTGTTTATCGAAAGCCCTTTGCTCTACACTTCGAGCGGAGGGCTTTTGCGTGATGCGCCAGTTCGAACTTGTTGAAATTGTCAAAGCGTATGATCCGGCTGCCGACGAGGGCCTGATCAACAAAGCCTACGTCTATGCGATGAAAGCCCACGGTTCGCAAATGCGTGCTTCGGGCGATCCGTATTTCTCCCACCCGTTGGAAGTCGCGGGCATCTTGACCAGTTATCGTCTGGACGCCGCAACCATTGCCACAGCTTTGCTGCACGACGTGGTGGAAGATACGGGTGCCACCATTGAAGAGCTGCAAAAGATGTTCGGCCCCGAGGTCGCAAAGCTGGTCGACGGTGTGACCAAGCTGACCCAGATCGAACTTCAGTCCGACCACTCCAAACAGGCTGAGAACTTCCGCAAGTTGTTGTTGGCCATGTCCGAAGACATCCGCGTGTTGTTGGTGAAGCTGGCGGACCGGCTGCACAACATGCGCACGCTGCACTTCATCAAAAAGCCGGAAAAGCGCAAACGCATTGCGACCGAGACCATGGAGATTTTCTCTCCGCTGGCCGAGCGCATCGGCATGCAGGAGCTGAAAAACGAGCTCGATGACTTGTCGTTCTCTGAAATCAATGCCGAGGCACGCGACAGTATCCTCAAGCGTTTGGAATACTTGCGCGACGAAGGCGAAACTTTGGTGCCGTTGATCATCAACGAATTGCGTCAAACCCTGAAAGACAACGGTGTCGTCGCCGAGGTGACGGGCCGGGAAAAAACGGCGTACTCCATCTGGCGTAAAATGCAGAAAAAGGACGTGCCGTTCGAAGCCATGTCCGACATCATGGCGTTTCGCATTGCGGTGGACAGCAACGAAGATTGTTATAAGGCCTTGGGCGTCATTCACAATGCGTACCGGGTCGTGCCGGACCGGTTTAAGGATTACATCTCAGTCCCCAAACCCAATGGCTATCAGTCCTTGCACACCGGGGTGATTGGCCCTGAGCGCCATCGCATCGAAATTCAGATCCGCACGCACGATATGCACAGCATTGCCGACAGCGGGGTGGCGGCGCACTGGCAGTACAAACAAGGTGATCTTCTGGACGATGTGTCGGGCAAACCCACCGACGGCAAGCAGTACCGCTGGCTGCGCGAACTGTTGGAAATTTTGGAAACTGCGGCCGAGCCCGAAGAGTTTTTGGAACACACCAAACTTGAGATGTTCCAAGACCAAGTGTTCTGCTTCACCCCTAAGGGCGACCTGATCAACCTGCCCCAAGACGCGACGCCTGTGGACTTTGCCTACGCCGTTCACACCGAAGTCGGGGACCGTTGTGTCGGTTCCAAGATCAATGGCCGCATGATGCCGTTGCGCACACGTTTAAAAAACGGTGATCAGGTGGACATCGTCACCTCGAAAACCCACACACCGTCACCGACGTGGGACAACTTTGTCGTCACGGGCAAGGCGCGGGCGCGCATCCGGCGCTATGTGCGTTTGAAAGAGCGTGATCAATACATCGAGCTCGGCAACGCCATGTTGGAACGCGCCTTTGTCGAAGAAGACTATCCGCTGACGGAAAAGGGCCTCAAAGGGGTCTTGAAAATTTTTCAACAAGACAGCGTCGATGAGCTGGTCGCGGAAGTTGGCATGGGCCACACCACGGCACGCGAAGTGTTGGAAGCGGTTTATCCCGGCACCAAAAAACAAAGCGTGGCGCGCAAAATCAGTGACATGATGCCGCTGTCGCGATCCAAAAGGCGCCAAAAGAAAAAATCCAAACGCGACGCAGCCATCCCCATCCGTGGTTTGATTCCCGGCATGGCGATGCACTATGCGGGGTGTTGTCATCCCCTGCCGGGGGACCGCATTGTCGGCATCATCACCACGGGCAAGGGTGTCACCATTCACACCATCGACTGCGACGGTTTGCGTAAATACGACGATGAGCCGGAACGCTGGATCGACGTGTCTTGGGATATGGGCGAAGAGGTCGCACAGACCGCTGGCCACGTGTCGCGGGTGCATCTGACGCTGTTGAACGTGCCGGGGGCTTTGGGCTCGCTGTCGAACGTCGTCGCACGGGGGGAGGGGAATATCTCCAACTTGAAGATCCAAAACCGTGCCTCTGATTTCTACGACATGATGGTCGACATCGAAGTGCGTGATGTGAAGCACTTGAACGAGATCATCGCCGCTTTGCGCGCAACACCTGAAATCAACTCCATTGAACGCGCACGCGGGTAAGGCGGGCGGCATGAGGTATGTCTACATCCATGGCTGGGGATTTGATGCGCGCTTTTGGCAGCCGCTGATGGAGCGTGTGGGCGCAGGCGAGTGCCTTGATTTGGGCTACCGTGCAGCGCAGACGTCAGACATTCCCCCGTTGGATGAGTCGGATGTTGTCATTTCGCATTCCTTTGGCACACAGTTTATGCTGCACAAAATGCTGCAGCATAAACCTGCAGCATTGATAGCCATCAATGGCTTTGCGCGCTTCACCAAAGCCGACGATTTTCCAAAAGGTGTGCATCCCAAATTGCTTAACCGCATGATCCAGGGATTTGGTCTGAAACCTAACCAAGTCTTTGCCGATTTTATGGGCCAATGTGGCGACGTCACCCCATATGAAGGTTCATTGAACTGGGACCGCTTAGCCGAAGATTTAACCGCCATGATGGATTGGGATGAACGCGCTGGACTTAAAGAACTGAACGTTCCCGTCTTGGCCTTGGCCGGGGACGCGGATCAAGTGGTGTCTGCTGAGATGAGCCAGGCGTCCTTTGACGGCTTTGATTTGCGCATGAAAGCAGGCGGGGACCACATTTTGCCGTTAAGTGCGACGGACTGGTGTGCAGAGCACATCAATGGTTTTGTTGCGGGACTTTCCAAATGAGCGCGCAAAAGTCCCAAATCGTCGACGCGTTTTCGAAATCCGCCGACAGCTATGAGCAAGCCTCCCAGGTCCAAGCCCAAGTGGCCGCCCAGGTTGCGGCTTTGGCGTTGGACGGCTTAGTTTCTGCCCCGGACGTCTTGGAAATCGGCTGTGGCACGGGCGGTCTGACGCGCCACCTTCTGACGGGCACTTCAGGCGGCCGGTTCGTCATCACCGACATCGCACCCAACATGGTGGACAAGTGCAAAACCCAATGTGCCGATCCGCGTGTCGATTATTTGTGCATGGACGGCGAGCGACCCAGCCTTGAGGGGCGGCAGTTCGATCTGATCGTCTCCAGCCTCGCGGTGCAATGGTTTGCAGACTTACAAGCCGGGTTAGCCGAGTTGGCGGGGCTTTTGAAGCCCGGCGGACAGCTGCTGTTTTCGACGCTGGGCTGCGAAACCTTCGCCAATTGGCGCGCGGCCCATGCGGCGCTGGGCCTGAAAGACGGCACGCGCAGCTATCCCGATTTGACTGAAATCGAAGCGCTGATGCCCTCCGGCGGTTCGGTTGTGCTTTGGGAAGAGCGGATTGAGCGCGCCTATGACGACGCCCACGTCTTTGCCCGGCGTTTGAAGACCATAGGCGCAAACACGCCAGCGTCTGGACACAAACCCCTGAGCCCAAAGGATTTCCGCCGCATATCGGCGCATCTGGGGGAAAACTTCACAGATAGCTATCATATTGTTTATGCATGTTTCATCAAATCGTGACGCTTTGGTGAATGGGACGGAAAATCCTTTCCCAACAGGCGGATATGTGAGAAAAAGCCACATATTCCGCGAACCTTGACGTGAACCCAACCCCATGTTTCAACGCCGCCAAAAACTCAACCTGTTGCACCGCATCGCACAGTTCTTCTGGCCCAAGGCCGGGTGGAACCGATCGACGCGCTATGTGTTTCATCGTGTGGCGCGGATTCCGGGCTCTGCCTATTCGCTGGCTGCGGGGTTTGCCTGTGGTGCTGCGATTTCATTTTCGCCGTTCATGGGCTTGCATTTCGTAATTTCTATGGCGATGGCATATATCATCCGCGCCAATATGTTGGCGGCGGCCATTGGCACCGCCGTGGGCAATCCCTGGACCTTTCCGTTTATTTGGATCGGGGTGTTCAACACCGGACAATGGCTGTTGCGTCAAGACGGTGTGAACCCCAAAGACATTGACTTTATCGACGTGCTCACCGAAAGCACCGAAGCCTTGTACAAGCTGGATTTCGACTTGTTTTTAGACGTCGGCGGTCCGGTGATGTGGCCCATGCTGGTCGGTTGCGTGCCCTGGGTTATCGGGGTGTGGTTTGCCTTTTACGTGCCGCTGCGCCCGGTGATTTCGAAATATCAAGCGGCACGCCATCACAAGCGCATGCGCAAACACACCACTCATGAAAGTGCTGAACAATGACCTCCCCACAGCTCTCCGATCTTCGGCTAGGCGTTAATATTGACCACGTTGCCACCATCCGCAATGCGCGCGGCGGCGATTATCCCGATCCCGTGCGCGCGGCCCATATGGCGGCAGACGCAGGTGCGGACGGAATCACGGCACACTTGCGTGAAGACCGCCGCCACATCACGGACACGGACATTTTGCGCCTGTGCGATGAAATTGACTTGCCGTTGAACCTGGAAATGGCAGCAACGGACGAGATGTTGGAAATTGCGCTGCGCCACAAGCCCCACGCGGCGTGCTTGGTGCCGGAAAAGCGCGAAGAGCGCACCACCGAAGGCGGTTTGGACGTTGTCGGCGGATTTGACAAGCTTAAGCCGGTCATTGGCCGCTTGTCCGATGTTGGTATTCGCGTTTCGTTGTTTATCGAGCCCGACGTAGAAGCCCTGGATGCCTCAAAAGCCCTTGGCGCGCCGGTGGTCGAATTGCACACCGGGACCTATTGCGACAAGACGGGGGAGGCGCGCGATCAAGAGTTGGAACGTGTCATCAAAGCCGCAGCCCATGCACACACACTTGGCCTGGAATGCCACGCCGGACACGGTTTGATCTACGACACCGTAAAGCCGATCGCCGTCATTCCCACCCTCAAAGAGCTCAACATCGGACACTTCTTGGTGGGTGAGGCGATTTTCATCGGTTTTGAAGCGGCCATTAAAGACATGCGCCGCTTGATGGACGAAGCCAGAGGTGTCGCATGATTTTGGGCGTCGGCACAGATCTCTGCGACATTCGTCGCATCGAACAGACGCTGACGCGCTTTGAAGCTCGCTTTGTCGAGCGCATCTATACCGACGAAGAACGCGCCAAAGCCGAAAAGCGGGGCGAGAAGGGCAAGGCCAGCCGCTACGCCATGTTTTTTGCCGCCAAAGAGGCCACGGCCAAGGCTTTGGGCACCGGATTTCGCGAAAATGTGTTCTGGAAAGACATAGCCGTCACCAATTTACCCAGCGGTCAGCCCATTATGACCCTTTCCAACGGGGCGCTAGACAGGCTACAAAGCCTCACACCCGAAGGTTATGAGCCGAAGATTGATATCTCGCTGACCGATGAATACCCCTTGGCCCACGCCATGGTGGTCATTTCGGCGGTTCTCAAGCCTTAAAAACAGACAAAAATGGATACTTTATGAGCGACAACACCCCCGCCAAAGACGACGACCTGTTCGACGGCAAACCCCAAGAAGATGAAGAAAGCCTCTGGGATACCGTCAAGACCATCGGCTATGCGGTTTTGTTTGCACTGGTGGTGCGTTCGTTCGCCTATGAGCCGTTCTCCATCCCGTCGGGGTCTATGATTCCGACATTGTTGGTAGGGGACTATCTGTTTGTGTCCAAAATGTCGTATGGCTATTCCAAGCACTCGTTGCCGTTCAGCCTGCCGGTTTTGCCCGAACGCGTGATGTTCGAAGAACCCGAACGCGGCGATGTCGCCGTGTTTAAAACGCCCACGGACAACACCACCGATTACATCAAACGCATCGTCGGTCTGCCGGGCGACACCATTCAGGTCAAACGCGGTGTTTTGCACATCAATGGCAAGGCCGTAAAGCGTGAACGGGTGGGCGAGTTTGTCTACGAAGACCGCTACGGTTCCTTCCACCACACGGTGCGCTATTTGGAAACTTTACCGGGCGGGGTCAGCCACGAAATCATCGAAGAAAGCGACCGCATGGTCCTCGACAACACGGCCCTGTACCGCGTGCCCGCGGGCCATTATTTCGGCATGGGCGACAACCGCGACAATTCGTCGGATTCGCGTGTGATTGGGTATATCCCCAAAGAAAACCTAGTGGGCCGTGCGGACGCAAAATTCTTTTCCATCGACGGGTCGTTTTGGAAGTTCTGGCAGTGGCCCTGGTCGCTTCGTTTCGAACGCTTCTTTACGTCGGTGGACTAAACGATGGCCACCGACTTAGACCACCTACAAGACCTGTTGGGGCATGCGTTCACCAACGAAGATTTGTTGAACCAAGCCCTGCGTCATGCCTCGACCACCGAACAGCGCACCAGCTCCAACGAACGCCTCGAATTCTTAGGCGATCGTGTGCTGGGTTTGGTGATGGCGGAAATGCTGTATGCGCAGTTCCCGGATGAAGAAGAAGGCGAACTTGCGCGCCGCTTTGCCGGCCTCACGTCCCGCGACACCTTGGCCCGTGTTGGGGATGGTTTTGCATTGGCGAACTTGGTCCACACCCAATCCGTCGATGCGGAAACGTCTGCACGCTCCCACGACAGTGTGGTGGCCGACACGCTGGAAGCCGTTTTGGGCGCGCTCTATTTGGATGGAGGCCTAGACATTGCCGCGGCCTTCATTCAAACCCGTTGGGCGGATTTGGTCACCGAAGACATCAAACCGCCCAAAGACGCCAAAACCGCATTGCAGGAATGGGCGCAAGGCCGCGCGCTTGGCTTGCCCAAATATGATATTGTCGGGCGCTCAGGCCCCGACCACGCGCCGACCTTTACCATCCAGGTCTCGGTCAAAGACAGTGGTGCAGGCGAAGGCCAGGGTGCGTCGCGCCGCGCCGCCGAACAAGACGCTGCCGCCAAACTGTTGGCTGAGCTGGAAGGACAATCATGACCGATCAAGATCGCTGCGGTTTCATCGCCGTCATCGGCGCGCCCAACGCTGGCAAATCAACCTTGGTCAACCGCGTGGTGGGGACGAAGGTCTCCATCGTTTCGCCCAAGGTTCAAACCACCCGCGCGCGCGTCATGGGCATTGCTATCCAAGACCGCGTACAGCTGGTCTTCATCGACACACCCGGCATCTTCCAGCCGCGCCGCCGCTTGGACCGTGCCATGGTCGCGGCCGCCTGGGGTGGAGCCGGGGACGCTGACGTCAAATTGCTGTTAGTGGATGCCGATAAAGGCATCGACAAAGACACGGCCAGCATTATCGAGCGCATGAAAGCAGAAAAACAGCGCGCGCACTTGGTGATCAACAAGATCGATAAAATCAAAAAGCCGCAATTGCTGGCTTTGGTCTCTGACCTCAACGCTCATGAAATCTTCGACGATATTTTCATGATTTCAGCGTTGAACGGCGACGGTGTGGACGACTTGGTGTCGTTTTTGGCCGGGCACATGCCCGAAGGTCCGTGGCACTTCCCCGAAGATCAAGTGTCCGACCAGGCGGAACGCCTGCTGGCTGCTGAAATTACGCGTGAAAAGCTCTATTTGCAGCTGCGCCAAGAACTGCCCTATGCGACGACGGTGGAAACCGAAACGTGGGAAGATCGCAAAGACGGCTCGGTCAAGATCGAACAAGTGATCTTTGTCGAACGCGACAGCCAGAAGTCCATTATCTTGGGCAAGGGTGGTCAGCAGATCAAAAAACTGGGCGAGGCGGCGCGTACGGAATTGGAAGAGATTTTGGACACCCGCGTGCACTTGTTCTTGTTTGTGAAAGTGCGCGAAAAATGGGCCGACGATCCCGAGCGCTATCGCGACTGGGGCCTGGATTTTGACGCCTAAGCTCTACACCTGAACCATAAACGGTATCAGAGAGAGGGCTCCGGCCAAAAGCAGGGCGTGAATGATATAGCGTCCAAGAAGCATGATGGGCTCCAATCGTTAGTCATCGTCCCGTTTTGCCCCACAATCTCGCCACAGTGTGTGTCTATGACAATTGTGTCCTAAAAGTCTATGTAGGTGGTGGGAATGAAAAATCCAGTGAGAATTGGTGTTGTCTTGGTTGCTGTGTCCGTGTTGCTCAGCGCGTGCGATCCCGAATCCAGCGACGACAACAGCCGTTCCAGCGCGCCGCCCATGGGCAAGGCCATGCTGATGGCTGCAGACGCACCGATGATGCGTTCGGAAGCCGCCATGGCGTCCAACGCTGGCCCGCGCATGGAAATCGGGCGCAATTACAGCTTAGAAATCGATGACGACATCAACGCCCAGTTAGAACGCGACCGCACGGAATGCTTGAAACTGAACTGTGTCATCACCAATCAATCCCAAACCGGTCACGCGCAACGCCCCACGGCGCACCTGCGTGCCCAGGTCCCTGGCGAAAAGGCCAATCAATTTCACGCCTTCCTGTCCGAAGGGGAAGGCCGTCATATCGTCAATTTCAATGAAACCGCGCGCAACCGCGATCAAGCTTATCAAGACACCGAAGCACGCATCAAACGCTTGAACTTCATGCGTGAACGGCTCTATGCCTTGGCGGATAAAAAATCTTCCAAGATCGGCGATTTGGTCCAGGTGGAACGTGAGCTGATGCGCGTCGAAGGCGATATCGAACGCCTCACGCGCCAAAAGCAAAACATCGAAAAGGTCACCGACAACGTCACCTTTTCCATCAGCTATGCTTTGCGCCCACCCAAAGCGGGGGATGTCAACTTAGGTCCGCTGTCGGGATTGTTAAGCGACAGCTTCAACGCCTTCATCCGCGGCATACGCGCCACCACCATCTGGATTGCGCGTTGGCTGCCTGTGGTTCTGTTGGCCGGGTTGGGGCTTTGGCTGTGGCGCAGACGGCGTTCTGATGATGGTTAAGTGATTTGTGTTCTCTCTCAGGCCGGGCGTGCTTATACTTAATCGTATATTGAAGGTGTTTGTGAGAGGGTTAGATGAAATTTATCCATGCGTGCGTAGTGTTGACGGCCTTTATCTGGGCTGGTGAGGCCACCGCTCAAATCCTGAAGTATGATTCCAAGGGACGTCCGATTTCACAGGATAAATACAAATCCGGGAAATACGGTTCGGGCAAGAGCGGGTCTTCTAAAGGTTCAGGCTCTCGCACAGACAAGACGATCGATAAATTGTTCACCCATGAACCGGGTGAAGTTCTTGTGGTGAACCCGGGCGCAAACTTTGTCGGCAAAGCCATCACCATGGGCTACCGGGTCCAAGAAACCATCGGCGCGAAGGAACTGGGCCTCAAAATTTTGCGCCTGACCATCCCCCGGTCCAAGACACCTGAAAAAGCCATTAAAGAGCTCGCCAAAACCTTTCCGGGCACGACCTTCGATGTGAACGCGCATTATCATGTGCAAGCTGGGGCCGCCCCGAAAAACGCCCGCACAGCCCGCAAAATGGCGGGGTGGACCCGAACGTCCAACAGCTGTGGGAAGGGTTTGAAAATCGGTGTGATCGATACCGGTCTCGATCTCTATCACCCCGCGTTTAAAGACCAACTGGTGTCTTATCTGTCGTTCCCCAAACCGGGACGCAAAGCGGGTAACCAGAAACACGGCACGGCCGTTTCCAGCATTCTTGCGGCCCGGGCGGACTGGGGCGGCTTGCTGCCCGGCGCGCGGCTGTATCACGCGAATATGTTTGAAATCAATAAAAAGGGCAAAATGGTCGGCACAGCCGCTGCCTTCGTCAAAGCCATGGCCTGGTTGGTCGGGGCCGATGTGCACGCCGTGAATATTTCCATGGCGGGTAAGGAAAACAAAGTCATCCGCCGGGCTTTGGACCGTGCCAAAGACATGGACATCTTGGTGATTGCCTCCATTGGTGGGTGGGGTAAATCGGACCGCATCGCTTATCCGGCGGCATATGGAGACGTGGTGGCGGTCACAGCCCTGTCCGGTCCCAATAAGATTTATTCAAAAGCAAATGCAGGCCCGCACATCGACATCGCCGCCCCCGGTGCAGGGGTGTGGGCGGCAAAGGCCAAGAGCGACGGCGGCACGACCTACTATGGGACGTCTTATGCGGCGCCGTTCGTGACAGCTGTTGCGGCGATCCTGCGCAAAGCGGGAAGAGCCCCCAATCCAGACACCCTGCGCAAAATCTTGAGCAAGGTGGTGAACGATCTGGGCTCACCCGGACGCGACGACGTGTTCGGCTTTGGCGCCTTGAAGGGCGCGCCGAAATGCTGACGAAAAAAGCCGCATCAGCTCTGAGCTGATGCGGCTTTTCGTTTCTGTTCAGTGTGATTAAGCGCTCAGCAAAACCTTCTGCGCAGCTGCTGCGGCATCTGTGCCTTTCAGCGGGGCACCAATATCGGTAAGCACGCCTTCAAGCGCCGCTAAACACAGTGTGACGTGACGCGGCGTAGAGCTTTGACCCATCAGGCCGATGCGCCAGACTTTGCCGGCCAACGCACCCAGTCCTGCGCCGATTTCAATGCCGAACTCAGAAAGCATGCGACGGCGCACCAAGGCTTCGTCCACGCCTTCGGGAACTTGAACGGCGTTGAGCTGCGGCAAACGGCACGCTTCGTCCACGATCAAGTCAAGGCCCAACGTTTCCAAGCCCGCTTTCAAGCCGTTGTGGTTCTTCTGGTGGCGTTTCCAGGCGTTCTCTATGCCTTCTTCTTTGAGCATCACCAAGCTTTCGTGCAGCGCATAGAGCGCGTTCACAGGGGCGGTGTGGTGGTAAGACCGCGTTGCGCCCTCGCTGGACCAGTAGCCCATGATCAGGTTCATGTCCAAAAACCAGCTTTGAACCTTGTGATTGCGCGCGCGGATGACTTCAAGCGCGCGGTCGCTAAAGGTTACCGGAGAAATGCCGGGCACACAGCTCATGCATTTTTGCGTGCCGGAATAACACGCGTCGATTTTCCACTCGTCAATCATCACCGGGGTGCCGCCAAGGCTGGTCACCGCGTCCATAATCGTGAGTATGCCGGCGTCTTGGGCCAGCTTGGAAATGGCGGGGGCGTCGGACTGGACGCCTGTGGAGGTTTCGGCGTGCACAAAGGCCACGGCTTTGGCGCCTGGGTTCGCTTTGATGGTCTCTTCCAGCTTGTTCAAGTCAATCGGTTTGCCCCAGTCGTCTTCGACTTTAAGAGCCGTGGCACCGCAACGTTCCACGTTTTCGACCATGCGCCCGCCAAACACACCGTTGATGCAGACGATGACGTCGTCGCCGGGCTCAATCAAGTTGACGAAGCAGCTTTCCATACCCGCAGACCCCGGCGCGCTGACGGGCAGGGTCATTTGGTTGGTGGTTTGAAAGGCGTAATGCAGCAATCCCTTGATTTCGTCCATCATCAAGACGAATTCGGGGTCCAAGTGTCCAATGACGGGACGGCCCAGGGCTTGGAGAACGCGTGAATGAATATCGGAGGGACCGGGACCCATAAGCATACGGATCGGCGGGTGAAAGGAAGAAACGGTCATTTGGGCGGATTGCTCCCACTTAAAGTTTTGACATATGGGGGAGGTCCCAAATGAATTGGGGTCGCTCCCACGTAATTTCAATATCTGCTTTCAGACTTTCTCATGGTGGATACAATGCATGTCATGGATTGGCAAGACAACGGCATTGTTCTCAGCGCGCGCAGGCATGGCGAAACTTCTGCGATTGTGCAGGTTTTGACCCGTGAGCGGGGCGTTCATGGCGGTTTGGTGAAAGGTGGCTTTTCCAAGCGCACCCGCGCCACCATCGAACCGGGCAACATCGTGCAGGCCCGCTGGCGGGGGCGTTTGGCGGAACATCTTGGCCAATACCAGTTGGAAACCCAACACAGCCACGGTGCAGGCTTGATGGAAAGCCGCGATTTGCTGGCGGCCATGTCTGCGGCTTTGTCCATGTGTGCAGGGGCGCTGCCCGAACGTGAGCCGCATCCGGCCATGTTCGAAGTGCTCTCGACCTTTTTGGCTGCTTTAGAGCACGCCGATATCGCCGCGCACGTGGAGGCCTGGGGCTCGCTGTATGTGAAGTGGGAGCTGGGCTTGCTCAAAGAGCTTGGCTTTCGTTTGGATCTCGACCATTGCGCGGCGACGGGGGTGACGGACGACTTGGTCTGGGTGTCGCCCAAGTCGGCCCGTGCCGTCAGTCGGGAAGCGGGGGAGCCTTACCGCGACAAGCTTTTGGCTTTGCCCAAGTTCTTGTGTGAGGAGGGCGGAATTGCAGACACCCACGCAGACGTCGTCCAAGGCCTTAAACTGACAGGATATTTTCTTGACCGCCATATTTTTTCCACCCATGATCGCACCATGCCGCGCGCACGCGCAAGACTGGTGGAACGATTGGTTGGTTTAAACAGATGAAACGCATCTTAGGTTTTCTTCTTCTGGCCCTGACTTGGGGCGTTGAGACGCAAGCTCAGGACCAAAGCGGGGGCCTTATTCAGCCGCTGAAATGCACTTTGGGCACGGATTGCTGGATTCCCAATTACGTGGATCTCAAAAGGGGCAATGGGGTTTTGGACTATAAGTGCCTCGATGCCAGCTATGATGCTGAGCCCGGGGGCTTTCACAAAGGTACGGACTTTGCCCTGCGCGACATGAAAGCCGTTGCGAAAGGTGTCGATGTGGTTGCGGCGGCGGCGGGCACGGTCATTGGTGCGCGCGACGGCCTCAAGGACGAAAAGTATCATGAGCACGGCGACAGCCACGCTGATGAGGGCCATACCCACGACGTCAAAGGTCA
Source organism: Magnetovibrio sp. PR-2 (assembly GCF_036689815.1). Classification (NCBI taxonomy): domain Bacteria; kingdom Pseudomonadati; phylum Pseudomonadota; class Alphaproteobacteria; order Rhodospirillales; family Magnetovibrionaceae; genus Magnetovibrio; species Magnetovibrio massiliensis. Next base: position 117,850 of record NZ_JBAHUR010000002.1, on the reverse strand, counting down.
AGAGTGCGGCAACGGTGTGCGCATCAAGCACGACAGCGGACTGGTAAGCCAGTACTGCCATTTGCGTCAAAACAGTGTGAAGATCAAAGCCGGGCAGACGGTTGAGCAAGGCGACGTGCTGGGGCTGGTGGGGCTGTCCGGGCAAACGGCGTTTCCGCATCTCCATTTCCAAGTGTCTCAAGGGGAAATGGTTTTGGATCCGTTTGTGGGTCTTTCGCGTCAAAAATCCTGTGGCGCGGGGGAAAAGCCTCTGTGGACCGCTGAAACCTTGGAAGCTTTGCCTTATAAGCCGACAGCCATCTTCAACACTGGCTTTTCCCCAGAAGAACCCAAGCGCGACGCCATGATGTCCGGGACCTACCAAGATTATGAGACCGAAGGCTTTCCCGCAAAGGCGCCTGTGATGATCGCGTGGGCAGAAATGTTTCGTGTGCGCCCAAATGACCGCCTGGAAATCATCATGCATGAGCCCGGCGGAGAGGTGTTTTTGCACCAAATCGCCCCCATCAAAGCCGCCAAGGCTTATCAGTATTTATATGTGGGTAAACGTTTGAAAGGTGAGGCGTGGCCCACGGGGACCTACAAGGTGCGCTTTGAATTGAAGAGCGGCTTGGAAAGTGAAGTGGTGGAACGAACTTTCGACGTGCGCTAAGCCAGCCCACAAACACAGATAAACCAAATGGCGCTCTCCCAGTCCGCAGAGCGCCATTTGGTTTGACCCAGTGCCTCAAGTATTGCGTGGGTTACGTTTTGGCGTCGGCTGCTTTTTTGAGGTTTTTGGTCGCCGTATCCATATAGCCCGTATAAAGCTTCATGATTTTGTTAATGGCGTCCGACCCACCTGCCAAAACCGCACCGGTCAAGAAGATGTCAACGACCACGAACATAGGATAGCCCTCAGCCTTTATTGCTGGTGGTGTGACCAAGTTCCCTAAAATACGAACCCCAACAAACGCAATCATAATGCCCAAGCCTAGGCCAAGCCATTGGGCGATTTGACGCGATTGTGCACTGTATACCGTGCGTTCATAGTTTTTGGTTTCCAGATCAGTTCTTAGGTCCTGAATTTTAGCAGGATCAGTTGGATCGGCAGCCAATAACTGTTGAAGGTTGTCGTGTAAATTGGAAAGCTCTGTGTCCTTTTCATCTGCCTTTTCGCTGCGAAGCGCCGATAAAAAGACTTCGATTGCGCGTTCCAAGACCAAGGACGCCACCAATAAAATGGCCAACATATTCGGGATTTGAAGGTCTTCACCGACTTCGAATTCCAGTTGTCCAGGGTGCATATTCCAAGCCATCAGCCCGATGAACAAGATTACAGCAACCCCTATGAACTTGCTCGACATGGTTTCCCCCCCTCGGTTGAATGCATGAATGAACTAAAAAAGTGTAATTCTATTTTGATAAACAACAAAGGGTATATTAACGTGGAAATCAATTTTCTGCACGCCGTTGAGTTTCGGTGACATTGGAAGCCTGGATTGCTGCACAACTCGGGTATAATTCAGCCTTATTCCCGATTCGAGTTGAGAAGCTGAAGTATGTCCGATCCTGCAGAACTTGGTGAAATCCGCGATACCCGCTTGGCCGATGCGTTGTCAGAACGCTATTTGTCCTACGCGCTGTCGACCATTATGTCGCGCTCGCTGCCCGATGTGCGGGACGGCTTAAAACCGGTTCACCGGCGTTTGTTGTTTGCCATGCAGCAGTTGAAACTCGACCCCAAATCGGGCTTCAAAAAATGTGCCCGCGTGGTTGGCGACGTCATGGGTAAATATCACCCCCACGGCGATATGGCGATTTACGACGCTATGGTGCGCCTCAGCCAGGATTTTGCGGTGCGCTATCCGCTGGTGGACGGCCAGGGCAACTTCGGCAACATCGACGGCGATAACGCCGCCGCCATGCGCTACACCGAAGCGCGCATGACCCAGGTCGCCATGAACCTGCTGGACGGCATCGGCGACGACACGGTGGACTTTCGGGCGACCTATGACGGTGAGGAATCCGAGCCTGTCGTGCTGCCGGCCAACTTCCCCAACCTGCTGGCCAACGGTGCGGCGGGCATTGCGGTGGGTATGGCGACGTCTATCCCGCCCCACAACGTGGGGGAGCTATGCGATGCGTTAAAGCATCTGATTAAGTTTCCGAACGCAGGCATTGAAAAACTTGTGGAATTCATTCCCGGTCCCGACTTTCCCACGGGCGGCGAGCTGGTGGAAAACCGCGACGCCATTGTCGAAGCTTACAAGACGGGCAAAGGCGGGTTCCGCATGCGCTCAAAATGGGAAACCGAAGACCTGGGCCGTGGCACGTATCAGATCATCGTCACGGAAATTCCCTATCAGGTGCAAAAGTCCAAGCTGATCGAAAAGATCGCGGAACTGATCACCAACAAGAAACTGCCGATCCTGACCGACGTGCGCGACGAAAGTGCGGAAGACATTCGCATTGTCTTGGAACCGCGCACCGGCAAGGTCGAAGCGGGCATGCTGATGGAACAGCTTTATCGCTTAACCGATCTGGAAAGCCGCTTTTCGCTCAACATGAACGTGTTGAATGCGGAAAACACCCCAGGCGTGATGAACCTGCGCGAAGTTCTGCGGGCGTATTTGGACCACCGCATGGTGGTTTTGGTGCGCCGCTCTGAAAACCGTTTGGGCCAGATCGAAAGGCGTTTGGAAATTTTGGGCGGTATGCTCATCGCGTTCTTGAACTTGGATGAGGTCATTCGCATCATTCGCGAAGAAGACCACCCCAAACAAGACATGATGAAGGCCTTCAAGCTCACCGAAAACCAGGCCGAAGCCATTTTGAACATGCGTTTGCGCCAGTTGCGCAAGTTAGAAGAGATGGAAATCAAGACCGAACACGACGGCTTGGAAAAAGAACAGGCAGAGCTCAACACGCTGCTCAAAGACGAAGACTTGCGCTGGAAATCCATCACGGGCGAAATCAACGAGCTCAAAACCAATTACGGCCAAAAGACCGAGCTGGGCAAGCGCCGCACCACCATTGGCGAGGCCCCGACGGCTGTGATTGTGCCGCTGGAAGCCATGATTGAGCGCGAACCCATCACCGTGGTCTGTTCCGAAAAAGGTTGGGTGCGCTCCATCAAGGGGCATATGTCAAACGATCAGATCAAAGACATCAAATACAAAGAAGGCGACAAAGGTCGTTTCACCATCCATGCCCAAACCACGGACAAGATGTTGGTGTTCGCCACCAATGGCCGGTTCTATACCCTGGGTTGCGACAAGCTGCCGGGTGGGCGTGGGCATGGTGAGCCCTTGCGTTTGATGTTCGAGCTGCCCAACGACGCCGATATCACCACCATGATGGTCCACGAACCGGGCCGCAAACTGATCGTCGCGGCCGACACAGGCCATGGCTTTGTGGTTGAGGAAGACAGCCTCTTGGCCCAAACCAAAAACGGCAAGCAGGTCTTGAACGTTTCAGGTGGCGGCGAAGCGGCCACGTGCACTGTGGTGCCTGAAGGCGCCGACCATGTGGCCGCCATCGGGTCCAACCGCAAAATCGTGATCTTCCCGCTGGACGAAGTTCCGGAAATGGGCCGTGGCAAGGGGGTTATCTTGCAGCGCTACAAAAAAGGCGGGGGCGCTGTGTTGAACGATGTGAAGGCCTTTAAGCTAGACGAGGGTCTCAGCTTCCCGTTCGGCAGCGGCTGGCGCACGGAAACGGATTTGCTGCGCTGGATGGGCAAACGCGCCGGGGCTGGGGCCATGGCGCCGCGCGGCTTCCCGACGTCCAATAAATTCTCTTAGGTTTTCAGCGCGCGCAGCCCTATATTCGTTTCAGCTAATAAAAAGAAATGAGGAGGCAGCCTGTGAAGGACCCCAATGATCGTGGCGTGGAAACAGGCCGCTCCAGCGCGCAAGCCCCGCACAATGTGGAAAACTTGATCGGTTTTTTGGAAGGCACATGGCAGTTCGAACGCAAAGTCCACGACATGAAATCGGACAGCGAGCAAGACGCCATCGGTGTCGCTTGGTTCAAAGCGGGAGAGCCTCATAACGGCCAAGACACTCTCGATTACAGCGAAGAAGGCGGCGCGGATTTAGGCGACACGCAGTTGGAGCTTGAAAGCGCGTTTCGTTACAACTTCACCAATTCAGCTCTGGCTGAAGTGCGCTTTACCGACGGGCGGTTCTTTCACGTTCTCGACATGAGCAAAGGCATCGTGCGCGTCGATCACAACTGTGGCGAAGACACGTTCAGCGGCGTGTTCCGCGCCTTGGGCGAAGACGGCTGGCTCTCGGTCTGGCGCATCGACGGGCCGGGCAAATCCCAAGTCGTCACGACGCGCTATATTCGTGTGCAGCCCAACTAGAAATCCCCAATTAGAAGTCTAGAGAAATATCCCGATGGTGCGATTTGCAGCTGGCAATGACGTCGGCTTGATCGCTGGTGAGGCGCTCTTGCAGACGCAGGCCGATGTTGCCTTTAATCGCGTCGTTGTATGTGGTGAGGGGGGCTGACAGAACCCTGAACGCTTTGGTGCGCCACGCCATCTCGGCGATGAGCAATGCGCTGGCATCCGCCACGAAGGTCAAAGCCGTGGTTTTATCGCTCGCATTTTTCTTCAACGTGCGCCGGGCCTTGGTGAGCGCCGATTTAATCTTCGTCGTGCCGTTGACCGCACCGATTTCAGACTCGATCAAACGTATGGCGTTTTGCGCACCTTCACCGTCCAAACTGCGGACTTGATCGGACAGGGCATTGATGCGCCCTTCATAGGCTTGCAAATTGGCCGTATTGCTGATCAAAGCCTGAACGTTTTGCAAGGGCTCATAGGCTTCGTCAACGGTGCGGCGATAGGCGCGCCGGGCGTTGCTTTCGGCCTTGGACAAGCGTTCGTATTCGGCGCGCTGGGACGTCCAGTTGGCCGGGATCGCCGCGTTTAATGCTGAAATTTCAGCGCGGGCCTCTTGGATGTCGGCTTCGACGGACGAGGTGTCATAGCCATTGGAGCGCATGCGGCGGCTTTGTTGGGACAACTTGAGAATTTTCTTTTCTATTTTTCGAACGTCAGCTTGGATGCCGCGGACTTCGACGTGAAGCGGGCGATAGCTGGGCGTGTAGGCTGCAAGCTCGCGTCCGGCTTGGCGCACGGCTTCGACTTTGTCGAATGTGGCTTTGGCTTTGACAAAGCTGTCCGTCATGGATTTTTGCAAATCGTCGGGCAGGGCGGAGAAGTCGAGCGCGCTGGCCGTTGCGATGGAGGTGCGCAAACTGGACCTCAGCGCGTCGTATTCGGGGAACAGATATTCTTCAACACACAGCTGCAGGCGCGGATTGCGCGGCGGCGGTGCGGTTTCAGACGTCAGCGACACGCGGTTGGGCAGGTAGTTTACCAAGCTGGGATAGAAGCCCACGATGGCCAATGCGCCCAACTGCAAGGCGATGAACGGAACGACGCCTTTATAGATTTGCCAGGTTTTGACTTCGGGCGGGGCAATACCGCGCAGGTAAAACAGGGCAAAGCCGAACGGTGGGGTCAGGAACGATGTCTGCATGTTGACGCCGATCATCACGCCCAGCCACACCCCTGTGATGTTGGCGGAGGTATCGGCCAGCAAAATCGGTGCGATGATGGGTACCACAACCACAGCGATTTCGATGAAGTCTAAAAAGAAGCCCAACACGAAGATCACCGCCATCACGACAATGAATTTGGTGGTGAAGCCGCCCGGAAGATCGTTCAAGAAATGACGCACCATTTCTTCGCCGCCAAATGCACGGAACGCGGCGGTCAACATGGCTGCACCCAATAAGATAATAAACACCAACGACGTGGTCTTGGCCGTTTCGACCATGACCCCGGTTAAGGTGTCCTCGATTTTAAAGGCGCGAAAACCGCTCCAGACGATGGCGACGATCAGCGCGATGACGGCCATAAAGGCTGCAGTGATGACGGCGACGTCCATGGTCCCGGAAATGTTGCGCACATTGATGTCGTTAAAGGACAGCAACACCCCGATGACCAAGATCGAAACCGCAGCCAAAATGGCCGGGTAGAACGCGTTGGACTCACCGGCTTTCAAACGATATCCAGCCATAATCATGGCACCAATGGCACCGATGGCGCCCGCTTGGTTGACGGTCGCAATGCCCATGACGATGGAGCCCAGCACAGCGAATATCAAAGTCAGCGGCGGGATCAACGACAACGCCACACGGCGCATGAATTCACGGTCGTATTTGCCTTCATAAGGGACGGGTGGGGCGCTCTTGGGTTTGACGATCGCCATGACGAGGAGGTAGAGCATGTAGATGCCCACCAACACCAAACCTGGCACCATGGCGCCTAAAAACATTTCGCCTGCACTGGTGGACGACAGGTCGAAGGCGCTGGGCATGGAAAAGTCGCCAGTGATCTCTTTGTAGTCGGCTTTGCGCAAAGACGACGCCCGGTCCGTGGCACTGGACAATTGGTCGGCCAAAATGATTAAGACGATGCTTGGCGGAATGATCTGGCCCAACGTGCCGGACGCACTGATGGTCCCGGTGGCCAGCGGGATGGAATACTTGTGACGCAACATCACCGGCAGCGAGATCAGCCCCATGGCGATGACCGTAGCACCCACAATGCCCGTGGTCGCTGCCAACAGCGCACCGACGAAGATCACGGAAATACCCAAGCCGCCTGGGATGGGGCCAAATAACTGCGCCATGGCCACCAAAAGGTCTTCGGCGACTTTGGAACGCTGTAGCATAATCCCCATGAACACAAACAAGGGGATGGCGATAAGTGTGTCTCGCTCAACCTCGAAATAGATGCCCCTGAAGTTTGTGACGGCGGCGTTGAGCCATTGCAACGGATCGCCTTGGTCAAAGAACGCGGCCGTGTCCCCGGCAAAGAGATAGCCCGACGCAGCGGCAAGCCCGATGGTGATCAGTGCAGAGCCGGGCAGGGCAAAGGCAACAGGGTAGCCCGACGCCAAAGCACCGATCAAAACGGCGATAAGAAGGATAAGAAAAAAGACTTCCATAGTTCGGGCTACCGCCTAAATCTCTGACGTGTTGTCGTGATCGGGATGGGGGTGGGTTTCGGGCTCTTCTAAAAGCGTCGCCAAGTTGTCCAGGATGAAACCGCAAAACTGAATGATCATGCTCAGCGCATAAATCATCAAAAAGCCAGCCATGAGATACTTCACATACATGCCATAGCCACTTTGCGTGACTTCATAGCTGAGTAAAGGGGCGTTGATCAAATTCACTTCGCGCCACATCCCCAAGGTCATGATCACCCAACACACCGGAAGGCCCAACAGCAACGTGCCCAGCACGTTCGACCACGCCTGTTTGCGCTTTGAGAATGTGTTGAACAAGATGTCGACGCGCACATGGCCTTCTTCGATCAAGGTGTAGGCGCTGGCGAACAGGAACAAAGCGGCGTACCAAAACCGCACCAAGTCGCCCATGTAGGCCTGTTCATAGGAAAAGATGAAGCGGGTGAACACGATCAGAATTTCCGCGCCGACGATAAACAGCGCCAGCCACGTAAAGCCCAAGGTGCGGGTGAACAGACCGATGACAAAGCCCACGGCCACCAACGGGTAGTGCACGTATGCGCCACGGAAGTTGGACCGTCCCAACTGATCGGCCATCTCAGTCCCGAAGAGTGCCGGCAAAAGCCCTTCGACACGCAAAAATGAAATGGTGCCGTCCACCATTCCAACCAGGACGACGGCCCAAAAGGACGAACGGATGATGTAAGCCGTGAGCGCCGTTAGGCGGTCGGCGTCCTTGCGCATGAGTTCGTTTGGGTTGCGCACAAACACCCAATACGCAATGGCGAGAGCGGGCAAAATGTTGAGCACCACTTGCGTGGCCCCCAGCGCAACTTGGCTAGAAGAGCCATTGATAAATTTGATTAAGCCGGGCCAACCGGCCCAAAAATTGAGAAAGTTATTGATGACAAACTGAATAGCGACAGCCGCGCCGAGCAAGCCCAAGAAGCGCAAAATTTGACGCAACAGATTGGGATTGATGAAGTCGAAACGGCTTTTGGCCGTATGCGGAACTGTGGTCGTCATGTCACGCGCTCACCCCAGTGGTCTAAGTCGAAGGCCGAACGTCAGTGTAGAGAAGAAAACGGAGCCCTGGGGCCCCGTTTTCTATGTTCTAACTCTGTTCGATCAAACGCCCAGAACGCGGTTGCGCTGTGCGACGTAGGCTTGATCGGAAATTTTCGACCAGGCGCCCAGGTCTTTACGGGCAGAGGCGAAGCTTTCGTGGATCTCTTTCGCCAACGGGCTGTGTTCCAGCACGGTTGCGAAGACTTCGTCTGCAGCTTCACCGAAGCTGTCATAGACTTCGTCGGAGAACTTGCGCAGCTTGACGCCTTGGTTGGTGACCAGATCGGCCAGGGCTTCACCGTTTTTGGCGTTGTATTCCGACATCATGAAGTCGTTTTCTTGCGCCGCAGCGGCTTCCAGGATGGCTTGATCCGATTTGGACAGCTTGCTGAACCAAGATGCGTTCATGCCCATGGCGAGGGTGGAGCCCGGCTCGTGCATACCCGGATAGTAATAGTACTTGGCCGCTTCATAGAACTTCATGGCGCGATCGTTCCACGGGCCCACCCATTCGGTGGCGTCAATGGCACCGGATACCAAGTTTTCATAGATTTGACCACCCGGCAGAGAAACCGGAGAAGCACCCAACTTGGCCATGACGTCGCCGCCAAGACCCGGAATGCGCATTTTCAGACCTTTCAGGTCGTCGGCGGTGTTGATTTCTTTGTTGAACCAACCGCCCATCTGCACACCGGTGTTACCCGCAGCCAAGCATTTCAGGCCAAAATCGCCGGCCAGCTTGTCCCACAGTTCCTGACCGCCGCCAAAACGGATCCAGGCGTTCATTTCGGTGTAGGTCAAACCAAACGGAACAGCGGTGAAGTACGCCCAGCCCGGGTGTTTGCCTTTCCAGTAGTAATCGGCAGCGTGATAAGCCTGTGCGTTGCCAGATGCGACTTCGTCAAAGCTGTCGAAGGCGCCCACGCGTTCGCCGGCGGCGAAGTATTGAACTTGAATGCGCCCATCGGTCATGTCGGAAATGCGTTTGGCCAAGCGTTGTGCGCCTGTACCCAACCCCGGGAAGTCACGCCCCCACGTGGCAACCATCACCATTTCGATGCGCTCTTTGTTGATCATGGGCGCTGCAGGAGCCGGGGCTTTTTTCGCTTCTTCTTCCTTACCGCAAGCGGTCAGGGCTACAGCACCGGCAGCCAGGGCTGCGCCTTTGACAAAATCACGACGTTTCATTCTTGAGATACCTCCCTTAAAGGTTCGCATGTTTCTGGGTGTCCGCCCACGTATGCTTCAATTTCCATATTCACCACTCTTTACGGGGTGTCCATAAGTGAAACACTAGCGCGCTTTTTCATCTGTTCGCAATGGGGTTTTTGAACAAATGTTGCAGCGTTAGTCTGTTTGTATCATTGGCTAAATTTGTATGATTAGCGACTTTTGGATTTTGCGGGTAAGCGTTGCCAACCGCCAGGGGTGTAAGCTTCCAGGGGACGGAAGTTGCGCTTGTAGTCCATTTTCGGACTGCCTTGCACCCAATACCCCAAGTAGACATAGCTCAACCCCAGTTCTTTGGCCCGTTCGACCAACCACAAAACCACATAGGTGCCTAAGCTGCGTTTGTCTTCTTCGGCGTTAAAGAAACTGTACACGGCACTGAGACCGTCGCCGAGGCGATCGGTTAGGCACCCAGCTATTAGCTGGCCATCGGTGGTGCGAAATTCAACCAAATTAGATTTGACCGGAGTTTCTTCGACCAGTGCGCGGTAATCCGAATGTCCCATCAGGGCCATATCGCCGTCGCCATGGCGTTCATCGATGTAGTCTTTAAACAAGTCATACTGTTCGCGGGTCGCGATGGCCGCGCGCTCGCCCACCACCAAGTCTATGTTGCGGTTGGCGATGCGGCGTTGGGTTTTGTTGGGGGTGAATTCGTCCACAGGGATGCGCACCGACACACAGGCCGAGCACCCGTCGCACACCGGGGTATAGGCAATGGTGTGTGAGCGACGAAAACCCGCAATGGACAACTGGTCGTTCAGTCCAACGGCTTCAGGCCCCATCAGTTCCGTCACCATACGCCGTTCCACCCGACCTTCTAGATAAGGGCAGGGCAGTGGTGTGGTGGTGAAGAAGAAATGTGTCTTCGATGCGGGGCGATGACGCATGGAGAGCCCAGTTTCTGTTTTTAACGAATCCAATAAAACCAGAAAGAGCGTGATCGCGCAATCATACGGAGGGTGTATTTGATAAGATGATTACTCGCCGCTGATGATGCTTTTCGGCGGTTCTCTGGGCTTGGTCGGATCCGGCTGATCGCCGGTGCCGCGCATCATGACGATGGACAAACGGCGGTTGCGCGCGTTTTGGGGGTCATCCTTCAACAGCGGCTCGGTTGCGGCCTTGCCCACCACGCGGGCGAAACGCTCCGGTGGCACGCCCATTTGCAGTAGCTGGCGTCGTGCAGAGTTTGCACGGTCCGATGACAGCTCCCAGTTGGTGTACTCAGCATAGTCACCACCCGACATGGGCACGGCGTCCGTATGCCCGCTGATGGCAATGTCTTGGGGCATCTTTTGAATGATCTGCGTGACCAGCTTCAACACGCGTTCGGTGTGCTCATACATGGCAGAGCTGCCGGACGGGAACATGGACAAGCCGTCTTGGTCCACCACTTGAATGCGCAGGCCTTCCGGTGTGTTGTCCACCATCAGGCTTTCGGCCAGCTGCTGGAATTCTGGGATGGTCTGCAAAGCTTCTTTAAGCTCTTGTTCGGCTTGCTCGAATTGGTCGTTTTCCGCCTTTTTCTTCATCTCTTCGGCGTCGACTTCGGCCTGCACGACTTCGTCTTGCATGGCTTCACCGCCCGAACCGGCAGACGGTGGGGGGAGATCCATGGTGACGGAGGGGCGGCTAACGGTGTCTTCCAAGGCACCATCCACAGCCACGGTGGTGCCGCCCAGGATGTCGCCAGAACCCGATTGCGAAGTCGAGGTCACGGTGGGGGCGAAGTAATCCGCAATGCCTTCCAATTGTTCTTGGGACACGGCGTTCAGCAGCCACAACAACAAAAAGAACGCCATCATTGCGGTGACGAAGTCAGCGTAGGCAATTTTCCACGCGCCACCATGGTGGCCGCCGCCACCTTTTTTGATCTTCTTTACGACAATGGTTACGTTGTCAGCCAAAGCTCTGGGGCTCCGTTATTCGGCATTACTCAGCACTACTCAGCGTTTCCGGCACCCTGCAAGGCTTCTTCTAAGTCTTTGAACGATGGCCTCAAATGGCCAGGCACGGCTTTGCGTGCGAATTCCACCGAAACTTGTGGGGCATAGCCTTGCATATGGGCCAAAATCCCGGCTTTGATGGAGTTGAAGAACAGCGCTTCTTCTTCCAAGATTGAACCGGCGGAGTTGGCCATGGGGCCCACAAAACCGTAAGAAAACAAGATGCCCGAGAACGTACCCACCAATGCAGCACCGATCAGGTGGCCGAGGATTTCCGGCGGTTCCGTAATCGAGCCCATGGTGTGAATGATACCCAACACAGCGGCCACAATACCCAAGGCGGGCAGGCCTTCAGCCAAGTTCACCATGGCGCTGTGGACTTGGTGGTCGTGGCTGTGGTGGTTTTCCAGCTCGATATCCATAATGTTTTCGACCTCGAACGCGTTCGAGGTGCCGAGGGTCAGCATGCACAGGTAGTCGCACATGAACTCCAACGCATGATGGTCGGAGGCAAACTTGGGATATTGGGCGAAAATGGTACTTTCGTGAGGATTCTCAATATGGCTTTCCAGGGCGAGATCACCCTTGCTTTTGGCCAGTTTGAAAACGGTGTAGAGCACGCTGAGAAGCTCAAGATAACTGTCTTGATTGTATTTCGATCCCTTAAGGATCTTGCCGAACATGCCTAGCACGCTTTTGATCACCACGCCGGGGTTGGCAATGATGAACGCACCGATACCGGCACCGAAAATAATCAAGAATTCAAGCGGTTGCCACAAAACTTCTAAGTGACCGTCTGCCAGGACGTACCCGCCCAGCACACATGCCGTCACAACCACAAAACCAATTATAAACTTCATTCAGTCACACGCCTCAAGCGAATCTTACCAATGCACCCCGTGAACATTCGCAGGGTATTGATGCAGCCCGTATATATCAAGTGCAATTCGGATGTATATCATTTCATAAAAGTTTGTTGGTGATGTTTTACATCAACTGGTTATGGACAGGAATCAAAAAGAACGATAACAAGGCATCAAATTTGCGATCTGGCGTTGTTTTTCGCACTTTTTTTGATTTTAGCGCCAATGTACACCACATACTTTTAAGGTGGGGCATACCCGCTTTAAAAATATAGCCCCAAGCACATCGATAGGGAGATTTCCCCCAGTGACCGCACAAGACAAGACCTCAAATACCATTGATGCGCGCGAATTTCGCGACGCCATGGGGAGTTTTGCGACGGGTATTTGTGTCGTGACCGCCAACAATGCCGGCGGTGAAGCCATCGGCATGACCGTAAACTCCTTTTCTTCCCTATCGCTGGAGCCACCGTTGGTTTTGGTCTGCTTAGGTGTTGATTCGGCCCGTTCCCAGGCTCTCATTAATGCCGGGCGGTTCAATATTTCGATCCTGAGCGATCAACAGATGGACGCGTCCAATCATTTTGCCCAACCGGGTCAAGGTTTGGCGGGTGAGGGCATGGTTGAAATGGGTGGCAACGGTGCGCCGGTGATCCCAGGCGCTGCGGCGCAAATCGAATGCGACGTTGAAGCCAAGCATCCGGGCGGCGACCACACCATTTTGGTTGGACGTGTGACGCAATTGTCCACCAACGTCGACACCCAGCCTTTGCTCTATTATCGCGGCAGCTACGCAAAGTTAGACGGCGAGGCTTGATGTGAACGGACGAAACGCCGGACTTTCTCCGGGCCAGCGTCAGTTTCCCATGTTGCCGCGCGTGTTGGGCGCGCAAATTGCGGCGTTTATCGTGTTTGCCTTTTTGGTTTGGTCCATTTCCGGCAACGGCATTTATATCCAAGATTGGTTTTGGCTGTTTGTCGGACTGCAAGCCATAGCTGCGGGCGGTTTTAGCTATTGGTTCGGCCTGAAAGGCAAATGGATTGTCGCCCAAGCGCTGCTGGTCCCATTGGCTTGGGGGGCGTTGATGTTCGGCCTTCCGGCGTGGGTGTACTTGCTGGCGTTTGTTCTCTTGGCGCTGATCTTTACCAATGTCTCAAAAGAACGGGTGCCGCTTTACCTGACCAACCGCACCACCTGGGCCGCCTTATCGCAACACCTGGACACGATTGAGGTGGAGCCGGGCACACGCCCTGTATTCATGGATCTTGGGGCCGGCCTTGGCGGTATGCTCCATTATTTGTCGAGGCAGCATCCAGATTGGGACTTCGTCGGCCTGGAAAACGCACCGTTGCCTTATTTGACTGCGAAGCTGCGCCTTTTGGGTCGGGGCAATGCCAGCATTGTTTTCAAAAGCCTGTGGGATGCGGACCTGTCCAAGGTGCAGGTTGCCTATGCCTTTTTGTCGCCCGCACCGATGGATGAATTGCTCAAAAAGGTCGAGGCGGAAATGAAACCCAAAACCCAGTTCCTCAGCAATTCATTTTGGTCCCAAGATCGTGCTTTTGATCAAGAACTTGAAGTGAACGATGGCCGAAAAACGCAAATTTTTATGAAATATCTGTGACCGCAGTCACAGAACAGCCTTGGATTTTGAGTCAAATTATCATAATTCTTGATAAGGGTGCGCCGCCCTCTACCCAAAAATCGGAAAACGGACATGAAAGCGACTAGCCACCTCAAAGAAAAAGATCACTTGTTGCGCCGATCCGAAGATTTGATGCGCGATAGTGCGCACCAATCGTCTTCTGCAGCTTCGTTCGATGCGGCTCAAAGCGATGGGCCGATCCGCACCCGCCGTGATTTCAAAACGCGACAGTATTACAGGGACTTACAGCTCTGGGTCGAAGGCGATCAAAGCTAAAAACTTAGGCCGACGTCGCGCTCAGCACGCGGGTTTCGAACCCGGCTTTACACAATGTGTGGACCAAGGCCTGCACGTGGTCTTGATCAAGCGTTTCGACCGCAACGTCCATTTCCGTTTGTTTCAACGGAACATCCGAAAACAATCGCTGGTGGTGCACTTCGATGATGTTCGCACCGCTGTCGCCGATAATTTTCGAAACTTTTGACAACGCACCCGGCACATCAATGATTTTGATGCGCAAGCTGACCAAACGGCCTTCGCGCGCAAGTCCGCGCATCAGCAAGGTCGACAGCATGCGCGAATCCACGTTGCCACCGCTGACCACCAGGCCCACGGTGCGGTCTTTGAATTTCTCTTTGTTCGCCAAAAGTGCGGCCAACGGGGCAGCGCCAGCACCTTCGGTCACCAAGCGCTTGAGATCCAAGAACGTGTGCAGAGACTTTTCGATCTGCAGCTCGCTCACCGTGAAGATGTCATCGACCACGTCTTCGATGATGGCTTGGGTGTTGGGGGACGGCGTTTTGACCGCAATGCCGTCGGCAATGGTTTGGCCGTATTCGGCAGCCGAGGTGCATTTGTGATAGGCGTCATACATGGATGGATAGGTTTCGGCTTGGACGCCGAAAATTTCAATGCCGGGCTTTAGGTGTTTCGCCGCAATGCCAATGCCTGAAATCAAGCCGCCACCGCCAATGGACGCGATGATGCTGTCAAGATGGGGTTGGTCTTCCAACATTTCTTTGCCGATGGTGCCTTGTCCGGCGATGACATGAGGGTCGTCATAGGGATGAACAAAACACAGGCCTTCTTGATCGGACAAGGTCTGGGCGTGATCGCGCGCTTGGATGAAGTCGTCGCCCTTCAACACGATTTTTGCGCCCAAGGCCTCGGTTCGCGCGATTTTGGTGAACGGCGTGTTCTTCGGCATGACGATTGTGGCCGGTATGTCCAGCTGGCGGGCAAAGTAACCAACACCCTGGGCGTGGTTCCCGGCAGAGGCGGCGATAACCCCTTTGCACTGGCGCTCGTTCTTTAATGACATCAATTTATTCAGCGCGCCGCGCACCTTAAACGCGCAGGTGTGTTGCAGGTTTTCCAGTTTCAAAATCACATTTGCGCCCGTGAGTTCGGACAAACGCGCGGCGGGGAAACACGGCGTGCGCAAGATGTGATTTTCGCCCTGGAGGGCGGCGGCTTCGATGTCGGCGTAGGTTACATTTAACATGGACGCGGAGTGTATAGCACTTCTCAGCCCGCACAACTGCCAGAATGGGTGGTAGGGCGGTGTTTTCTAGGCCTTAAGAACTTGAAAATACATACGAACGGTGATTGCCGCGTCAGAATCTATGGGTTAAACTCAAATATCTGTTTGATGCGATTTGCTTTTTGATAAAGTCTAAGCAAGACGTTGCATAACCCCCAAACGGGGAAGAGGGAGTGGAAATTACATGAGTGGACAGGCGCTTGTACAAGCTGGCAGCACCGACGTAGATGTGGTGGGCAGCGAACACCTTTCCGAATTTGTCACCTTCAACATAGCGGGCCAATTGTTTGGTATTCCGGTGTTGATTGTTCAAGACATCTTGCTTCCGGAAAACATTGCATCCATTCCTTTGGCCCCGCCTGAAGTGCGCGGATCCATCAACTTGCGCGGTCGCATCGTCACGGTTGTTGATGTGCGCGTGCGCTTGGGCTTGGAACGGCGCGAAATCCATCGCGAAATCACCGAAGAAGATGAAGCTCCTGAGTTGGAGCTCATCGAAGGTGGTACGGCTGAAGCACCTGAAACGCCTGAAGTCACGGAGACCGTCGAAGGTGAGGACGGTGTTGATGTCAGCGCACATGAAGCGGTCAAACGTAAAAAACGTGACCACATGATGGGCGTGACCGTCGAACAACAAAACGAACTGTACACCCTTTTGGTCGATAGCGTTGGTGATGTCATCGGGCTGGCTAAAGACAGCTATGAAGGCAACCCGAGCACGCTGGACCCGGTCTGGCGCGAATTCGCCAGCGGCGTTTATCGCTTGGACAACAACCTGATGGTGGTTTTGGACGTGGAACGCCTTTTGGATTTCAAAGCTTAACAGCTTTCAAACGCGGACTTCCCAAACGCAAACGGCGCTCTTTTAGGGCGCCGTTTCTTTTTGAGTTTAGACCAGCTCAAATTTAGGAACGATGGGCAAGGTGAGGTGGAACGTTGTGCCTTTGCCCTGTTCGGTGTCATAGGTGATCTCACCGCTGTGGCGCTCGGAGATGATTTTGCAGATGCTCAGCCCCAGTCCGGTGCCACCGATGTTTCGGGTCGCGGAAGAATCGGCTTGTTCAAACGGCAAGAACAGCTTGTCTTGAAAATCTTCAGGAATCCCTGGGCCGTTATCACTGACGGAAATAATGACGCTGCCGATACCAGCGCGTCCTTTGGTGGAGATGGCCCAAGACACAGAAACCACATCTCCAACGGGCGAGAACTTAGCCGCGTTGGACAGTAAATTTGCCAACACCTGCAACAAACGCCCCTTGTCGCCGATGACTTGAACAGGGGGCTTGTCGCCGACAATACGAAGCTCAACCCCGAGCTTGTGGGCGTAGCCCAGGTTGGAGCTGACGGCATTATCGACCAAGCTGGGCACGTCGATCAGTTCTTGCACGATGTCCAGTTTGCCCGATTGGATTTTCTCCAAGTCCAGCAAGTCGTCAACCAATGTGTTTAAACGCGTGGTGTTTTGTTTGGCGATGGACAGAAGCTGCGCGTCAGACGCCTCAAGCGAACCTTTAGTGGCGTTTTCAAGCAGGCCCAAAGACCCCAATATGGAGGTCAAGGGCGTGCGCAGTTCATGGCTGACCATGGACAGGAATTCGGACTTTGTTTTGCTGGCACTTTCCGCCTTTTCACGGCCGCGCACTTCGTCCATAAGGTTTTCGTGCTGAATGCGCATTTCTTCGACCATATTTGACAGAGCATCGGCGACGCTTTTGATGTTGTTGGCAATCTCGTCAACTTCAGAGATTTGAGAGCGTGGCAGCGAAATGTCTGCGCCCGCTTGGATCCGTTCGGGCAAGTGGAGGGTTGTGGACATCAGACTGGTCAGGTCACGTGTCAGACGGTTTCGGATCAGGCTCACCACCAAAAATGCACCGAAGGTCACAGACAGCATGACGGCAAAGGCCGATATATAGGTCTGTTGCAAGCGGTCAACATATTTTGCGAACGGAAGTTCGATGACAAACGTCCAGTCGGAAATGTCTGGGAAGGTGTGGGGTTGCATCACTTTGGACAGCTTCCACTGCAACATAAGCGGCTTGTCGGGCGATGCGCCAAGCTCATGATACATGCCGTCAATGGGCGTCTGAGTGCCGGGCAAACGTTCCGTCAGGGTGTGGGGCTTGGGGTTTTCTGAAAAGCTCAACACACTCTGGCCGTTGCCGTCGTAAATGCTCAGTTTAAAGGGTTGGTGGCCAAAGATTTTTTCTAAGTATTTTGAGAAATCTTCAGCGGGGATGGTGTGAAGGGTGCATTGCTCAAAGGACCAATACAGCTGAACAATGCCGTCTTGTTCGTTGCCTGATAAGAGCTTGTGTTGATGGCACGCTTCTTCTTCCAATATTTGGTGAGGGTAGTACCAAAACGGCCCATCAATACCGATGCGCTGCAATCGCAAAGACGCCGATAACAGATCGCGCAGGTGCTGGCCGTAGCCTTGAAGTTCCGCAAAGACTTGGGCTTGGGACTCTTCTAAAATTTTGCGGGCATTGAATTGCGCGGTGACGAATGAGCTGAAAAACACAAATGCCATAATGACCGTTAGCAAAACATCGCGAAAAGAGATCAGCTCAACGGTGTTGTCACCTCGAAACCAGCGTCTCAGCGGAAAGGCCAATAGCAACAAGCTTGCAACGAAACTGTTGAACAGCCCGTTGGCGGGCTGTTTGAGCGCGACAATGAGGCTTTGCGTGTCGGCCAAGCCCAGCACATGGTGGTAAAATACCCACGCCATGGGCATGCCGAGAAACACCCAAAACAGCAATGTCGCGACAAACAGGTTGGATTTACGATGGTAACAGAGGTAGCCCACAAACACGGCTTCCGCGACAAAGGCAATGAAAGCGTAGGGATGGTTCCACAAAACGATGGTATAGGCATGGGCAATCGCGCCGCTGACCAAGGCCCCAAGGGGGCCGTAAAGAACGGCGGAAATCAGAACGAAAATCGAGCCGAAAATCTGATCTACCCCAAAAAACATTGGGATGGACACCATGTTGCCCAGCAGTCCTAAAACGGACAGAAAACCAACCGATACGACGGTTTTGGTGGAAAACGGCACGCGTTCAGACACTCGGAGAATTCCCCAACTCACCAGATTCGTTATACGCCCGTTATTTATTATATTAGAGAGTGCGCAACTTGGGGGATTTATTTGTGCTATTTCTTATTCAACATTTGGGCAGCCTTGAGCGCATAGTAGCTCAACACACCATCGGCGCCGGCGCGTTTGAAGGCCATGAGGCTTTCCATCATGGCCGCTTCGCCGTCCAGCCAACCGTTTGCCGCTGCGGCTTCGATCATGGCGTATTCACCGCTGACTTGGTAAGCGAAGGTGGGCAGGGCGAAGGTGTCTTTGATGCGGTGCACAATGTCCAGATACGGCATGCCCGGCTTGACCATGACCATGTCTGCACCTTCGGCAATATCCAAGGCCACTTCACGGATGGCTTCGTCGGTGTTGGCCGGGTCCATTTGATAGGTCTTCTTGTCGCCCTTCAGCGCGCCGCCCGACCCCACGGCATCACGGAAGGGGCCGTAAAAGCCTGACGCATATTTGGCCGCATAAGACATGATTTGAACGTGTTGGAAGCCTTCAGCATCCAGGGCTTCGCGAATCTGGCCGATGCGCCCGTCCATCATGTCGGACGGTGCCACGATGTTGCAGCCCGCACGCGCTTGCACGATGGATTGTTGGCACAACAGCTCGGTCGTTTCGTCGTTCAAAATCTTCCCGTCTTGCACCAAGCCGTCGTGACCGTCGGAATTGTAAGGATCAAGCGCCACGTCGCAGATCACGCCGATGGCATCGCCATATTTGTCTTTAACGGCTTTGACCGCACGGCACACGAGGTTATCGCCGTTGAGCGCCTCTTTGGCGTCGGGGGTCTTCAGCGCCGGGTCGGTGTTGGGGAAGACGGCTATGGCGGGTAGGCCTTGATCGATGGCTTGGCCCGCGGCTTCGACGATGAGGTCCGTGGACAGACGTTCAACGCCAGGCATGGACGTCACCGTTTCACGAGTGTTGTCACCGTCAATAATGAACAAGGGCCAAATCAGATCGCTGGGGCTCAAAGTCGTTTCAGAGATCAAACGGCGCGACCAGTCGTATTGACGGTTGCGGCGCATGCGCACGTTGGGAAATGAGCCAATGTGAGAAGAAGTCAACGTTTGATCCCTTTGTTGTCAGTCAAACGTGCCGACAGGACACGAAAGGTATTGATGAGTGCCGGCATTTTGAACGCTTTAGGTGATAGCAAGTTTCGTCTAAAATATCGTTCGTGCACAAGAAACCAACAGAAATCTTTTCCAAGCGCCTTTCAAGCGCTATGTATGTCAAATGATAAAAAGACCCACAAGACGCGCCTTGCCAGGCCAATTGAAAGAAGTGCTGTTTGAATTTCAGCGCCACGGCAACATTATGCGCGTGGTCGCCATTGACCCGAAGTCAGGTCAAGAGGTTACCATGATCGCCGACCCGCGCCACAGCCAGGACTCCATCAAGAAACTGGCCGCGCGCAAGCTGGCCTATGTTCTTTCAAAAAAGCAGGCCAAAGAACAGCCCGCGAAAAAAGACCCTTACAAATATCTCTAAGCCCCGTCCTCATACGCCGTTTTGCACATTGCAAAAGAGTTTGAATGGGGGCATGAATTCGCTACGATATGGCCCAGTTTCCGAGGGGGAAATCGGGACTCAATTGAAACATAAGGGAAAGACAATGTTTGCAAAACGTTTAGGCATGGCCGCAATGGCCTCCGTTGTCGCTTTGGGGATTTCTGCCGCGGCTCAAGCGGGTGAAGCGCACGTCGCCATCACGCAAATCGTTGAACACCCCGCACTGGATGCTGTTCGTAAGGGGGTTAAGGACGTTCTGGCCGAAAATGGCTATGAAGAGGGCAAGGGCCTCAAGTGGTCTTACGAAAGCGCGCAAGGCAACCCAGCCACGGCGGCGCAAATCGCCAAGAAATTCGCAGGTGCGGGCCCCGACGTCATCGTCGCTATCGCCACGCCGTCTGCGCAAACGGCTGTGGCCTCGACCAAATCGATCCCCATCGTCTTTTCCGCTGTCACCGACCCGGTTGGGGCTAAACTTGTGGGCGACATGATGAAGCCCGGCAAAAACGTCACGGGCGTGACCGACATGACGCCGATCGCGGCGCACATGCAGCTGGTCAAACGCGTGGTGCCGAACGCAAAAACCTTGGGCATCATTTCCAACCCCGGTGAAGCCAATGCCGTGTCTTTGGTGAAACTCATCGAAGTTGAGGCACCCAAAGCAGGCATGGCCGTGGTTAACGCCGCCGCTACCAAATCCGGCGATGTTTTGTCGGCAGCGCGCTCTTTGGTGGGCAAAGTGGATGCTATCTACATCCCCACCGACAACACCGTGGTTTCTGCGTTTGAAGCCGTTGTGAAGGTGGGCAACGAAGCCGACATCCCCGTTTTGGCGGGCGACACGGGTTCTGTGGAACGCGGTGCGGTTGCAGCTGCGGGCTTTGATTACTACGACGTCGGCCGTCAAACCGGCGAAATGGTTGTGAAGGTCTTGCAAGGCGGCAAGCCAGCCGACATGGCTGTCGAAGGTGTCAGCAAGACCGAGCTTTACGTCAATCTGAAGTCTGCCAAAAAGCAAGGCATCACCTTGGACGCAGGCTTGGTTGGCGAAGCCAAAAAAGTCTTTGAATAAGACGAAGTAAGAGACTGTATATATGAGCCAAATTGCTCTTCTGGGCGCGATCGAGGTGGGACTGTTGTTCGCCTTGGTCGCACTCGGCGTTTATTTATCATTTCGCATCCTGCAGTTCCCGGATTTGACCGTGGACGGCAGCTTCCCGCTGGGCGCTGCGGTGAGCGCGTCCATGATCGTGGTGGGCTATGATGCGTACCTGTCGACCTTGTGCGCCATGTTTGCCGGTGCTGCCGCCGGGATCGTGACCGCGTGGTTGAACGTCAAGTTGAAGATCTTGCACCTGTTGGCGTCGATTTTGACCATGATCGCGCTGTATTCGGTCAACTTGCGCATCATGGGGCGGCCCAATGTGGCGCTTTTGGGTGAAGAGACGGTGTTTTCGCCGCTCGAATGGCTCGAAGAAACCTACGACATGCCCATGTATGTAGCGCTGCCAATCGCGCTGACGGTTTTGTTGATTATCGTAAAAGTCGCGTTGGACTGGTTCTTGAACTCCGAAATCGGCCTGGCCATGCGCGCCACGGGTGAAAACCCGCGCATGGCACGGGCTCAGGGTATCCATACCAACGGCTACATTTTGGGCGGTATGGCGTTGTCCAACGCCTTGGTGGCGCTGGCTGGGGCTTTATTCGCCCAAAGCCAAGGGGCTGCGGACGTGACCTTGGGCGTCGGTGTGATTGTCGTTGGCTTGGCCGCTGTGATCGGCGGTGAAGCGGTGATGAACACGCGCACCGTGTTTCGCGCCACGTTGGCGTGCATCATTGGATCGATCATTTATCGATTGGCCGTTGCGGGCGCGCTTAACTCTGACGCCATCGGCTTGAAAGCACAGGACTTGAACTTGATTACGGCTGTGTTGGTGACGCTGGCGATGGTTTTGCCCGGCGTGCGCAATCCGTTTCGCAAGAAAGGGGGCGCGTCATGATCGAAGCCAAACAAATCGCCGTCACATTCAACGCCGGCACGCCCATGGAAACGCCCGCCATGCACGGCATTGATCTGACCATCCCCGAAGGCGACTTCGTCACCGTGATCGGATCCAACGGGGCTGGCAAAAGCACGTTTTTGAACGCCTTAGCGGGTGAGTTGAAGCCCGACAGCGGCAAAATCTTAATCGATGATACCGACGTCACCAATTGGCCGACAGCCAAACGGGCGGGGTTGGTGGCGCGTGTGTTCCAAGACCCCTTGGGCGGCAGCTGCGCCAGCCTCACCATCGAAGAAAACTTAGCCCTCGCCAATGCCCGCGGTAAACGCCGTGGCTTAGGCGCTGCGGTAGATGGCGATGTGCGCGAAGTCTTTCGCAGCCACATCGCAAGGCTGAATTTAGGGCTGGAAAACCGTTTGGGCGATCGCATTGATCTGTTGTCCGGCGGACAACGCCAAGCCGTCAGCTTGTTGATGTCGGCGCTGCGACCGATGAAAATTTTGCTGTTGGACGAACACACGGCGGCTCTCGACCCCAAAACGGCGGCGTTCGTGTTGGATCTGACCCGCGAAATCGTTGCTGAACGGGGGCTCACCACCTTGATGGTGACGCACTCCATGCGTCAGGCCTTGGACATCGGCAATCGCACCGTCATGCTCCATGAAGGCCGTGTGGTCTTGGACGTCAAAGGCGACGAACGCAAAGGCCTTAAAGTCGAAGATTTGCTGCATATGTTCGAAAAAGTGCGCGGCAGTGAAATCGACGATGACGCCTTGTTACTGAGCTAAATCAGCCCTAGAAAATCACACAAAACCGCCCCACTTGAAAGAGTAGGGCGGTTTTTGATGTGTTTTCGACACGTTTGTTGCAGAAATACACGTAAAATCGGCAAAGATGTTTGTTTTGCAACACGTTTTGCGATAACAAAGAAGAACCTTCGGGGGAGGGGCCATAAAAAACGTGCAAAAGCGCGGTGTGTTTTTCTTGGGGAGAAACGGGCTTGGTTGACGAGACATTTTTGAAGATGAACGATCATCAGTTTTCTGTGCGACTGATGCAGCACTTGGTTGTGCCGACGTTTGTCCTCGACGCTGACGGCAAGGTCATTATCTGGAACAAAGCCTGCGAAGCGTTGACGGGCATCGATGCGGAAGACGTTTTGGGCACCAAGGAACACTGGCGCGCCTTTTACGAAGAGCCCCGCGCATGCTTGGCCGACGTTTTGGTTGAGGACAAGGTCGAAGACCTGGACGGTCTTTACGTCGAGCACTCCAACCCAGGGGAGCGTCACCAAGGTCTGCGCGCCGAAAACTGGTGCAACATGCCCAAAGCCTCCAAACGGCTCTATCTGGCGATCAATTCCGGCCCGATTTATGACGACGACGGCAAACTGATTGCCGTGGTTGAAACCCTGCGCGACATGACGGAACAAAAACAGGCCGAAAATGCGCTCAAAAGCTTGGCGCATAAGGACGGCCTGACGGGGTTGGCCAATCGGCGCACTTTCGACATGACCCTTGAAGCCGACCTGTTGCATGCCAAACGGGAAGGGACCAGCCTTGCCTTGTTGTTGTGCGATATCGATCACTTCAAACCCTACAACGATATCTACGGCCATCAGCGTGGGGACAAGTGTCTCAAACAGGTGGCCAATGCCATTGCCGAGGAAGTCAAACGTCCGACCGATTTGGCGGCGCGTTATGGCGGTGAAGAGTTTGCCGTGATCTTGCCCGGTATTGATGTTGAAGGTGTCGTACGCGTGGCGGAACGCATCCGCGCAGGTGTGTTCGAGCTTAATGAACGCCACAAAGGCAACGAAAAAGACGGGCGTGTTACACTGAGTATCGGCACGGTCTGCCTGAAACCCAGTGAAGAGGTGACGGAAGCGGCCATCATCGACATGGCTGACGAAGCCCTCTATGCAGCAAAAGAATGCGGGCGTAATCAGGTGGTTAGCGCCGATCCAGGTGCTTAGCATTTGATAATTTTTCATGCTGCAGTGCACAATGGCTTTGCAATTGGGTGCTATTTTATGTATGTTCTGTGACCCGCTTGAGCTTAAAGATCAGAACTAAAGCGATAATAAACAAACAGTCAGCTAGGGTTGAGGCTACACACATGATCCAGATCGTACGCGCAAAGCTGCACGGTATTCGCGTCACCGACGCCAATCTGAATTACCAAGGTTCCATCACCTTGGACCCGGACCACTGCAAAGCCGTTGGCATCTTGCCCATGGAATTTGTCGACATCTGGAACAAGACCAATGGTCAACGCATCCAAACTTATGTGATTTTGGGTGAAGCCGGGTCGAAATGCTGTGTGTTGAACGGCTCCGCCGCGCGCACGTGCCAGCCGGGCGACGAAATCATCATCGCCGCACGCGAATACATCCAGCGCGAAGAAATCCACGACATCAAGCCCAAGGTTTTGACGTTTAAAGACGGCAACGAAATCGACCAAGAGCTTTACTACGACGTCTATTCCACCCCGGAAGACGAACACAACTTCCGCATCATGCACGGTGAAAACGTCATCGATTTCCGCGACAGCGCGAAGAAAACTGTCTGATCTTAAGACGACAAAAAAGCCAATAAAAAACCTCGCTTCGCGTTCAGCTCGGCGGGGTTTTGCTATTATTTAGGCGGGTATTAGATAATCAGGCAAATCCTATTAATGGCTTGTAATTAAAAAGGCTTTTCACATTTAATACCTCTTCGTGAGTAAATGGGTTTACGTGACAATTATGGGGTCCGCACTGTTTCCCAAACATCAAATGTGTTCCAAGCTTCAATTTCACATTAGGATTGTATAAAAAGTATTCTTGTAGAGTGCCATATATATAGAAGAGGCAGGTAGTAATCTGATGGGCGCATCAGCACATAATCCAGATGATCTTTGGCTCAATCCAGAAATGCTGGAATGGGCAAGGAACTGGCGTGGGTTGACGCTTGATGATGTAGCCGAAAGATTCAAAAAAACACCGGAGCAAATTCGGGCATGGGAACTAAATGAAGCTAGCCCAACTGTCAAACAGGCACGAAAACTTGCTAAGCTCTACAGCAGATCATTTTCTGAATTTTTCCTTCCTTCACCGCCAGATGTTCCAAAGCCGATAACCCTGCCAGACTTTAGGCTTCATAAGGATGTTCTAGATGCTTCCCATGAATGGGAAGTTGAACAACTCCAGCAATGGGTGGAAACACAGCGCGAAGCAGCAATTGACCTGTTTCAAGAGGTCGGTGAAGCGCCAGCGGAAATTGATTCGAAACTGTTTTTCTCACTTCGTGATGAACCTGAAGCGGCAGCAGAGATTGCACGAAAAACTGTTGGCTTTTCAAAAGACGATCAGTTTGGCTTGAAAAAGGCGGAAGCCTATACGTTGCCAAATATTCTTCGGGACAGACTCGAAGCAATTGGCATTCTGACTCTACGTCATAGCCAATTGAAACATTACGGTATTCGGGGAATGTGCATTGCGGAATTTCCTTTGCCGACAATTGTTTTCACCAAAGAATCTCCGACTGCACAGGCATTTACAGTTGCGCACGAATTTGCCCATATCTTGTTGAAGGCAAGCGGAGTGACAGGACCTAAAAGTAAAGATTATGACAGCGTGCCCGAAGAAAGGTGGTGTGATCGCTTTGCGGCAGCCTTTCTTATGCCTAAATCTCTGGTTGAAGAAACCCTAGGTCAAACGCCTGCGCTTCCAAAAGCCAGCATTTCGGATGAAGACCTTGATGAAGCTGCAACGCTTTTCAGAGTAAGCCCCCATGCAATGCTCGTCCGATTGGTTCATTTGGAATACGTCAGTGCAAAATATTATTGGGGCGTCAAAAAGCCAGAATTTGACGAGTGGGAACACAACGCAAAGGGATTTGGTCGAGCAAAATTTTATGGAACACGATACCAATCCCAACTTGGCAATATGTATACCGGACTCGTTATGGAGGCATGGTCATCTGGACGCCTCACGAACCATAACGCAGCCGAGTATATGGGCATCAAAAACCTGAAGCACTTGAATGACATTCGTAGAGAGTATTACGGCGGATGAAGCGATATTGTGTTGATACATCAGGTTTTTCTAACCCCTTGGAAACAATGCCAGAGGATATTTATTCGTCACTCTGGCAGGCAATTTATGATCTGATTGAACAAGGCGTGTTTGCTGTTACACCCGAAATCTATGACGAACTGATTTTGATTGATGGTGAAATCAGCAACGTCATCGAAAAATGCGAAGATGATATGGTACTAGAGGTAAATGACCCAACGTGGGAATGGCAGAGCTACGTCGAGAACTCGAACCAAATGAATGTTGATCATCATGACTTCATTTCTGAATACAATGGCAATCTAAAGGGCACTGTTGGGTTGAACGACATCTCAATCATAGCACTTGCCAAAACTCTCGAACTCCCCGTCATCAGTATGGAAGTCCTTATTCAGACTTCACCCAAGAAGCGGCGTATACCCAATGTTTGCAAAATTGAGGACGTGACACACCTTACCTTTAACGACTTCCTACGTGCTGAAGGGATCAGTCTGTAAATCAAACGTATTCCCTTCGCATACCGCCCCCTAAACAGGATTTTTTCATGCGGGCAACGACAGCCCCCCAAACAAAAACCCCGCTTCGCGTTCTGCTCGGCGGGGTTTTTTGCTTGCGAATACGGATATATTCGTCAGGCTTCAACTGATGTGGTGGTCGTGACTTCCTCGCTGAAATCCGTGGCGGCGGTTTCATAGGCCTGCAGCGCGTTGATGAACTCAGCCACCAGTGCGGACGACGGGTTGCCGACGCCACCGGGTGGCGGCGGGGGCGGGAGTTCGGCCAAGTTGGTCAAAAATTGCTCTTTGGTGAGGCTTTCGCCGTCTTCGCCAGCCAACGCGGTCCAACGGGCTTCGGCTTCTTCGGCGCTCACGTCTTCGGGCTGGTTGTTGAGGAATTCGTCTTTGGTGACCACGCCGTCGGCATCTTCGTCCACTTGGGCGAAAAGATCTTCAGGGCTCGGCGGCGGTGGCGGAGGCGGCGGGGCCAAGGCGGCTCCACCATTTTCCTGCAGGCTCACCAAAGCCGATTGCATCACGGTGGACAGTTGCTGGAAAGCATTGGTGAAGTCCGTCGGCTCGACTTCGCCCACGCCGGCAACGTGCAGCGATGTCTGGACAGCTTCAGCCGCATTGGGCTGGCCTTTTTTGCCGTCGACCTTCTGAATTTCGGAAACTTTTTGAGCGTCAATGCGTTGCAGCGTCGCTCTGATCTGATCGGTGTTGGCTCCGATTGCGTCAATGGCACTCATCGTCATGCTTCTCCATGCGTCAAGAGGTTGGTGTGCAAGTCTTCGTTTGCTTCCCTCGAGTGTCTGGCACCTGTTTTCAAGTGCGATGGCAATCTTAACACATGTGCGGCCTTTCGTGCCACGGGAATTTTGTGACAGTCCAAATCACAGAATGTTGCGCAAAAGTCTGTGGATAGGGGGGATAAAAGTGCCCCCGAGTGCTTGTGCCCGCTTGGCAGAGGGGCACGATATATGGTAACACAGCCCCTCACATTTCGGATTGACGGACCTTCCCCAGGATATTGCAGAAAAACTGGATTTGGACGAGAGCTAATGTCGAACGACACCATCGCCATCGCATGTGACCACGGCGCTTTTGCGCTGAAGGAGCACTTGAAAGCCTACGCCGAGGAAAAAGGCCTGAGCGTCTTGGATTTGGGCGTCAAAACTACGGATTCCGTTGACTATCCCGATTACGGTTACGCCATGGCTGGCGCCCTTAAAGACGGCAAAGCTAGCCGCGGCATCTTGCTGTGTGGATCGGGCATCGGCATCTCCATCGCCGCCAACCGCCACGCCCATGTGCGCGCGGCCTTGGTTCACGATGTGACGGGTGCGCGCCTGTGCCGCGAACACAACGATGCCAACGTGATTGTTTTTGGTGGACGCATGATCGGCTCTGACTTGGCCGAAGAATGTGTCGACACCTTTTTGAACACCGACTTTGAAGGCGGCCGCCACCAGCGCCGGGTGGACAAACTGTCCAACCCGACCTGATTGATCGGTTGCCATTGATTTTGACCCCTAGGATAAAGTGCTGAAGCTTATGACCAGCTATCCCAACGACGAACTCGCAAAATTCTTCTCCACCTCTTTGGCGGATGCCGACCCGGATTTGATGGCGTCCGTGAACGATGAACTTGGCCGTCAGCAAAATCAGATCGAACTGATTGCGTCGGAAAATATCGTCTCGCGTGCAGTGTTGGAAGCCCAAGGCAGCGTATTGACCAACAAATACGCCGAAGGGTATCCGGGGCGTCGTTATTATGGTGGGTGCGAATATGTGGACGTGTCCGAAGACCTGGCCCGCTCGCGCGCCAAAGAGCTGTTCGGTGCCGGGTTCGTCAACGTTCAGCCGCATTCGGGCGCGCAAGCCAATGGCGGCGTGTTCATGGCGCTGCTGAAGCCCGGCGACACCATCTTGGGCATGAGCTTGGACGCTGGCGGTCACTTGACCCATGGTGCTCCGCCCGCACAGTCCGGCAAATGGTTCAACGCGGTTCAGTATGGTGTGAAAGAAGACACGCTGACCATTGATTACGACCAAGTCGAAGCCTTGGCCAAAGAACACAATCCGAAGCTGATCGTGGCGGGTGGTTCTGCTTATCCGCGTCACATCGATTTTGCAAAATTCCGCGAAATCTGTGACAGCGTCGGTGCGTACATGATGGTTGATATGGCCCACTTTGCGGGCTTGGTGGCTGCCGGTCTGCACCCCAGCCCCGTGGGCATCGCTGATGTGACCACGACGACCACGCACAAAACCCTGCGCGGCCCGCGCGGCGGCATGATTTTGACCAACGACGGCGACATCGCCAAGAAGATCAACTCGGCCATCTTCCCAGGTCTTCAAGGTGGTCCGCTGATGCACGTTATTGCTGCCAAAGCTGTGGCATTTGGTGAAGCGCTTCAGCCGAGCTTTAAAGTTTATGCAAAAAGCGTCATCGAAAACGCCCAAGCCCTGGCCGCAACCATGGTCGAAGGCGGCTACGCGATTTCCACGGGCGGCACCGACACGCACCTGATGTTGGTCGATTTGCGCCCCAAAGGCGTGAAAGGCAACGCGGCTGAGCATGCTTTGGATCGCGCCGGCATCACGTGTAACAAAAATGGCATTCCGTTCGACACCGAAAAGCCCATGATCACGTCCGGTATCCGCTTGGGCACGCCCGCAGGCACCACGCGTGGCTTTGGCGTGGACGAATTCAAACAAATCGGCGGCTTGATCTGCGAAGTTCTGGACGGTTTGGCCGAAAACGGTGAAGAGGGCAACGGGGACGTCGAAAAGAACGTCCGTGTGAAGGTCGAAGCGCTGTGTGCGCGCTTCCCGATCTACGGTTAAGAGATAAAAGGGGAAGGGAACCATGCGCTGTCCGTTTTGTGGAAACAACGACACCCAGGTGAAAGATTCGCGTCCCAGCGAAGACAACGCCACCATTCGCCGACGGCGTTACTGCCCGTCGTGCGGTTCGCGCTTCACCACGTTTGAGCGCGTGCACCTGCGCGAGCTGACGGTCATCAAGTCGGATGGCGAAAAGGTTCCCTTTGATCGCGAAAAGGTCAAACGCTCCATGGACATTGCCCTGCGCAAGCGTCCGGTGGACACGGACCAGATTGACCGCATCGTCAACGGTATCCAGCGCCGTTTGGAGACTTCGGGCGACAACGAAATCCCGTCCAAAGCCATTGGTGAACTGATTATGGAACGGCTGATGGAAGTGGATAAAGTGGCCTACGTGCGCTTTGCCTCTGTCTACAAAGACTTCCACGAAATCAAAGACTTCAACGAGTTTATTGGGGATTTGGGTGAGCGCGAATAAACCGCGTGACTTAGACTTCATGCGCGCTGCGCTGGGTTTGGCGCGGCGTGGCTTGGGCAATACCGCCCCCAATCCTTCTGTCGGATGCATTTTGGTCAACGACGGTGTCGTCGTCGGGCACGGCTGGACCCAGCCGGGCGGACGACCCCACGCCGAAGCCATGGCGTTGGCCCAAGCGGGTAATGCGGCCCAAGGGGCCACAGCTTACGTCACGTTAGAGCCTTGCGCCCATCAAGGCCAAACGCCGCCGTGTGCTGTGTCGCTGGTTGACGCAGGCGTGCAGCGTGTGGTCATCGCTTCGTCGGACCCGGATTTACGGGTGGCGGGTAAGGGTGTGCGCATCCTCAAAGATGCAGGCATTGAGGTCGTCGAAGGGGTCATGGCCGATGAAGGCTGGCGCGGCAACTTGGGCTTTTTCAAGCGCATCATCGAAAACCGCCCTCAATTTACTTTGAAACTCGCCACCAGTGCCGACAACCGCATTCCGCCCAAAGGCGCCCAAGGCGAAGACAAGTGGATCACGTCGCCCCTGGCACGCGCTCGCGGCCATTTGCTGCGTGCCAATCATGACGGCGTGCTGTTTGGCATTGGCACGGTGTTGGACGACGACCCGACCTATACCTGTCGGCTGCCTGGACTGACCGATCAAAGCCCCGTGCGCATACTTTTAGACAGCTTGCTTTCGCTCCCACAAAACAGCCAATTGCTGCGCAGCATTTCTGCAGCACCGCTGTGGATTTTTTGTGGATCGGCGGCTTCAAATGACCGAATTGCAGAGCTGCAAAACCAGGGTGTAACTGTCATTCAAAGCCCTTTAGAGCGCCCAGAACTCACTTGGGTCGCCCAACAGCTTGCCGCACGTGAACTCAACCGGGTTTTGGTGGAAGCCGGACCGACCTTGGTCAATGCCGTCCTCAACGCTGATTTGGTTGATGAAATCCAGTGGTTTAAGGCGAAAAAGGAGCTCGGCGCGGCTGGAGACGTTTTATTTCACGATTTCGATCTGGAAAAACTAGCCCCGGGCCCCAAAGCCGTGCTAAACGCTGGGCCTGACCTTTTGAATATCTACCATTTGGGGACCTGAGAGACGTGTTTACCGGCATTGTCACCGACATGGGGCGTGTACGCTCCGTTTCCACCACGGGTGAAGGGGACGGCGAAGGCCGTCGCTTCGAAATCGAAACCGGATTGGACTTATCCGATTTGGACATCGGCGCGTCCATTGCGCACGCCGGTGCTTGCATGACTGTGGTCGACAAAGGCGCGGATTGGTACGCCATCGAGGTGTCCGCCGAAAGCCTGTCCAAAACCACACTGGGCGCTTGGACAGAAGGCGAACGCATCAACTTAGAACGCGCCATGCGTTTGGGTGACGAGCTGGGCGGTCATATGGTCGGCGGCCATGTGGACGGTGTTGGCGAAGTGGTTTCGCGCGAACCGGAAGGCGACAGCGTGCGCTTTAAGTTCCAAAGCCCCGAAGGTTTGGCGAAATATCTCGCACCCAAAGGCTCCATCACCATCGATGGTGTGTCTTTGACGGTGAACGAAGTAGAAGGTCCCGTGTTTGGCATCAATGTAATCCCCCACACGCAAGAGGTCACCACCATTGGCGATCTTCAAGCGGGTGACATGGTCAATCTGGAAATCGACATGCTGGCGCGTTATGTTGCGCGCTTGTTGGGTCAAGAAGACAAAGAACAAGATTGAGTGGGTAGGACGAACGACGTGTCATACAAAGATAAACTTTCCCCCATCGAAGACATCATCGAAGATGCGCGCAACGGCCGTATGTTCGTACTTGTCGATGACGAGGATCGCGAAAACGAAGGCGATCTGGTGATCCCCGCACAAATGGCGACACCGGAAGCTGTGAACTTCATGGCGACCCACGGACGCGGCCTGATTTGCCTGACGCTGACCCGCGAGCGGGTGGAGCACTTGGGCATTCCGCTGATGACGCAATCCAACGTCTCGCGCCACTCGACCGCGTTTACCGTGTCGATTGAGGCCCGCGAAGGTGTCACCACGGGCATTTCGGCATCTGATCGCGCCACCACTATCGCTGTCGCCATTGGCGGCAATCGCGGCAAAGAAGACATCACCACGCCCGGTCACATTTTCCCGTTGGAAGCGCGCGACGGCGGCGTTTTGGTACGCGCAGGCCATACCGAGGCCGCGGTCGATATCTCGCGCTTAGCCGGGCTCAACCCGTCGGGCGTGATCTGTGAGATCATGAACGAAGACGGCACCATGGCGCGTCTGGACGATTTGATTCCGTATGCTGAAAAGCACGGCCTTAAAATTGCGACGATTGCCGACTTGATCGCGTATCGTTTGAAAAACGACCACGTGGTGGAAAAGGTCACGTCTCGCCCGTTCAATTCCAGCCACGGCGGCCCGTTCACCATGACAGTTTATCGCTCCGAACTGGACGGGACCGAGCATATGGCCCTCACCTGTGGTGACGTGACCAGCGACGGTCCGGTTTTGGTGCGTATGCACGCCATGGACATTTTGGTTGATGCGTTCTTTGACACTGATGGCGGTAAAGCTGGAACGCTCCAGCGGTCCATGCAAGCAATCTGTAAAGAAGGGCGGGGCGCTGTTGTGGTCATTCGCAACCCGCGCCTGGACGCCTTGTCTTCTCGCGGCATGAAAAATGTCGAACAGGAAGAGGGTGATGCAGGTGGTGTGAGCGCGGAACTGCGCAACTACGGCGTCGGTGCGCAAATCTTGCTGGACTTGGGCATTAAAGAAATGACCTTGTTGTCGAACACGCAACACACCATTATTGGATTGGAAGGTTATGGCTTGACCGTGACCGGCCAACAGCCGATCCCAGAATAACAAAAATCATAAAAACACCCTTTGAGGAGCGCACACAAGATGGCCACCAAGGTTCTGATCATCGAAGCCCCGTTTTACAAGCACATCACCGATCAATTGGTTGAAGGCGCACTGGCTGTCTTGGCTGAAAAGGGCGTGCAGTACGAACGCACCGAAGTGCCCGGCGCCTTTGAAATTCCCGGCGCCATTACGTTTGCGGAGATGGCGCAAGAAGACCACCCCTTGGCGTCCAAGCACTTCGACGGCTACATCGCTTTGGGCTGCGTCATTCGCGGTGAAACCAGCCACTACGACTATGTCGCGGGCGAAAGCTGCCGCGCGTTGATGGACCTGTCATTGGAAGGTGTTGCCGTCGGTAACGGCATTTTGACTGTTGAAGACGAAGCCCAAGCCCTGGTGCGCTGTAACGTTGACCAAAAAAACAAAGGTGGCGACGCAGCACAAGCGTGCCTGCGCATGATTGAGCTGCGCGACCACATGATGCACGGAATTGCCCAATGAGCGCAGAAGACACTTCATTTGATGTGAAGTCCCGTGCCGCAGCCCGTATGGCTGCGGTTCAGTCTTTGTATGAGCTGGACATGGTCGACGGTGACGAAGATCCGGTGCTGCGCACCTTTATCGAAAAACGCTGGACCGTTATGGTCGAAGACGAAGACGGCGACGAAATCGGCGAAGCGGAGTTTAACGATCCGGACAAAACCTTCCTGATCGAGCTGGTGCGCGGTGTGGGGGAGCGTAAAACGGATTTAGACGAAATGCTCAATGGCGCGCTTGGCCCCAAATGGTCGGTGGAGCGCATCGAGATTTTGATGCGCGCAATCTTGCGCTGCGGCGCATACGAGCTTCTGGAACGCTCTGAAATCCCGGCCAAAGTGGTGATCAACGAATACATGGACATCGCCAACGCGTTCTTTACCGAAAGCGAGCCGAAAATGGTCAACGGTGTGCTGGATAAGCTGGGCCACACACTGCGTGACGGCAAGATGGATTAAGCCAACCTTTTGTGGGACTATTTCCTATGGCTGGTCGCGAATTCGACATCATTTCCAATTATTTCCGCCCCCTGGCTCACGGCTCGGGGGAGGCTTTGGGCTTGCTTGACGACGCGGCCGTTCTTTCCGTTCCCGAAGGGTGCGAGTTGGTCGTGACCACGGATGCCGTCGTGGGTGGGGTGCATTATCTGGAAACTCTGCCGCCGCAAGACATTGCGCATAAGGTAGTCGGTGTGAATTTGTCCGATCTGGCGGCCATGGGCGCTACACCGCATGCTGTGTTTTTGGCGGCACAATTTTCCCCCGACGTATCGGAAGACTGGTTGGAAGGTTTCGCCGCAGGTCTGGGTGAGGCCTTGAAGCCGTCCGGCGCCAAGCTTTTGGGCGGCGACACGGTCACCACCTTTGGCAGCCAAGCTTTTACGATAACCGCACTGGGCCATGTGGAACAGGGCAAGGCCCTGACACGTGGCGGGGCGCAAGAAGGGGACTTGGTGCTGGGGACCGGTACGTTTGGCGATGCAGCCTTGGGCTTGGCGCTCTGGCAGGGCAAGATCATGGGCGTTTTGGATGGTCACGAAAAGCACCTAACCCGGCGCTATGCTCGGCCTGAGCCTCGCAATGTCTTTGGGGCCAAGCTTTCGTCACTAGGCTTAGCCACAGCGTGCGTGGATGTGTCTGATGGGTTGGTACAGGATTTGGGCCACATCTGTGGTGCTTCGGGCGTGTCGGCTGTGTTGGAGTGGGATCAGATCAATGTATCTGATGCAGCCCTAAGCATTTTGGACGCCGAACCGCAACGCCAAAGGGAGATTTTGAGTGGCGGGGACGACTACGAACTGGTTTTCACAGCGCTTCCCGAACACTTAGGCGCCATTGAAGACTTGGCTGAACGCTTAAGCCTTGACGTTTGTGTCATGGGCCGCATCGAAGCTGCGTCCGTTTCTCATCCGCGCGTTCAGGTCTTGGACGACCATGGTAATCGAGTGGACGTTGGCGCAGGCGGTTATCGCCATTTCTAAACCTGAAGTTTAATAAGCCATTCTTGGGGTTTTCACGGCGAAGGGTTTGATTATAATCGCCGGAAATTGCGATTCTTTTGTCTTTCAAGCACGACGCCTTCACAAAGAGAGTACGACGCCTATGAAAAAGTTGGTTATCGCCTTTGCGGTTTTGATTTTATTGGCGGGCGGCACTGTGACGTTGCTGAAGTATCTGGCCGTGGGTCCGTTTGAAATTTCTGAAGAAGAGCGGGCGCGCATCGAAGCCGAAGAAGCCGATCGCGATAAAGCCCGCGAAATCTTTGAAGCGCGCCCACGTTATGTGGAAATGGACGCGATCCACGTTCCGGTGTTCAACAACGACAATGTTCAGGGCACCATCATGATCCACTACAAGCTGGAAGTCTTGAACGTAGACAATGAGCGCATCGTCGCCAAAGCCCAGCGCCGCTTAGGTGATGCCTTGATCAAGGATTTTTCGTTCTACATCCCGCGCACGCTGCGCAACAACAAGACCTTGGATGTGACGTTGATCAAGTACCGCATCATGATGACGGCGGAAAAATTGCTGGGCAAAGGCATTGTTTCCGATGCTTTGATCCAGGCCATGACCAACACCAACGATCAATAGATTTCTGCCTCCACCAGACCTCAATTCATCCGACATTTCTGCCATGCTGCGCTGCACAATGCCTTTTTGCGCCAGTAGGTTGCCAATTGGCTGAAGTTCTGTCAGGCTTCGTCATCATTCGGGGATCGGGAAGCAGTTTGTTGTGGAGTCTCCCATCCTCGTCAAGGGGACCAATCTGGGTTTTCAGTCAGAGAACCAGTGGGGAGATTTGAATGTCTATGACTTACTATTTGGTACTGGCCAGCGGCTTGCTCGCTGTACTGTACGGGGCTTATGCCGTTCGTTCGGTCTTGGCTCAACCTGCCGGCAATGACCGGATGCAAGAAATTGCCGCTGCGATCCAAGAGGGCGCGGCGGCTTATTTGAATCGGCAATACGCCACCATCGGCGCTGTCGGTGTGGTGATCGGTCTTTTGCTGGGCTGGCAGCTCGGCTTGGCCGTTGCCGTTGGCTACTTCATCGGTGCGATTTTGTCCGGTGCTGCTGGGTATATCGGCATGCACGTGTCGGTTCGCGCCAATGTTCGCACAGCCGAAGCCGCTCGTTCACGCGGCCTATCCGGCGGTTTGGACGTGGCCTTTAAGTCCGGTGCCATCACCGGACTGTTGGTTGTTGGGCTCGCACTTTTAGGGGTTGCGGGTTACTACGTTGCGCTGCGGTCGTACTTCGATCCGAGCAACGCTGCCGACATGCGCCACATTCTGGAATCGTTGGTGGCTCTGGGCTTTGGCGCTTCGCTGATTTCCATCTTTGCGCGCTTGGGCGGCGGCATCTTTACCAAGGGCGCCGACGTCGGTGCCGACTTGGTCGGTAAGATCGAAGCCGGTATTCCCGAAGATGACCCCCGCAACCCGGGTGTTATTGCGGACAACGTGGGCGACAACGTTGGTGACTGTGCCGGTATGGCGGCCGACTTGTTCGAAACCTATGCTGTGACGGTGGTTGCCACCATGCTGCTGGGGGCTATCTTCTTCGTCGGTGCGGATCAAGAACTGATGATGCTGTTCCCGCTGGCGCTCGGCGCGGCGTGCATCGTGGCATCCGTTGCCGCGACGTTCTTCGTCAAGCTGGGCTCCAACCAGTCTGTCATGGGCGCGTTGTACAAAGGCTTTATCGCTTCGGCGGTCATCTCAGCCGTTTTGATCTATGTCTTGATCGAATACTTGCTGGGCGGCATGGACAACATGTTCTCCATGAACGACAAAGAAGTTGTGTCGGCGAGCAGCCTGTTCGTGGCCTCGCTGACGGGCTTGGGCGTGACGGGTCTGATCGTTTGGATCACCGAATACTACACCGGGACAGAATACCGTCCGGTGAAATCGGTGGCCGAAGCTTCGACCACGGGTCATGCGACCAACGTGATCCAAGGCTTGGCGATCTCCATGGAATCCACGGCACTTCCCGTGCTGGTGATCTGCGGCGGTATTATCGTGAGCTATTCGGCAGCGGGTCTCTATGGCTTGTCCATTGCGGCGACGACCATGCTGGCTTTGGCCGGTTTTGTGGTGGCGCTGGATGCGTTCGGTCCGGTGACCGATAACGCAGGCGGCATCGCTGAAATGGCTGAACTGCCCGAAGACGTGCGTCAAACGACGGATACCTTGGACGCGGTGGGCAACACCACCAAGGCTGTCACCAAAGGCTACGCCATCGGTTCTGCTGGCTTGGCTGCACTGGTGCTGTTCGCAGCGTACACCGAAGACTTGGTTCACTATTTCCCGGACGTTTACGAGAAGGTGAACTTCAGCCTGCAAAACCCATACGTTGTGGTTGGCTTGTTCGTTGGCGGTTTGCTGCCGTTCCTGTTTGGCTCCATGGGCATGATGGCCGTGGGCCGCGCAGGCGGCCAAGTGGTCGTCGAGGTTCGCCGTCAGTTCAAAGAGATGCCGGGCATTATGGAAGGCACGCAAAAGCCTGACTATGCACGGTGTGTCGACATGCTGACCAAAACCGCGATCAAAGAAATGATCGTGCCCAGTATGCTGCCGGTCTTGGCCCCTGTGGTCATGTACTTCGTGGTCTTGGGCATTGCCGATCAAGCGGCTGCGTTCTCTGCACTGGGCGCTATGCTCATGGGCACGATTGTGACGGGTATCTTCGTCGCAATTTCCATGACGTCCGGCGGCGGTGCTTGGGATAACGCCAAGAAGTATATCGAAGACGGTAACTTCGGCGGCAAAGGCTCCGAAGCCCACCACGCTGCGGTCACGGGCGACACCATCGGTGATCCGTACAAAGACACGGCGGGTCCGGCTGTGAACCCGATGATCAAAATCATCAACATCGTGGCGATTTTGCTGCTGGCGATCTTGGCGAATTGATCCTTCGCACAACCAAACAAAAAGCCCCGAAGCATTTGCTTTGGGGCTTTTTTGTTGGCTTAAGGTGAAAGCGTTTTAAATTTATCGCCGATAAATGGCTCGAACTTGCGCCAGGCTTCTGAGCTGCCTTGGTACATTTTTTTGCGCACTTGCAGCGCACTCACCGTGTTGACCACACGTTTGTTTTCGTGGAAAGACAAACATTGGTTTTCCCAGTCCAGCTCACAGTGGGCCAGCAATTGACGTGTTTCGTCTTCTTGACGTTCGGTTAGTGCCTCATAGGATTGCTCATAAATCCGTCCGGGCAAAACGCGCCGCCAAAAGTCCATAAGCTGTTCGTAGAGTTTGTAATAGTGGACCGTGTCGTCCAGATCCAAGGCATAGGCGAGGGCCGGGCCGCTCTCTTCGAAGTAGGATTTGAAGACCGACCAGCACACCGCGCGGGGGTCTCTTTTCATATGAACGATCTTTGCGTCGGGAAAGGCGAGAGCTATGAACCCGATCCACAAAAAGTTCGACGGCATCTTGTCGACGATGACGGGCTCTTGAACATCGAAATCTTTGAGAAACGAAAAGTAAGTTCGCCGGATCGCAGCGGCTGCGTTGTCGAGGCTGTTATCCGACAAATAGGGCAGGCTTGCGCGGCGCATGGCTTCAAGTTCTCCCGCGCCATACACTTGGGAATGACTGGCGAGGATTTGTTCCACCAAAGAGGTGCCCGATCGCGGCATGCCGAGAATAAATATGGGGCGTTGGCGTTTTGGATTTGCAGCGGTGGGTTCGGGAAAAGTGATGTTTTCGAACCGCTGTTGGATTTTCTCAAAAATCTGAGGATAGCGTCCAGGATCAAATCCGCCTTCAGCCTTGCGCATGGCATTGGCTTCGCTCAAATAGCTATAGGATTTCCTCAAATCACCGAGGTCTTCATAGGCTTTGGCCAAGGCAAACAGTATGGAGGCCTTGCGCGGTGCGGCGAGACTGGGGTCTTCAACACGTGAGGCCATTTTGCCGACCAAAGGATCATCGGCGGTGAATTTATGGATGAGGCTTAAGTTGCGAAAAGCTTCGCCAAAGGTTTCATCCAACTCAATGGCCTTTAGGTAATCGTGTTCGGCCTGTTCAAGCTGTCCCAGGTCTGTGTTCAAAAGCCCCATACTGGTGAAAATAGGGGCCACATCGGAGATCTGGGTTG
Organism: Magnetovibrio sp. PR-2; assembly: GCF_036689815.1. Lineage (NCBI taxonomy): Bacteria > Pseudomonadati > Pseudomonadota > Alphaproteobacteria > Rhodospirillales > Magnetovibrionaceae > Magnetovibrio > Magnetovibrio massiliensis. Next base: position 79,027 of record NZ_JBAHUR010000002.1, on the reverse strand, counting down.
AAACGCTCTGGTAGATGTCCAACGCGTCTTGGTATTTGCCGAGTTGGTGTAAAACGTCGGCAATTTCGATCTGACAGGCGTGATCGCCTGGGGCGATGCGATGCGCCTTTTCAAAAGCCCGCTTTGCATCCTGAAAGCGATTGATTTGGCGCAAGGCCGAACCATAAAGTTTGTGGCAATTTGGGTTTTTCGGGGCAAGCTTGACGGCTTTGTGCAAAAGCGCTTCGGCGTCTTCAAGCCGCCCAATCTCCATCTTTAAGCGGGCAAAGAAATAGAGCGTTTCGACATGTTTCGGGCTTTGTTTGAGAGCGTGCGCATAGAGCGCGTCGGCCTGTTGCAGCTGGCCGGACTGGTGATGTTGCTTTGCGGTGTTGAGGGCTTGAGCCGTCTGGAAGTCAAGCGCGGCCTGAGGCACGCTTTTCTTTTGCTTGCGACGGTCTTTGCGGTTCATGAATGGCTGTTCCCAGTCGGTCGCGAACACCGTAAAGCGAGGTTTCTTTGACCCAGTCTTTCAGGATGGTTAGGCACTAATTTTTGTTGAAGCGGCCCAGGTTGGACATCATTTGTTCGAAAATATTCATGCTATTGCCTGCCGTTGGCGTTTTGCGTTCAGCGGGGACAACGTTTTCGGCGATGTCTTTACCCAACAGGTCTAAGTCTTCGACAACGCCGTGGTCATTGAATTTGACCACGATGATTTGGCGTTCTTTGAGCTCAGGCGCAAAAAAGGCAGTGGTTTCCGTGCGTTCGGACATGTAATACCAAGTGTCTTGTCCGAAGGTCGAGCGGTTGGACGGCGATCCCAACTTGTTCAAAACGTGATCTTTGGTGTGCACACCGACTTCAATGGCGGCAACATCTTCCAAGTGGATTGCATTTCCGCGCAGATCAACTCTGGGGGAGCATGCAGACAAGACGCCCACGACGAAGGTCGCAGCAACGAGCGCGCGCCAATGGGGCTCGTTATTGCAAAGCCTTTCGGCTGTTTTGTGTTTCCGCGATGCGGAGGGGGCTTTTCTTGTGTGTGTCATTGCCCTACATTCTGGCCAGAATTGTTGTGCTCAGAAAATCGCACCGGACGGCGTCCGTGTCAATGCACGCATAATTTACTTCTAAGAAAGCTGACTGATGTTTATCGCTCTTCTCAAAAAGCTCGGTTTCATAAAGCCCGATCCGGCTGCTGTCGCTCTGTATACTGAATCCATCAAAGCGGCGCGCCGCTTAGACCATTTCACCGAAATGGGTGTGCCCGACACCTTGGAGGGGCGGTTTGACATGTTGTCTTTGGTGGTGTCGCTGTTGAACCGGCGCATCGGTCTGGCCGGTCGCCAAAATGCGGTGCGCATCAACGATCTGGCCCAAGAATTATTCGACGTGATGTTTATGGACATCGATTCCAACTTGCGCGAAAGCGGGGTTTCGGACGAGGGCATGCGGTCCAAGATCAAGCCCATGGCGAGCCAGCATTTGGGCCGGGTGAAGGGCTACGCAGATGCTTTGGCGCCGATGGACGAACAGCAACGGTTCCAGGAAATGAAAGACGCCGTGCTGCGCAATGTCTATCGCGACACAGAAGACACGTCTGGGGCAGATAAGTTGGCCCGGCGCGCCATCGACTATTCTTTGGAACTGGACGGCGCCAGCGATGAGGATATTTTGGCCGGACGTTTCACCTTTCAGACGGGAACAGACCAATGACGGGTGAGGGAAGGGACGGAAAATCTGAATTCTCCCGCCCTGTACAGGTGGCGAAACTGGGCCTTCAGGACTACAACCAAAACATCAAGCCGCGCGGACAAGAATTTGAAGCTTTGGCCGCGCGCCTTCAAATTGATCGGCTGGACAGCTTAAACGCTGAACTTTCTTTAAAATTGTTACCCAACAACGACGTGGTGGTGGAGGGCCGATATACCGCGCATCTGACACAGACCTGCGGGGTGACGCTGGAACCGGTCGAAAGCGATGTTTCTGAAGAATTTTCAATTACTTACTCTGAAACCGCCGAAGAGTATTTTGGTGCGGAAGAAGAAGAAGAGGCTGAACACGCCCTCGAATTAGAACCCTCCGAGCCCATTGTGGACGGCACAATCGACATCGGAGAGGCGGTTATTCAGCAATTGGCACTTGAAATCGACCCCTTTCCCCGCGTAAAAGGCGCTACCTTCGACGGCTTCTCTGCTGGTGTTTCGGGCGATGATGAGCCCGTCGAAGAGAAGAAGAACCCGTTTGCGGTTTTGTCGAAGCTGAAAGACGCATCAGAAAAGTCTGAATAAGGGCAGGGAAAGCCTTGCCCCAGGGGCTTTTTTTGGTTAAGTATCACCCCCTCTTGTCTGTGAGGGCTTCCAAATCGGGACGCCCTGGCAAGATGCTGTTGAAATAAAGGAATAAAAAGATGGCTGTTCCTAAGAACAAGGTCACCACATCGAAGCGCAACATGCGCCGTGCGCACGACGCTCTGAAAGGTTCTTCCTATGAAGAGTGCCCGTCATGTGGTGAACTGAAACGCCCGCACCATGTGTGTGAAGCTTGCGGTCAGTATAATGATCGCGAAGTGATTTCTGCCGAAGACGCGGCATAAGTTACGTACAGATATCACAGCTCGGCTGAAGGACTTAGCGCGTGCCGCAATCCATTACCCTATCGATCGACGCCATGGGCGGCGATAACGCCCCCGACATGGTGGTGGCAGGGTTGGATTTGGCCCTACGGGATTTGCCCGGCACCAGGTTCATCATTTATGGCCGCGCTGAGAAACTGACGCCGCTGTTGAGCCAGTACCCCGAACTGGCAGAAACGTGCGAAGTGCGTCACACCGACGATACGGTCAGCAACGAAGAAAAGCCCGGCATCGCTTTGCGGTCCGGGCGTAAGTCGTCTATGCGCTTGGCCATCAATGCGGTCAGCGACGGCGAAGCCGACGGCGTGGTGTCCGCCGGCAATACCGGTGCGCTCATGGCGATGGCGAAATTCGTCCTCAAAACCTTGCCCGGCATTGACCGCCCAGCCATTGCATCGCTGCTGCCCACCATGAAGGGCGAAAGCGTGATGTTGGATTTGGGCGCGAACATTCAGTGTGACGCTGAAAACCTGGTGCAATTCGCCGTCATGGGCGAAGTGTTTGCGCGTAATGTTCTGCACATCAAAAAGCCGTCCATCGGCATTTTGAACGTCGGGACAGAGGTTCTCAAAGGCAACGATTCGGTCAAACAAGCCGGTACAATCTTGTCCGAGACCCAGTTGCCCATCGATTTTTACGGCTTCGTCGAAGGTGACGATATCGGTGCCGGCACGGTGGATGTCATCGTCACAGATGGCTTTACAGGCAATGTGGCTTTGAAAACCATCGAAGGCACAGCCAAGCTGTTTGCCAGTGCCTTAAAACAAGAGCTGATGGACTCCATTCCCGGAAAAATCGGCGCTTTGATTGCCAAACCGGCGATTGATAGCTTCCGCACGCGATTCGATCCGCGCCGCTACAACGGTGCAATGTTCCTAGGCCTTGGTGGTATTTGTGTCAAAAGCCACGGCGGTACGGATGCCTACGGTTTTTGCAACGCCGTGAAGGTGGCGCACGAACTGATCACAGATCAGTTGAACGAAGGCATCAAAGAGGACTATGCTCGCTTCAGTTCCGAACACCACACGATTCCCCTCGAACCCGTGGAAAGCTGATGGCATTTCGTTCACGTATCGTGGGCACAGGCTCTCATTTGCCTGCCCAAGTCATGACCAATGAAGAACTGACCAAAAAGGTCGACACCACCGACGATTGGATTGTCGAACGCACTGGTATCAAACAACGCCACATCGCGCGTGAAGGCGAAAGCACGTCTGCTTTGGCTTTCCAGGCCGCTGAAAACGCCCTGGACGCCGCAGGCCTCACAGGCGCGGATGTCGATTTGATTGTTGTGGCTACCACCACCCCCGACAACACGTTCCCGTCCACCGCGACCAAGGTTCAGGCCATGTTGGGCATGGACCATGGTGCCGCGTTTGACGTTCAGGCGGTGTGCTCGGGCTTTGTTTATGCCTTATCGGTGGCAGATAATTTTGTGCGCGCCGGACAAGCCAAGACGGTCTTGGTCATCGGCGCCGAAGTCTTTTCGCGCATTTTGGACTGGGAAGACCGCACCACCTGCGTTCTGTTTGGCGACGGCGCAGGCGCCGTTGTGCTTCAGGCCACAGAAGTGGAAGAGGGCGCTGATGTGGGCATTTTGTCCACGCACCTGCATTCCGACGGCAAATTGCGCGATCTGCTCTATGTCGACGGCGGACCGGGCACCAACCAACAAGTCGGCCATGTGCGCATGCTGGGCCGCGAAGTGTTCCGCCATGCGGTCACCAATTTGGCGGCTGTGGTCGGTGAAGCGCTCGCAGCCAACGGTTTTGAGCAATCGGACATTGACTGGCTGGTTCCGCACCAAGCAAATAAACGCATTTTGGACGGCACAGCCCGCAAACTGGGCCTTTCCGCCGACCAAGTCGTGGTTACGGTGGACCGCCACGCCAATACCTCGGCCGCTTCGGTGCCGCTGGCTCTGGACGAAGCTGTGCGTGACGGACGCATCAAATCGGGGGATTTGGTGCTGATGGAAGCCATGGGCGGCGGCCTCACTTGGGGCGCAGCCTTGGTGCGTTGGTAACGCGGGCCGCTTTCTTTGGGGGCGCGGCCTTGGTGCGTTGGTAACGCGGGCCGCTTTCTTTGGGGGCGCGGCTTTGGTGCGTTGGTAGGTTTTTTCCTCAAAAATCGATAAAAATCCATGGTCGAGCGGGTGTGCACTGCACCATTTATCGCTTTAGGACCAGATTCTTGAGAATCTTGCATCCCTTTGATATTGACGGATTTTGTCAGCCGGGATACTCTTTTTTGATCAGAGAGCAAGAAAGGGGCTGGTGAATGTCGGACCGTACCATTACCCGCGCACAATTGAGCGAAGCGGTATATCAAGAAGTTGGCTTGTCCCGCAATGAATCTGCGGAACTGTTGGAATCCGTTCTGGGCATGATGTCGGATGCCTTGGCATCCGGTGAAACCGTGAAGATTTCATCGTTTGGCAGCTTTTCCGTGCGCCAGAAGGGCCAGCGCATCGGCCGCAATCCCAAAACCGGTGAGGAAGTTCCCATTCTTCCACGCAAGGTCTTGGTGTTCCGCCCGTCTCAAGTCATGAAAGCCCGCATCAATTCCAAGCGCGCACCCAACGTTTAATTCGGCATAGAGCCTGAATTTCATGACGGATCGTTCAGAGAACCGCACCCGTGAGGGCAAGTCGGATCAAGCTTTTCGCACCATTTCCGAGGTCGCCGAAGAGCTCGACCTGCCGCAACACGTGCTGCGCTTTTGGGAAACCAAGTTTCACCAAATCTCGCCCATGAAACGCGGCGGCGGTCGGCGCTATTACCGCCCCGAAGATGTGTCACTGTTGGAACGCATCAAGGGTTTGCTGCACCAAGATGGCTACACCATTAAAGGTGTGCAAAAGCTGTTGAACGCAGGCTTCAACAACCTGCCCGAACCCAGTACACCCGAACCTGAAGAACCCGTATCGCCAGCACCTGTATCAGCCCCGGAACCCACTGAACAATTGGCTGAATTACCGATGGAAGACGTATTGGCTTTGGTCGGCGAATTGGAAGACATTCGCGACGGGTTGAAAAAATACATTTCTTGAATTTGAGCCGTTGCTTTGGCGGGGCAGCGCGCGTATATTCGCGCCGCTTCCAGTTCTTGGGAGCCTCACCAGTTTTTGTCGGAGCGTAGCGCAGCCTGGTAGCGCACTTCACTGGGGGTGAAGGGGTCGTAGGTTCGAATCCTATCGCTCCGACCAAAGAAAGGGGTTGAGCCTTTGGCTCAGCCCCTTTTTTTGTGTCTGCGTTTCCTCAAAAAAGGAGGCCGACTATCAAAAGATAGTCGGCCTAAGTTTGTGCTCTTGAGGGATGGAAGCAGATCATGTGATCCGCTTCACATATATAAATATGCACGATTCCTCTTCTGATTGCTGTGATAATCGTCACACACGAGCAAAAAATTATAAGAAAGTAGTATTTGTATTACATATAAAAGGGGTGTTATGATTTTATTCATCACTTCCTCGTAGAGTAGCGGACCACTGTTGGTGCTTATGACGATCGGAAAACCCCATGCAAGACGAACATACAGACGATTATCGCAAATTGATGAACCAAAAACGGTTCTTGAACGATATCGAACAAGGCATTCGCATCGCCAACCGCGAAATCATCGACAAGCGCATCCCCGTAGTCACACGTGATTCGGTTTTGACGTTTGCCGTCACCATTGCGCGCACCCGGGCGCGGTATCTGGAAGCCGCTTTTCGCGCGTCTGACACGGATAAAGGGGAGCCTTTGGACGAAAGTGAAGTGAAACAGCTGCGCATGCATCGCGAAGCTTATGAAGAATCCCGCGCCGCATTTGACGCTTTACGCTACGCTATTGAGCAAGGCTACGTCGCGGTTGAAGAGTCCAGCGGCTCTTAAGGCTCTGAAATTACGGAAAACACATGAAGCGGCCTCCGTTTGGGGGGCGTTTTGTTGTGCAAAGGCAATGAAGCAACTGCCAATGCAGATAAAACGTTGCGATCAAGAAATGGTGATTGGGGTTTGGGCGTTTTACCCCCACGTTTAAGACAAGCCGCTCGCTTTTGGTTCAACTCCTCCTTCCCCCCACATCACCACCGAACCAGGAGCGGGCGGATATAATTCCACTCAAGACCTGCCCTGCAGATCTCAGATAAATGGGTCTGCGGGGTGTTTTTATGCGCGGGAAGGGGATTATTGTTGGATGACGGCGCGGCCTTGCTCGGTCAGCTTGCAGACGATCCAGTCCGGTTTTAGCGGGTTGGAAAACCACGGTTCGGCCCAGCCTTTGTCGATGCAGCTGCGCACCGTGCGCTCAGAGACTTGCTGCCCCAATTCGTCGAACAGAGGCAGTTTACCACCCGGTTGCTTCAGACCGCGGCTTAACCATGCATATTGCGCATCGCTGGGATGGGTCGCGGCGCCGCCTGCCGGTTTCGCTTTTTCGCTGTTCTCGCTTGATGTTTGACCTGCCGTGGGCATGCCGGGTTCTCCTGCTGGGATGATCCGCGTGTTGTGACATGATACGATGCTTAAGCCTTTGGCTCAATACAGGCATTTGAGGAAAAATCCATGCCCACACCGAACGTTCCGTTACAATTGGTTTATGTCACCGTGCGCCATAAGGCCCAGGCCTTGGAAATCGGCAAAGCCATCGTCCAAGAGCGTCTCGCCGCGTGCGCCAATGTCTTGGAGCCGATGACGTCTCTGTATTGGTGGGACGGCACCGTTCAAGAAGACACCGAAGCGGTGTTGATCCTCAAGACCCGTGCGGAGCTGGTGGACCCACTTACGACACGCGTCAAGGAACTGCATAGCTACGACTGCCCATGCGTTGTCAGCTTTGACATTCAAAATGGAAACGGCGCGTATTTGGATTGGCTGGTGAGCGAAACCGAGCGCTAAATCAGTTTTGACCCGCCACCGTGTTTGAAATTTCTTTGGCGGCGCGTTGCGCTTCTTCATCGGACTTGTCAAAGCCGCGTTGGATGGACTGGGCCAGCGGGGCCATCAGCTCTATGTCCTTGTCTGAAACTTGGCCTTGTGTGCCGATGATGCGTTGTGTCACGTCGCGCAAAGACCGGCACAAGGTTCCAACGTGCTCGAACTCGGTGCCGACCATGCGCCGGGAAATGTCTTCGACGACATAAAGCAATCGGTTCAGTTGGTGCTTTGTGCTGGGTTTGCTTTCGTTCGATTTCAGTGAGGGTATGAGCCGGTCCACCAGCCAGGTGACTTGGTAGGCATGACGATCGAGTTTTTCCAAATTCACTTTCTGAATGCAGCTGTCGATTTGGGACTGAACCATTTGGATGTCAACGGAGTTCTCACTTAAGGCTTTGGCCCGCAGCGTGTTGGGGACTTCAATGGGGTCAATGTGTTGCCCTCGGTCGTGGTCGGGGCCGGGTTTGCGCCTGTCCGGGCCAATGTAAGCGCTGGTTACGACAAAGGGTTTGCGCGCATTGATTTGGTTTTTGATCCTCTGAATGACCAGATTGGCCGACATGGGTTTGATGATCAAGTCGTCCGCTCCGGCCTGAATGATGTTGCGGACCTCTTCCGTGGTGGGCGACCAGGCTGTGGCGATAATCGACATGAACGGGTTGGACCCGACGATATGATGGCGCAGACCATGGACGAAAGCGTACAAATTTGCATCGTCCGCCATGTTGATGTCAGCGATCAACAGATCCGGCATACCCAGACGGAACTTAATCTCGATGTCTTCCATGGAGGAGCCGACGGTGATGTAGCGACACCCATTATCGGTCAAAATATTGCGAAAGGTCGTGCGCACCGACCGGTCCGGGTCGATGACAAGAATATCGACGTTTTCTAAACTTAAGGACGACATGCTTACCCCATTTCCCTACACCCGAGAACCATGTCTTCACAACTTTGATTCTCTCATAAAAATGGAGGGTAATCACGTCAAATTCAATAATCAGTTTAGACGAGTTCTAATTCATAAGACGAATGGTGGCTTGGGCTTGAGCGGCTATGCCTTCGCGCCGTCCGGTAAAACCAAGGCCTTCGGTGGTGGTTGCCTTCACAGACACGCGATCTTCGGAAATACCGAGAATTTTAGCCATATTCGTCACCATGGCGGCTCGGTTGGGACCGATTTTCGGCGCTTCACACAAGATCGTGACGTCCACATTGACGATTTGGCCGCCGCGTTCGGCAATGAGTTTCACGGCATGCTGTGCAAATTGATCCGACGCGGCACCTTTCCACTGCGGGTCAGAGGGCGGGAAGTGCTGGCCGATGTCGCCCGCACCGATGCAGCCCAACAACGCATCCGTCAGGGCATGCAAAGCCACGTCGGCGTCGGAATGGCCGCTGAGACGTTGTGTGTGGGGAATTTTAACGCCGCACAGCGTCACGAAGTCGCCGTCTTCAAAGCGGTGCACATCGTATCCTGAGGCTGTGCGGTATTCGACGGATTGGCTGAGTTGGCGTTCGGCACGCATCATGTCCTCGGGCGTTGTGATTTTGAAGTTGTGTTCGGCCCCGGGGCTGAGGGCGACAGTGAGCCCGGATTTTTCGAAGAGCTGGGCGTCGTCTGTGAGTTCTTGGCCCTGAAATTCCCGATGGGCTTTGAGAATGTCGCCATAATGAAAGCCTTGAGGCGTTTGTGCGCGATAAAGCCCGTCGCGCGCTGTGGTGTCCGTGATAACACCGTCTTGTCCCCGTTTGAGGGTGTCGGTCACAGGTAAAGCCGGAATGGCGCCGGGATGGGTATTGAGCGCATCCAGCACCCCTAGTACCAGGGTTTCGTCAACAAACGGGCGTGCGGCGTCGTGGATGAGAACAAAGTCAATGCCTTCACCCTCCAGGCTTTGCAGCCCCAGGCGGACCGAGTCTTGACGGGTTTCCCCTCCAAAGACAGGGGGGAGAAGGGCGAGGCCCTCTGTTGTCGTTGCGTAGAGGTCTTGGTCGTCGGGATGAATGACGCAGCGAACCGCGTCGACCGTGTCCAGCTTTAAGAGTGCGCTTACGGTGTGACGCAGCACAACACTGTCACCCAAAGGCGCGTATTGCTTCGGGTTTGTGCCGCCAAAGCGCCGTCCGCGCCCCGCAGCCACCACCAATGCCACCGTTTTTGTCATTCCCAGGTTTCCCAAAGGTTCAAATGCGGCGGACAAGCTAACACTTGAAAGCTGTTTTCCCAACCATTTCGCTTGCATATCAGTGGGCTCTGGCAAACAATGCGCCCATGTCCATACACATCATGTACAGTTTTATCGCGCTCTTATCGCTGCTGCCTGCGGCCTTGGTGGTTTTGCGCAAAGAAGCCACCAATGACCGGGCCCATTGGGCGGCCATTGTTTTGGGCGTGATGGGAACAGGCGTTTGGGCTTTGGCGCTCAACGCCGGGACATGGCACGTCGGGCTGGGAACGACCCTGTGGACGACGGTTGCTATAACCTTTGCTTTGTTCGCCATGGTGTCTTGGTCCATTTCCCAGGCTTGGCGCCTCACGCCGTTGATGGCGCCTTACATGATCTTTATGGGCATCTTTGGTGTGCACTGGCCTCAAGACGCCGGGATGGCACCGCAGACCCTGGACGGTTGGGTTTTGCTGCACATCGGTGTGTCGGTGGTCACCTATGGCTTGGTGACCATTTCCGCCGTTGCCGCGCTTGCCGCGTTTTTGCAAGAGCGTGCCTTAAAAAACAAACGCCCGACCAAGCTCACCCACAAATTGCCGTCCGTCACGGATTGCGAGTTTATCACCGTGCGCCTGCTGGGCTGGGGCGAAGCGATTTTGGGATTGGGCTTGGCCACAGGTATGGCGACCTCCTACCACACAACAGGAGCGTTGCTGTCGTTTGACCACAAAACGGTGCTGAGCATCCTCGCCTTTGGTGTCATTGGCGCGTTACTCTATGCCCATCACAAAACCGGCATGCGGGGGCGCAAAGCAGCCCGCGTTGTCTTGCTGGCCTATTTGTTGTTAACGCTGGGTTATTTGGGCGTCAAAGTCGTCACCAGCGTCTTGTTGGGCTAACGCGTAGAGCTCTTCATTCCGTCTTTGATCAAAAATATTGCACAGCCGTCATCGTGCGGCTTGCAATTTTACTCGTTTTGCACAATAAATGGGCACTTCGTCCCCGGGCAAGAGGGCTCTTCATGAGCTACCGCATTGGTTCCGTTGAATTAAACAGCAATGTCATGCTGGCCCCCATGGCCGGTGTGACAGACATGCCGTACCGCCGATTGGTGAAATCGTTCGGGGTGGGCCTTGTGGTTTCGGAAATGATTGCATCCAAAGCGATGATTTACGCCAACAAGAAAACCCTGCGTATGTCGACGGGCTGTGCAGACGAATACCCCATGTCGGTGCAGCTGGCGGGCACCAATCCCGAAGATGTATCCGAAGCTGCGAAGCTCAACCAAGACCGCGGCGCGGCGATTATCGACCTCAACATGGGGTGCCCCGCGAAAAAGGTGGTGAACCACTATTCAGGCTCAGCCCTGATGAAGGACGAACTGCTGGCCGGACGCATCATGGAGGCGGCTGTGAAAGCCGTCGATTTGCCAGTCACGCTGAAAATGCGCACGGGGTGGGACATCGACAACCGCAATGCGCCGAATTTGGCGCGTATTGCTGAAGAATGTGGCATCCAGTCCCTGGTGGTCCATGGCCGCACGCGCATGCAGATGTATAAAGGTTCCGCCGACTGGGATTTCATTGGCGAGGTCAAAGACGCTGTGAGCATTCCGGTGACGGGCAACGGCGACATCAACAGTTTGGACGATGTGAAAGAAAAGCTAGAACGTTCCGGTGCAGACGGTGTGATGATCGGGCGCGGCACCTACGGGCGGCCTTGGTTCCCCCATCAGGTCGAGCACTTCATCGAAACCGGAGAGCGCTTGGCGGACCCAAGTCTTGAACAGCAAATGGACATCATTTTGCGCCACTACGAAGCCATGTTGGAGCATTACGGCAAAGAGCTGGGCATGCGCAACATGCGCAAACATTTGGGGTGGTACTCCAAAGGCTTGCCGAATTCTGCCGAATTCCGTGCGACGGTCTTCACCTGTGACGAGGCCGAAAAGGTCAAAGACATGATCCGGGTCTTCTTTGAACCTCTGATTGAACAGGGTGTCGCCCCTGAAAGGGCGGCCTGATGGCAGGCAGCATGTTCAATTTCAATAAGCTCACCGGACGGAACGCGGCCGCTTGCTTTGAGCCATCGGCCATTTTGAACGCTTTGGGCTCTGCCGTTGTGCTGGTCAGCACCGATGATACCTTGATGTACGCAAATGCAGCGGCTGAGCAGCTGTTCGCGCAATCGCGCACCAGTTTGGCCAATGCAGACATCAAAACCCTGTTGCCCCAAGACAGCCCTGTGTTTGAGCTGATTTCGCAGGTGCGCGGCGGACGCTGCGCCATTACGGAACACGGCGTGGTTCTCGACACACCGCGCACGGGCCAGCGCTTGGTCAATGTGCAGGCCGCACCGATGGTGGAGCTGCCGGGAACGGTGGTGCTGTCGTTTCAAGAACGCTCAATCGCCGATCAGATCGATCATCGTTTGACCCATCGCGACGCCACGCGCTCCATTGCGGCCATGTCGGCCATGATGGCCCATGAGGTCAAAAACCCCCTGTCTGGCATTCGCGGGGCGGCTCAACTGTTGGAAACGGGGGCGAGCGAGGCTGATCAAGAGCTTACCCGCTTGATCCAAGATGAATCGGATCGCATCAAAGATTTGGTCGAGCGCATGGAGATTTTCTCTGAATCCGCACCGATCAAAACCGGACCGGTCAACATTCACCAAGTCCTGGACCGCGTGCGCCGCATTGCGGAAAACGGCTTTGGTAAGCATGTCAGGTTCGTTGCCGACTACGACCCGTCCTTGCCCCCGGTTTCGGGTAATCGGGATCAGTTGATCCAGGTGTTTTTGAACCTGATCAAAAATGCGTGCGAGGCCGTGTCCGTTGAAGAAGGCCTGGTCTATATGAAAACGGCGTATCAACACGGTGTGCGTTTTGCTATGCCCGGCACCCAAAGCCGCGTGCATTTGCCTCTGTCTGTCACCATCATGGACAATGGCCCCGGGATTGCGCTGGACATGCAAAACCACCTGTTTGACCCATTTGTCACCACCAAGCCCAAAGGTTCAGGCCTGGGCCTTGCGTTGGTGTCGAAAATCGTCGGCGACAATGGGGGGGTGATTGACTTCTCCAGCCGTCCGGGACGCACCGAGTTCCGTATCTTGCTACCCATGTCCAAAGAACCTCTGCCGCCGGAAGACTTAGACGGGTCTCCAGACAGCGCTTATGAAGAATAAGGGATTGATATGACCGCAGGCTCGACCGTTTTGATTGCTGACGACGACGCTTCGATCCGCACCGTTTTGGATCAGGCGCTGACGCGCGCCGGTTACGTCGTCAAAACCACGTCCAATGCCTCAACCCTGTGGAACTGGGTCTCGGACGGTGAGGGTGACATCGTGATCACCGACGTCGTCATGCCAGACGAAAACGGTTTGGACTTGGTGCCGCGCATTTTGAAGATCCGCCCAAGCTTGCGCATCATCGTCATGAGCGCCCAGACCACCATTTTGACCGCCGTAAAAGCCACCGAGCGTGGGGCTTTTGAATACTTGCCAAAACCTTTTGATATCAATGAGGTGCTGGCTGTTGTTCGGAGAGGGCTTGAAATTAGCAAGACCGCCAAACATTCAACCGCGCAAGCTGAAGAAGACGAAGAACTGCCTTTGATCGGACGTTCGGGCGCGATGCAATCGATTTACCGCTCCATTGCGCGTCTGATGCAAACGGATTTGAGCGTCATCATCACCGGCGAGTCCGGCACCGGTAAAGAACTGGTGGCCCGCGCGCTTCATGATTTCGGCGCGCGGCGCAACAAACCGTTTGTGGCTGTCAATATGGCTGCAATTCCACGCGATCTGATTGAATCGGAACTGTTCGGCCACGAAAAGGGCGCGTTTACGGGGGCAACCAACCGCTCCATGGGGCGGTTTGAGCAAGCCCAAGGCGGTACACTGTTTTTAGATGAGATCGGCGACATGCCGCCCGAAGCTCAAACCCGGCTTTTGCGTGTTCTGCAAGAAGGCGAGTACACCACCGTTGGCGGGCGTACGCCGATCAAGACCAACGTGCGCATCATCGCCGCCACGCACCGCGATCTGAAACAATTGATCCGTCAAGGGGCGTTCCGTGAAGACTTGTACTTCCGCTTGAACGTTGCCCCTGTGCGCTTGCCTGCGCTGCGCGAGCGCAATGAAGACGTTCCTGAATTGATCCGTCACTTCCTGTCCGTGGCGGCAGGTGAGGGGCTTCCGTGGAAAACCGTGTCGCCCGAAGCCATGGACCGCCTCAAACGCCACAGCTGGCCCGGCAACGTGCGCGAGCTGGAAAACATGGTCAAACGCCTGGCCGCGCTCAGTGTGGAAGAGGAAATCAGCCTAGAGACCATCGAGGTCGAGTTGGCTGAAGCCCCGCCAAGTGTGCCCGAAAGCGATAGCGGCGGTTTGTCTCAATCGGTCGAACGCCATTTGAAGACCTACTTTTCCGCCCACGGTGACGGATTGCCGTCTCCGGGCCTCTATGAGCGGATTTTGCACGAAATCGAACGTCCTTTGTTGCAGCTCACCTTGGATGCCACGCGTGGCAACCAAGTCAAGGCGGCTGATGTTTTGGGCTTGAATCGCAACACGTTGCGCAAGAAAATTCGTGAGCTGGAGATTCCCGTCATTCGTGGCGGCGGTAAATAGGCCCCTTTAAGGTCAGCTGGCGAAAGGTCTGGCATGACAGAAGCTGTCCAACAGCCAAACGTAGTTAACAAGCCCCGACTGAGACCCCGGGGGATGTTTTCGCGCGTCTTGATGAGCCGCCGCGTGGCGTTTGTGTTGGCGGCGAGCGCCATTGTACTGGGCACCGCGACCTTTGGTTTGATGACCGGGACGTCGACAGGTACAGGCACGCCGGACCCTGCAAAACTTGAAGCCTTTTTAATCGCCGATTTGGTGATCTTGTTGCTTTTGGCTTTGGTCATCGTTTTGCGCATCACACGCATGTGGGCGCAGCGCCGCCAAGGGATGGCGGGCTCGGCGCTTCATATGCGCTTGGTCGTTATGTTTTCGGCCCTGGCGGTGACGCCTGCTATCTTGGTCACGGTCTTTGCCGCCTTGTTTTTGAATTTTGGCTTCAATTCATGGTTTTCTGATCGGGTGAAAACCGCAGTGGATGCATCACAAGCCGTCGCTTCTGCCTATTTTGAAGAACATATCCAAAGCATTGGTGCAGATGTTATGTCTATGGCGGCGGATTTGAACCGCGATCAGGCGCTACTCAGCGCCAACCCGAACCTGTTGAATTTGGCGTTATCCAACTACGCCAAGGAACACAATTTGACCGAAGCGTCTGTCATCAGTCGTTTCGGCGATGTTTTGGCGCGGGGTGAAACGGAACTGCCGACCATCGGTGTCGGGCGCATTCCCCCCAACGCCATTGACCGGGCGAACCGGGGCGAGTTGGTGGTTTTGACCGCCACCGATGCCGACCAGGTGCGCGCCCTGATGCGCCTGGAAGCCTATTCCAGTGCCTATTTGATGGTGGGGCGTTTCATTGACGCTCAGGTGCTGACCAACATGGACCGTGTGCGCCAAGCCGCCCAGACCTATTTGCGCATGGAAGAAAGCGGCGGCAAAATCCAAATCACCTTTGTTGCAATCTTCGCTATGGTGTCTTTGTTGTTGTTGTTCGCCGCCGTTTGGATCGGTATGGCTTTGGCCAACCAAATGGTGCGTCCGATCTCGCGCTTGATTGCGGCGTCTGCGCAGATCTCGAGCGGCAATTTATCCAAACGTGTAGAAGTTGACGACACCATCGGTGAATTGGGATCGCTCACCAGCGCCTTCAACGCCATGACCAGCCGATTGGAACAGCAACAACAGGGCCTGATGCAAATGAACCGAACCCTGGATGAGCGGCGTCGGTTTACCGAAACCGTTCTGTCAGGTGTCAGTGCAGGCGTCATCGGGTTGGATGGGGACGGGCGCATCGATTTGCCCAACCGCAGCGCTAGCCAATTGCTGGACACAGACCTTCAAGCCGCCTGCGGACAAGACTTGGCCGATATCATTCCGGAAATGGAGAACGCCCTGTCTGCCGTCAAGAAAAGCCCCAACCATGCCCAGCACGATGAAATTATCATTTCGCGCGAAGGCCAGCCCGACCGGGTGTTGAACTTGACCATGGCGGCTGAATTGCTGGAAGGCGACGTGATCGGCTTTGTCGCCACCTTCGACGATATGACTGAACTGCAATCGGCTCAACGCAAGGCCGCCTGGGCCGGCATGGCGCGCCGCATTGCCCACGAAATCAAGAACCCGCTAACCCCAATCCAGTTGGCTGCGGAGCGCTTGAAACGCAAATATCTCAAACAAATTCATGAAGATCCGGACACGTTCACGACCTGCACCGACACCATCGTGCGCCAAGTGGACGATTTGCGCCGCATGGTCGACGAATTTTCATCGTTTGCCCGCATGCCTCAGGCCGTTCTGCGCCCGGAAAACCTGTCGGAGCTGTGTCGTCAAACCGTGTTTTTGGAACGCAACCGGGTCGAAGGCTTGTCCATTGAGACGGACCTACCCGCCCAAGACGTCACGGTTTCGTGCGACGCCCAGCAAATCACCCGGGTTCTCACCAATGTTTTGAAAAATGCATCGGAAGCGGTGAGCGAATCCGGCATGGACCAAGACGGTTGGATTCGCGTTTCCTTGTCCCAGCAAAACGTGCGCAAAGGTGTTCGTACCTCAATCTTGGTTGAAGACAACGGCCCGGGGTTGCCCGAAACGGACCTGGTGCGGCTGACGGAACCCTATGTAACCACGCGCGATCAAGGCACCGGGCTGGGGCTCGCCATTGTGAAAAAGATCATGTCAGAGCACGGTGGCGATTTAAATTTGGAAAATAGGCTTGAAGGTGGGGCCAGAGCTGTGCTCACCTTCCCCCCTCAAGACGCGCAAAGCTCACCCGAAAGACCCGGACAATCCGAAGAGTTGCTGGTCAAATAAGAAGCAGAGAAAATGAGCCAAGATATTCTGATTGTTGACGATGAAGCCGATATCCGGGGATTGGTCGCCGGATTGTTGGAAGACGAAGGTTACCAGCCGCGCGAAGCTGGAACCGACACAGAAACCTTGAGCATGATTGAAACGCGCAGGCCGAGCTTGGTCTTGCTCGATATCTGGCTGCAAGGCTCACAAATGGATGGATTGCAAATCCTATCCGCCATCAAAAAACGCCACCCAAGCCTGCCCGTTGTGATGATGAGTGGCCACGGCACAGTGGAAACGGCGGTTAAAGCACTCAAAGACGGTGCTTATGACTTTATTGAAAAGCCGTTCAAGGCGGATCGTTTGGTGTTGGTGGTGGAACGCGCCATTGAAGCGGCGCGCCTGCGCCGTGAAAACGAAGACTTGCGCATGCGCACGGACACGGATGATGAGCTCATCGGCACATCGTCCTCCATCGCCCAAGTCCGCCAAGCTGTGGACCGGGTGGCGCCGGCGAATTCTCGTGTTTTGATTACCGGGGCCAGCGGCAGCGGCAAAGAAGTGGTTGCACGCATGCTGCATGACCGCTCAACCCGCAACTCCGGCCCCTTTGTTGTGGTCAACTGCGCCACCATGGAGCCGGAACGTCTTGAAATTGAACTGTTCGGCACCGAAACGCCCGGCGACGACGGCGAAGGCGGTCGGCGTGTTGGCTATTTCGAAGCGGCACACACGGGGACTTTGTTGCTGGATGATGTGACAGACATGCCCATGGAAACGCAGGGCAAAATCGTGCGCGTTCTGCAAGAGCAAATCTTTGAGCGGGTCGGTGGCAGCACCCGTGTCGAGGTTGATGTACGCGTGGTCGCCAGTGCATCCACAGACATTCAAGACGCCATTGGCGAAGGGCGGTTTCGCGAAGACCTGTTTTATCGTTTATCGGTGGTTCCCATCGAAGTGCCGACGTTAAAGAACCGGTGTGAAGACATCCCGATGTTGACGGCACACTTTATCACCGAAGCCTCTAAACGCTCGGGACACCCTGCGCGCAAGCTATCGGAAGACGCCATTGTTGCACTTCAGGCCTATGAATGGCCGGGCAACGTGCGTGAACTTAAAAACATCATCGAACGCGTCCTAATCATGGCCCCCGGCGATGTTGGTGAGCCCATCACGTCTGAACACTTGCCCAGCGAAGTGGTGTCTGGGAACGGTGGCGCTGCTCCGACCAATGGTGCGGGGGAAATGATGGGGCTACCACTGAAACAAGCGCGTGAGCTGTTTGAGCGTGAATACCTCAAAACCCAAGTGGCGCGCTTTGGCGGAAATATTTCGCGCACGGCCGAGTTCGTCGGCATGGAACGTTCCGCCCTTCACCGCAAGCTCAAATCGTTGGGTCTGAGCGGTGATGAGTTGACGAAAAAGTCCGGTTGATTGATCATCCAGGCGTCTTGAGAATCTAAGGGGTAGGCTTCATGAAAGTTGTCGTGTGCGGTGCAGGGCAGGTGGGTTTTCACATCGCCCAACATTTGTCCCGTGAAAACAACGATGTCACGGTGATCGACCAATCGCCGAAATTGATCCGTCGCATCTCCGACACTTTGGATGTGCAAGGTGTGATCGGTCACGCTTCACGTCCCGATGTGCTGGAACGTGCTGGGGCCGGTGATGCGGATATGATCATTGCCGTGACCGCAGCCGACGAAGCCAACATGGTCGCGTGCCAAGTGGCGCACTCTTTGTTCGACGTGCCCACCAAAATTGCGCGCATTCGCGCTCAGTCCTATTTGCAACCCATGTGGGCCAACCTGTTTTCGCGCGAACACATGCCCATTGACGTCATCATTTCGCCGGAAATTGAAGTCGCGCGCGCCATTCAGCGCCGCCTCACGGTGCCGGGTGCGTTTGAGATGATTCCGCTGGTGCAAAGCAAAGTGAAACTGTTGGGCGTGCGGTGCACAGATACCTGCCCGCTGATCAACACGCCTTTGCGCCAAATCACCCAGCTGTTCCCAGATTTGGCGATTACGGTCATTGGCATTGTGCGCAACGGTCACTTTATGACCCCGGACGCCGAAAGCCAGATGCAGCCGGGCGACAATGTGTATTTTGTCGTCGCCTCCGACAAACAAGACCGCGCCATGGCCGCCTTTGGCCACGATGAACAAGAAGCGCGCCGTTTGGTGATTTTTGGGGGCGGCAACATCGGTCTGTTCTTGGCCGAAGAGCTAGAAACCACCGAAAGCAACCTCAACATCAAGTTGGTGGATTGGGACGCCGAACGGGCCGGGTTCTGCGCCAGCCGCTTGAAAAAGACCATGGTCATTCAAGGCGACGCCCTGGACATGCAAATCATGGACGAAGCCAACATCGCCATGACCGAAGCCGTGATTGCGGTCACCAACGACGACGAAAACAACATTCTGTCGTCCTTGATGGCCAAGCGCGAAGGGGCCAAGCGCGCCATCACGCTGATCAACAAAGGGGAATACGAAACCCTGATCGGTTCTCTGGGTGTGGATGTGGTTGTCGATCCGCGCAACATTACGGTTTCGACCATTATTCAGCACGTGCGTCGCGGACGGATTCATTCGGTCCACACACTGGGTGAAGGCTTTGGCGAATTGATTGAGGCCGAAGCCCTGGAAACCTCGCCCATGGTCGGCAAACCCTTGAAAGAAGCCGATCTTCCCGATGGTATGGTGATCGGCTCCATTGTGCGCGGTGACGAAGTCATCAGCCCGCGCGGCAACACGGTCATTCAAGCCACCGACCGCGTCGTGGTGTTTGCCGCAACCGATATCATTGCCCAGGTTGAAAAGATGTTCTCGGTGCAGTTGGAGTATTTCTAGATGTCCATCTGTTACGTCAATGGGCGCTATGCGCCGCATCATGAAGCCACCGTGCACATCGAAGACAGGGGCTTTCAATTCGCAGACTCGGTCTATGAAGTATTTGCTGTGCAAAACGGTCGCATCATCGACGAAGACGGCCATCTGTCGCGCTTGAACCGCTCATTGACGGAGCTTGGCATTGCCCAGCCCATGGCGGACGGATCGATGAAAGTGGTTTTGCGCCGGGTGTTGGCCGTCAACCGCATCAAAACCGGCGCGCTTTATCTGCAGGTCAGCCGGGGGGTTGCGCCACGGGACTTCCCTGCACCTGAGGGCTTAAGACCCACCTTGGTGATTACGGCCTGGCGCACCAAACCGTTCGACGCAGCCGCTGTGAAACCTGCAAAAGTCATCACCCAGCCGGACATCCGTTGGAAACGCTGCGACATCAAAACCGTACAGCTGTTGGCCGGCGTGCTGGCCAAAACCGAAGCCACGGCCCAGGGGGCTGTGGAAGCTTGGCTATTGGACGAAAACGGCTTTGTCACCGAAGGCTCGGCATCCAATGCCTGGATTGTGACCGAGCAAGGCGAACTGATCACGCGTCATACCGATTGCGCCATTTTGGGCGGTGTCACACGCAAAGCCGTGCTGAAACTGGCTAAACAGCACGGTCTGACCTATACCGAGCGCGCGTTCAGCTTGGACGAAGCCAAAGCGGCACGTGAAGCGTTCACGTCGTCTTCGACCGTGATGATCCGCCCGGTGGTGCAAATCGACGACGCTCAGGTCGGCGACGGTGAAATCGGCCCGTTTTCGCGCAAGGTCATCGACCTCTATGGCGCTTATCTTCAAGGTAACCTATGACTGACACCCAACCCACGCGACCGAAAGCCATCATCTTTGACTGGGACAACACCCTGGTGGACAGCTGGCTGATTATCCAAGACGCGCTCAATGCGACGTTTCGCGAATTCGATGTAGAAGAATGGACGTTAGACGAAACCAAAGCGCGGGTGGCAAAATCCCTGCGCGATAGCTTCCCCGAACTGTTCGGCGATCGCTGGGAAGAGGCTAAAGACGTGTTTTACGGCCATTTCAAAGCCATTCACTTAGAGCGCCTGACCCCGCTGCCCGGCGCAGCCGATATGCTGGCTGAGCTCGCAGGTGAGGGGATTTACTTGGGCGTGGTCAGCAATAAGACCGGCACGCTGTTGCGCAAAGAGGCTGTAAAACTGGGCTGGGACAAACACTTCGGCCAAATTATTGGCGCGACCGACGCACCCCAAGACAAACCTGCAGTTGATCCGGTTGTAATGTCTTTGCAAGGCTCCGACATCGATTTGGGGGCTGACGTTTGGTTTGTGGGGGATTCCAAGATCGATATGGAATGCGCCGTGAACGCCGGATGTTTGCCCGTGTTGATCCGTGAAGAGCCGCCCGAGACGGAAGAATTTTTAGGCGCAGAACCTGCTGTATATCTTAAAGAACTACAGGGGCTTTTAAATTTTACGAAGACGCTGTAAGATCGCACGGTCCATCTGGGGGGGCCTTATCGTAGGGGGAAATCAGTGACGATGTCTGGGGGCAGCGTCTTGATGAAATCCACACGGCCTACATGGAAATAATAATTGCGCGGGTTGTTCCCAACTTCTGGCGCACATAAACTGACTTAAGGAAGCACCATGGCTTCAGATAAATCACAGAACGTCCAAGACGTCTTTCTCAATCACATCCGCAAACAAAAAACACCCGTGACCGTCTTTTTGGTCAACGGTGTGAAGCTGCAAGGTATTGTGACGTGGTTTGACAACTTCTCTGTCCTGTTGCGCCGCGACGGACACACGCAGTTGGTCTATAAGCACGCGATCTCGACCATCATGCCGTCACAGCCCATTTCGCTGTTCGAACCCGAAGTGGTCGATGAGGAATAACCCCTTTGTCTGACCGCACTGGCGGGGGGAAAAAGGGGAGCAACGTATTCACCTTTGGTGACGAAGGTGAAGGTTACGCCAGAGGCGAACGTTGTTTGGTTGTTCATCCGCATTTGAAAAATACAGGACGCTCTGAAACCGGGGCGGCCTTTCGTGCGCCTGAAGCACGGCTGGAAGAGATCATCGGCCTTGCCTCCGCCATTCAGGTGGAGATTGTCGCGGCCGAGATTGTGGGCCTGTCGCAACTCAAACCCGGCTCGTACTTCGGCAAAGGCGTGATTGAGCGCTTAGACGCCATAGTCAAAGGCCGTGACGTGGGTGTAATCATCATCGACGCCCAGCTCAGCCCCGTTCAGCAGCGCAACTTGGAGCGTGAATGGGAGTGCAAGGTCCTGGACCGCACGGGCATCATCTTGGAAATTTTCGGTGAGCGGGCGCGCACCAAAGAAGGCCGCTTGCAAGTCGATTTGGCACATTTAACCTATCAAAGATCACGACTTGTGCGGTCTTGGACCCACTTGGAACGCCAACGCGGCGGCGCGGGCTTTATGGGCGGTCCCGGCGAAAGCCAAATTGAGGTCGACCGGCGTTTGATTGACCAGCGTATCACCAAGCTCAAAAAACAGCTTAAAGAGGTCAAGCGCACCCGCGAGCTGCACCGCGAAAGCCGTCGAAAGGTGCCGTTCCCTATCGTGGCCCTTGTGGGCTATACCAACGCGGGCAAGTCGACTTTGTTCAACCGTCTGACCGAAGCGAAAGTGTTCGTCAAAGACCAGCTTTTCGCCACGCTGGACCCCACCATGCGCTCTATTGAGTTGAAATCGGGCAAAGAGATCATCTTGTCCGACACCGTGGGCTTTATTTCGGACTTGCCCCACGAGCTGGTCGAAGCCTTCCACGCCACGTTGGAAGAGGTCTTGGAAGCCCAAGTCATCGTGCATGTGCGCGACATTTCCCACCCCGACAGCGAAGCGCAGATGCTGGATGTGGAGGAGGTCATGAAGGGCCTGGGCGTGGACGAAGAACGCCTCAGCGACAACTTCATCGAAGTGCGCAACAAAATGGATGCGTTGGACGAAGACGAGCACGACGTGCAAATCAACCTCGCCAAACGTGCCGAGCAGCCGGTGATCCCCATGTCTGCCGTGACCGGGGAAGGGGTGGACGACTTCTTGGCGGCTGTCGAAGATCAACTCGCCAAGGGGCTCGAGACGCTCACCACCACGTTGGACCCTGCAGACGGCAAACGTCTGTCCTGGCTTTATGCCCATGGCGATGTGAAAGCCCGGACAGACACTGAAGTCGGCATCGAATTGGTGGTTGAGCTAGATCCCGCCAACGCAAGACGCTTCGAACAGCTCTAATTATCTACATTTTATCCTAAGCTACAGCCTAACACGCAGAAATCCTTAGGTTTCGCGTTAACCACTTCTTATATCCTAGTAGATATCCTGAGTGGAGAATCGCCAAAAAAACGAAGGCGATCACAGCAAAAGCTTGGAAGGGAAGATCATGGCCAGTGCTCAAGCACAGCGAAAATGGCGCGAGAAGCATAAGCTCGTCAAATCGCAACTGAACGTCATGGCGCATAAATCGACACACGAAAATCTCAACGAGATTTCGGAGCATTTTGAACTCAACGGCAAAGCCGACGCCGTTGCATTTTGCGCGTATGTCCTCAAAGCTCTGCTGCAAAAGAGCGAGCGTGACGCGACCACGTTTTTGTACATCGATGCGCTCAAGTCCGGCTTTAAACGCGAGCGGGACAACAGCTGAAGCATAGTCCGTTTACGGGACTTGCCCCGAGGGTTGGAATGACCCAAGATCGCTTCATGGAAGAGTTGATTCGGGATGTGGAAGAACTGATGCGCGTGGTCGCGAAAGAAGAAATTCTTTCACGCTTTGGTCAGTTGCACAAACACGACATCAGGGCCAAAGCCCGTCCCACTGATTTGGTGACCATTGCCGATCTCGAAGCCGAGGTCCGCATGATTGAAGGTCTGGCAAAGTTGTTGCCCGGGTCCGTTTTTGTCGGCGAAGAGGAATCCTTTCGCGATGCTTCGGTGTTGGACCGTCTGCATGGTGAGCAGCCGGTTTGGACCATCGATCCCTTGGACGGCACCAACAACTTCGCCCAGGGCAAGGCGTGTTTCACCACCATTTGCGCCTTGATCCAAAATGGCGAAACCCTCATGGGCTGGATTTTGGATCCCGTGGCCGACGTTTGTGCGACGGTGAAGCGCGGCGAAGGTGTGTTTTTGAACGGTCGCGCCATATCCTTTGATCCACCTCAAAGCGTTTCGGACATGACCGGGTCTTTGGGCGACAAGACGCGTCCTAAAATTCAGGCGCGCATGGACAAAGGTGAGGCGGATTTGCCGCGTCATCTCATCCGCCACCACTGTTGTGGGCGGGAATACCTGGACGTTTTGGTGGGTAAGCTCCATTTCATTCACTACGGCGGGGCGTTGTATCCCTGGGATCACGCCGCCGGGCAGTTGATGATGGACGAAATCGGTGCCTATGCGCGCCACCGCCGCAAGAAAACTGCGTACCAACCGGCCAACGGCGCAAAAGGGGGCGAGCTGTTCATCGCGCCCACAGAAGCCAGCTTCGATGTGCTGGAACAGACCTTATTTTAAGGAGTAAACGTAATGAAAACCGCATTTCTTGGTTTGGGCGTGATGGGCTACCACATGGCTGGCTATCTGCAAAAAGGCGGCCATGAGACCACCGTTTACAACCGCACGTCTGCCAAAGCCGTCGCCTGGACCGAAGAGTTTGGTGGGAGCATGGCAGAAACCCCTGCCGAGGCCGCCAAAGGTGCGGACATCGTTTTTGCCTGCGTGGGTAATGACGATGATCTGCGCGCGGTCGTGTTGGGCGAAAACGGCGCGTTTGAAGGCATGACGCCAAACACCATCTTCGTCGACAACACAACGGCCAGCGCAGAAGTGGCGCGTGAACTTTATGCAGCTGGCAAAGAACGCGGCATTGCGTTCATCGACGCCCCTGTGTCGGGTGGTGAAGCGGGCGCCCAGCAAGGAATCTTGACCGTTATGTGCGGTGGGGATGAAGACGCCTTTGCCACGGCTCAACCCGTCATTGATTGCTTTGCGAGAGCTGTAACTTTGCTGGGGCCCAGCGGTTCTGGTCAGCTCACCAAAATGGTGAACCAAGTTTGCTTCGTCTCCACGGTTCAAGGTCTTTCCGAAGGTCTGAATTTCGCTGTTCGTGCTGGGTTGGATGCCAAAAAGGTCCTTGAAGTGATTTCCAAAGGGGCCGCACAGTCTTGGCAAATGGACAACCGGGGCACCACCATGGTCGATGATGAATTTGATTTTGGCTTTGCGGTCGATTGGGTGCGCAAGGATTTGGGTATCGTTCTCAGCGAAGCCGACAACAACGGCTCTCAAATGCCCATGACCGCCTTGATTGATCAGTTCTATAAAGAAGTCCAAGCCATGGGCGGTGGACGCTGGGATACATCTAGCCTGATCAAACGATTGCGGCAAAATGATGAAAAGCCATAACCTTTGTCTTCTATGTTCAAATAGTTACAATTAATTGAACATTTTTTTGCGCTGCAGCGCATTTACTGTTGCACCTGCACAATTCGTGTTATGTAGCATCACCGATACCACTTTCGTGGATCGTTGAGTGGAACATGACTATTAGGTGCGACTATGAATTTGCAAAACCTCCCCATCAATAAAAAATTGCTCTTGATCGTTGCTTTGGTGGCCGCCGGCATGGTGGCCTTTTTTGTCATTTCGTTGATGTCTCTGCGCTCCGAAATGATGGAAAGCCGTCAGCAAAAGACCAAAAGTATTGTTGAATCGTCCTTATCCATCGTCTCGCACTTCGAAAGTCGTGCCCAAAACGGCGAAATTAGCGTTGAAGACGCCAAAGTTTTGGCCAAAGAAGCGGTCGAATTCATGCGCTACGACGGCGGAAACTATGCCTGGATCAATAATCTGGATGCACAAATGGTGATGCATCCGATTAAACCGGCCTTGAACGGGAAGGATGTTAGTAACGTCAAAGACCCCAACGGTCTGAAGCTGTTCATTGCCATGGTCGATGAAGTTAAAGCCAACGGGGCGGGCTACGTGCCGTACATGTGGCCAAAGCCTGGCGCAGATGCTCCCCAGCCAAAAATTTCCTATGTCGCCGGTTTTAAACCCTGGGGCTGGGTCATTGGTACGGGCGTCTACGTTGATGACGTGGACCAAGCGTTTATGAACCAAGCCGTGTTCTTCGGCATTATCTTCATTGTCGTGGTGGGGGCTGTGGTGGCCGTGTCCATGCTGATTGGTCGCTCGATCACCCAACCCATTTCTGCTTTGTCGAAAACCATGGTGACCCTGTCGGGTGGCGATCATGGCGTCGAAATCCCCGGTATGGACCGTGGCGATGAAATGGGCAGTATGGCAGGTGCCGTGGATGTGTTCAAACAATCTATGATCCGTGCCGACCAACTGGCTGAGGAGCAAAAAGCAGACGAAGAGCGTCGCAAAGCCCGTGCTCAGCGCATTATGGATCTGACACAACGGTTTGATTCCGACGCGGCTGGGATGATTGAAACGGTCTCGTCCGCCGCGACGGAGCTGCAATCTTCGTCCCAGTCCATGACGGGAACGGCGGACCAAACCATGCAACTGTCCACGGGCGTTGCGAGCGCTTCGGAACAAGCGTCCGCCAATGTGCAGACCGTTGCGTCGGCAGCGGAAGAGCTGTCGAGCTCCATTTCCGAAATTTCGCGCCAAGTTGCCCAATCCACACAAATCGCAGGTACAGCGGTGTCAGAAGTGGACGGCGCCAACACTAAGGTCCAAGGTTTGGCGGACGCGGCCAACAAAATCGGCGAAGTGGTGGCCTTGATCACGGACATTGCCGATCAGACCAACCTGTTGGCCTTGAACGCGACCATTGAAGCAGCGCGTGCGGGTGAAGCGGGTAAAGGCTTTGCGGTTGTGGCGTCAGAGGTCAAAAACCTCGCCAACCAAACGGCCAAAGCGACGGAAGAGATTTCCAGCCACATCGGCGGGATCCAAGGGGCGACGCAAGATGCGGTTGCTGCAATTGGCTCCATCGGTGGGATCATAAACCAAATTAACGAGATCTCGTCCGCCATTGCGGCTGCTGTTGAAGAACAGGGGGCCGCGACGTCTGAGATTGCACGCAATGTCGAACAAGCAGCCCAAGGCACGCAAGAGGTCTCAGGCTCCATCACCGAAGTGACGCGCGGCGCCAGCGAAACGGGCAGTGCAGCCAGCCAGGTGTTGTCGGCATCTGGTGAGCTATCACGCCAGTCGGAAATGCTGAAAAGCACGGTGAGCACGTTCCTTGCGGATGTGCGTTCGGCATAAACACGCAGACGCATCACGAAAAAGGGCCCCTGGTTTGGGGCCCTTTTTTTATTCGATGATAAAGACCGCGCGGGGGCGGGGGCTCATGATGCTTTCGATGTCCCAAGACAGCCACTTGTAGCGTGGGTCCTTGGGGTCTTTCTTTTCGATCGTCGCGTTGTGGCTTTTGATCGGCATATCGGTTTTGACGCGGATGGTGCCTTGCATGTTCAGGCCCATGTCGTAAATGCGTTTGCGGTTTTCCTGCTTGATGGATTTGCCTTCCAACACCACATAGCCCGAATTCGCCACATATTTCAGCTGTAAGATCAGCTCATTTCGGCGCAAAAATGTGACCGTTTTGGCTTTCAGCAGATCGCCTTTGCGCTCCCACTTCACACGGAAATGGCCTTCGCGGTAGTACTGAAACTCTTGCGTATTGGCGTCTCTAGAGAAATCGCGTTCGATGACGGCGATTTTTTCTTTTTCTTCCGCGCGGCTGATCTTGCCTTTGCGCAGCCCGTCGAACAGATACACATCGGCCATATAGCCGTCGAAGATCATGGAATAATAGCCCGCCCGGTCCACTTCGATTTCGGCATCGAAGCGCGAAGGCAGGTAGCACGACGCCAGGACCATGGCGGCTAAGCCCAAGGTGGCGGTCTTTGTGGCAACGCGTTTGAAAGTATTTGAAATCATAAGTCCCATGATGGCGGGTTTCTCACCAATCTCAAGTTTCTTTTTGCAAAGATTTGGCTTCGTTCCACAAACGGTCAAGTTCGTCCAAGGGTGTCTCTTGAACCTCTTTGCCCTGGTCCCAAAGCGTGTGTTCGATATGTTTGAAGCGGGTTTCGAACTTTGAATTGGCCGATCGCAGCGCGGTTTCGGGATCAATCCCGGTTTTGCGCGCCAAATTCACACACGCAAACAGCAAATCGCCAAGCTCAGCCTCCAAGGCCTCTCGGTCGCCACTGTCGATCTCGGCTTTGACTTCGTCGATTTCTTCGTGGATTTTGTCGATGACGGGCAGGGTGTCGGGCCAATCGAAGCCCACACGCGCGGCGCGTTTTTGCAACTTGTTGGCGCGCATCAAGGCCGGATAGCCGTGGCTGACGTCGTCCAGAACGCCGTGGGGTTCTTCGGCATTTTCGGCTTTGGCCTTGCGTTCTTGTTCTTTCAGGGCTTCCCAATTCACCGTTTGGTCGTCGGCGCTGTCAATGCCGGACTGCTCGCCGAACACATGGGGGTGGCGGCGGATCATTTTTTGCGTGATGGCGGCGGCGATGTCGTGAAAGTCGAAATCGCCTTGTTCTTTGGCCATCTGGGCATAAAACACCACTTGGAACAGCAAATCGCCCAGCTCGTCCTTCAAATGTGCCATGTCACCCCCCCGATTCAAGGAATCAATGGCGTCGGCGACTTCGTAAGCTTCTTCAATGGTGTGCGGCGCAATGGTGGCGAAGGTTTGTTCCAAATCCCAAGGGCATCCCCCGTCGGGCGCGCGCAACTGCGCCATCAGTTCCAACAAGCCTTCTAAGTTGGCAGACGGGAGTGGACGAGAAGAATCGGTCATGAACCTGATTATGCCTGAGCAGCCGCATAATGCTAATATCCGAATCGTGAAAAAGAAGAGGAGATAGCCGCATGAGCTGGCCGCATCGCGAAGACGGCACCGTCGATTGGGAAACCGTGTTTGAAGACGAAACCACGGGATTGATCCATTTTGTGACGTCGACCCGCTCGACTGAGGCTTTGGCCCGGTGTGCCCATGTAATTGTGAATTCACTGTTCATCCGCGAAGAAGACCCGCCGTACCGCGAAAAATTCAGCGCAGCCATCGACGAATTGCTGCAATCGGGCAATGAAAACGCCCGCGAAAAGCTTATGGACGTGATCCAAAAGATCAAACAAAACCGGATCGAACGGGTCGAGCGCTATTTGGAAGCGGGCGCGCCAACCCCCGAACAGCGCCGCTTGGAAGATGAAGACCCTACGGACGCTTTGAAGGTCTTGGACGACGGCTGATTTTGCTTTTCCCGACTGGACTTCGGTGGAATAATTAAAGGCAGAGGGACTTCACTCTTTTGGGTTTCGGAGGCTTCTTATGCCTATGAATTGCGCCCATTACCCCCCGCAAAAACCCCCAAACGGCGTGATTTGGCACGCCCAAAGCCCTGCCGATGTGTTCAAGCGGCTCGAAACCTCTGAGCATGGCTTGGACAAAGCCGTTATCGCCGAACGTCTCGCGCGCCATGGCCCCAATAAGCTGCCAGACGTCAAGCCGACGCATCCGTTTTTCCGGTTCTTTGCCCAGTTTCACAACGTCTTGATCTACGTGTTGCTGGGCGCGGCGCTGACCACGGCCGTGTTGGACCACTGGTTAGATACGGCCGTCATTGTGGGCGTGGTGCTGATCAACGCCATCATTGGCTTTGTGCAGGAAGGTAAGGCGGAAAATGCATTGCGCGCTATCCGTCTGATGCTGTCACCCCAGGCTATGGTTTTGCGTTCCGGACAGCGTCAAACCGTAGACGCGGTGGACTTGGTGCCTGGCGATGTTGTGGTGTTGCAGTCGGGCGATCGCGTGCCTGCCGACCTGCGGCTGTTTCGCACCAAAGGGCTAATGGTCCAAGAAGCCGCACTTACGGGTGAATCCGTTCCTGTGGAAAAAGGCGTTGAAGCCTTAGACACCGAAACCGTCTTGGGCGATCGCACGTCTATGGCCTTTTCCGGCACGCTGGTGACGTCGGGCCAAGGGGCAGGGGTGGTGATCGGAACGGGCGTAAACACCGAATTGGGCCAAATCAGCACTTTGGTCGCCAATGTGCAACAGCTCATCACGCCGCTGCTGACCCAAATGGCGCGTTTTGGCATGTGGCTGACCGGGGCGATTTTGACCATTGCGGGGGCAACGTTTGTTTATGGTGTGTTGGTGCAGGACTATACCGCCACACAGATGTTCATGGCGGCGGTCGGCTTGTCCGTGGCGGCGATCCCCGAAGGTCTACCTGCCATTATGACCATCACCTTGGCCATCGGTGTGCAGCGCATGGCCGCAAGAAACGCCATTGTGCGCAGGCTGCCCGCAGTTGAGACGCTGGGCGAAGTCAATGTGATTTGCTCGGACAAGACCGGGACTTTGACCCGAAATGAAATGACGGTGCGCACCATTGTGACAGCGGGTCATAGCTTCGGTGTCAGCGGTACGGGCTACGACCCCCATGGCGGTTTTGAAATGGACGGCCAAGATGTGGACGCTGCGGATTTTCAAGTCTTGCAGGAGACCTTACGCGCCGCCGCGCTGTGCAACGACACCCGCATGGTCCAACAGCCGGGACAGTGGTCGGTGGAGGGCGATCCCATGGAAGGGGCGTTGTTGATTGCGGGTGACAAAGCCGGGCTAGAACCGGACGCCCTTAACCAACAATTCCCCCGCACCGACTTGATCCCGTTTGAATCCGAACACAAGTTCATGGCGACGTTGCACCACAGTCACGCTGGGGATGCGCATATCTTTGTCAAAGGTGCGCCGGAAATTGTGTTGAACAAGTGCAAACAGGTCCGCACCCCAAGCGGGGTGGCGGCTTTGGATAAAGACGCGTGGCATGAACGGATCAATCAGCTTGCCGGGCGGGGGCAACGGGTCTTAGCCATTGCGACCAAATCCGGGGTGTCGCGTCAAACGGAGCTGAATTTCCAAGACGTGGACAACGGCTTGGTCCTGTTGGGGTTGTTTGGCTTCATTGACCCGCCGCGCAACGCAGCGATTGAGGCCGTCAAGACCTGCAAGAGCGCAGGCATCTTGGTGAAGATGATCACAGGGGATCACCGGGCGACAGCCTCAGCCATTGCGCGGCAGTTGGATTTGCACAACCCCAACGAAACCCTGACGGGGGTCGCGTTAGAGGAGCTGGACGACGCGCAGCTGTCCCAGCGCGTTTTAGACATCAACGTCTTTGCCCGGGTCAGCCCGGAACACAAACTGCGTCTGGTGAGCGCCTTGCAAGCCCAAGACTTGACCGTGGCCATGACCGGGGACGGGGTCAACGACGCACCCGCGCTCAAACGCGCCGATGTGGGCATTGCCATGGGTGAAAAGGGGACCGAGGCGGCCAAAGAAGCCTCTGAAATGGTGTTGGCGGACGATAACTTTGCGTCCATTGCCAATGCTGTTGAAGAAGGCCGCACGGTTTACGACAACATCCGCAAAGCGATCTTGTTCATTCTGCCCACCAACGGCGGTGAAGCCTTAGCCATTCTTGCGGCCGTCATGGTCGGTTTTGAAGAGCTCCCTCTGACGGCGCTGCAAATTTTGTGGGTGAACATGATCACAGCGGTGACATTGGCGCTGTCTTTGGCGTTTGAACCACCGGAAGCAGACATCATGCGCCGCTCACCTAGGGGACGTGACGAGCCTGTCTTGGGCCCGTTGTTTGTGTGGCGCATCATGTTTGTGTCGATCATCTTGCTGATCGGCACGTTTGGGTTCTTCATTTGGGAAATGGAAAACGGTGCCAGTGTAGAGCGTGCGCGAACAATCGCCGTCAACACACTGATTTATTTCGAAATTTTCTATCTGTTCAATGCACGTTTTATCACGGCCCCAGTCCTCAATATGAACGGGCTGTTTGGCAATCGTTATGTTCTGATGGCGATTGCGGTGTTGGTGGTGTTCCAACTGGGCTTTACGTATTTAACGCCCCTGCAAACTCTGTTTGGTACTCAAGCCATTGGCTGGACGGACTGGTTGAAGATTGTTTTGGTGTCTTCCAGCGTGTTGTTTTTGGTCGAGCTTGAAAAAGCTCTGTTCCGTCGAAATCACGCCTGATCGAGCATGCGGCGGTACGCGTCCGCACACGCGCGGTAGCGGGCGTGGTCTTTGGCGAGCTCCGCCACACTTTGGGTGCGTTGTGCAAAGTCTTCCATGATGGGGAGTTGGAGCTTGGCAAACGCGAACATGTCGACTTGGGGCAGGCGGGGGGTGAGGGTTGAGAAATTCACCACCACATGTCCGCCGCGCGGGTTATTCGCCATCTTTTCCACGTCCATACGCACTTTGGGGTTTCCCGCCAACATAAATTCGCCGTAGGCCTTAAGTGTCGTTGCATCGGCTTTCAAGGCGCTGAGTTCAGCCTCATACTCGGTTCGTTCGACAATGGATTTGTTTTGATACACCAATGGCGCGTTTTCGGTGATGTCGCAGGTCCAGCCTGCCTTGGGGATCAGCAGATCACCTTGGTCGTCTTCTGCGCGGGCACCCGACAGAGGCATGGTGCGACAGCGCTGAGGCTTGGTCTCGTGTACGGCGCACAGACCGTCGGGCAACAGAGCCGGGCAGTTCACACCGCTGGGGACATAGGAAAACGGCGTCATGCGCACAGCAGCGTGTTTTTTCTTTTTCAACTGGACCGTCACGCCCAGCTCTTCAGTCCGGGCGAAGGATTTGCCCCCTTGGCGCACCGGGCTCCACATGATGAACAAGGGAAATCGGTCCGCATGGGCTAAGGCATCGGGGATGGTCAGCGGCAGCCACCCTTGGCAACATTTTCCACACGCAGTGCAGTTAAAATGACGATCCATTTTGAACCCAGTTGTCTATATACTGGGGCGAGTGTGCACAGAATGCAGGTGTGAGTCCATGAAGCTGAACTGGAAGAACCCCAGATTAATCAAAGCCACCGCTGGCGGGGCCTTGTCCATCGTCGACTTGGTGGTGTTTATTTCGTGCCTGCGTGTTGAAGACACCAACTGCACCGCCATCACGGGGCTGATCGGCCTGGCTTTGATGGTGTTTGTGATGTGGAACGGCTTGATCTACATCGCGCAGCACAGGGCTCGGATGTAGCCCAGATTAGTTTGCCCCGCAGCACTTCTTGAATTTTTTGCCCGAACCACAGGGGCAGGGGTCATTGCGGCCGACCTTTTGCACGCGGCGCGGCTCAACGGCTGGGTTGATTTGGCCGTCCACATACATCCATGCGCCATCGATTTTGCGGAAATCGGACTTTTCTCGGTGCGCTTGACGCTCGCCGTTTTCAATAAAACGGGCGGTGAAGGTCACGGTGCCGGTTTCGTCATTGGGCCCGCCATCGGTGGTTTCGGTGATTTCCAGGCCTTGCCATTCCAGGCCGACAAATTGGGCTTTGGCAGAAGAAATATTGTAATCTGCCGCAGCTTCGGGGGCGTGAGTTGCGGCCACGTGTTCGAAGTTGCCTTTGACGTGCGCGGTGTAGCGCGACCGCATCAGCGCTTCGGCTGTTTCAGCTTTAGCGGACCCGTCTAGGATCGGTCCACAGCACGCTTCAAAGGCTTTACCGGATTTACAAGGGCACTCAGTCATGGCAGGGGGCTCGCTTAAGATTTGGGGGCGGGTTCGTGTTTGATCCCCTTATATCCGCCCAAATGCTTTTGAACCATATCTTTGTTGCGCTCAAAGTAGATCGAATAGGCCATGTCTTCTTTTAGAATGTGAGAATACCACCAGTTCTTCAAATAAGCCGCCGTCGCGTCGCCGTCGAAATGGGCTGGAAGGTCTTGAAACAGCGTTTGTTTGTCGCGCATCCACTGACGGAAATCGTCGTGGCGGGCCTTGTGAGCCTCAAACCCTGGGTATTTCAGGGCTTTCATCAGTGTTTCTTCCGAAGTCAGGTGGGTTTCAGCATACACGACGAATTCGCTCAGAAACTGGGCCATGAGCGTACGGTTCTCATGGTCCACAGCCTCTTTCAGATCATTGATCATGCTGAGCAAGGTGTGGTGGTCTTCATCCCATTGTTTGACCCCAACACTCATGGTTGGCATCCATTGGAGCTCCGCTTCGGGATCATACGTCGCCAGGGGGTGGTCGAGTTGGGAATGGTCGATGGGCAAAGTGAACGACGCAATGGTGCCTTCACCCAGTGTGCTGGTTAAGGCAAAACGACCACCTTGGATTTCGATAAACTGTTTACAAAGGGGCAGGCCAAGTCCGGTGCCTTCATGCGAGCGCCCACTTTCGCGCTCCACCTGAACAAAGGGTTGGAGGGCGCGGTGAATATCTTGGGGGGCAATGCCGCGGCCCGTGTCGATGACTTCAAAGGTTATCGCGTTCCCCATGATCTGTGCATTGATCGTGATTTGTCCACCAGAAGGGGTAAAACGCACGGCGTTGGACAGCAAGTTGATCAAAACCTGGGAAACCGTTCGGCGATCAGCGGTGATGTAGGGGATTTGCGGGCTCAACTTGTTCACCAAAGCAATATCGCTTTTATCTGCGCGTGAGCGCACCATCATTAAGGCTTCATCGGCAATGGAATACATGTGTACGGGCTCTAAGTGCACGGTGTATTTGCCCGATTCAATCTTCGCCATGTCGAGAATTTCGTTAATCAACTCCAGCAAATGCGAGCCGCTTTTGTGAATGTCTGAGGCATAATCCTTATAGAACAGGGGTCTTATAGGGCCCATGATTTCGTTTTGGATCATATCAGAAAAGCCGATGATGGCGTTTAAAGGGGTGCGCAACTCGTGGCTCATGATGGCAAGGAACTGCGATTTGGCTTTGTTGGCGGCTTCGGCCTGTTCCTTGGCCTTGAGGAGCTCCAACTGCATTTCGTTGAGTTGAATCTCTTCACGCCGGCGATTGTATTCCAACTGGAGCAAACTGCCCAAAACGGCAATGCCGAGGATGTTCGCTAAATACATTTGCGGCCAAACTGTAATCAACGCCCCCCAAATTTTGTCTTCGGGCAACAAATACACCACAGGCATGCTGATCAAGGTGGTGGCGAACGCTATGGCCAACAAAATACGAATGGGAGGGAGCAGGGTGGTTTGGCGTACTTTCCAAGTGTAGTGAACCATAAGGCCCGAAAACCCAAAGATTACGCAATAAAACACACCTGCAAGAGCGCCGGGGCCACCCAGCTGAATGCGCATAAAAACATTGATGATGGTGGACACTGCCGCAGCCAAAGGCCCGCCGATCATGCCCGACAACAACAAGGGCGCGCCGCGCGCATCACCGAATATTCCGGTCTCAAATTCAAAGGGATGGAACATCAGTAACGCCGAGGTCAATCCGAAGGCCAGTCCGATCAAAATGGATAATTTTTTTGACGAAGCTAGTCGGGCAGGTTCAAGTTTGGTCCAAAAGACCGACATAACCCAAGCGAGTATAGACAACAGACCAATGTTGGTAATGAATGATGTATAGCTGTC
Organism: Magnetovibrio sp. PR-2; assembly: GCF_036689815.1. Lineage (NCBI taxonomy): Bacteria > Pseudomonadati > Pseudomonadota > Alphaproteobacteria > Rhodospirillales > Magnetovibrionaceae > Magnetovibrio > Magnetovibrio massiliensis. The sequence goes on along the minus strand of NZ_JBAHUR010000002.1, from coordinate 44,072 downwards.
GATCAGATAGTCGTACACAGGTAACCTCAAGCCCAGATGTAAAAGCCCTTCAATCTGTATGTGAATGTATCACACTGCATGTACGATATCTAATGCGTAAGTGGCCTACAGTGCTGTAAAATCTATCAATATTATCAACGCAATACGTCATACTATTTCATAACAACGATTGATGATCGGTGGGGCATGGAACAATTTTTGGTGTAGGTTATCTGAGAAGTGTATTTCCTCCCTGATTGGCCGTGTATTCAGAGCCATATAGCCCTTTGGCAAACACCATCGCAATGCATTTATTTCCACTGTGACGTTTTGGCTGACGCTGTTCAGTACCATTGGAGTAAAAGTCATCAACCAAGAGCACCAATTCCGAAAGCAACGTCGATAATAGCGCTGTGCAGCTACACAACGTTAGAAAATTGAGATCTAACGCCACAAACAGGCACGTTTCAGCTTACGCTGTCTCAAATTTGCTTTCACGTATGAATCCGTTTGAGACAGGGACGCTCTAAATGAACCTCAAATAACGCAACACTATTTTCGCATAATTTATATTATGGAAAATAATATGTTATGTTTAATGTTAGGAAGTTATGGGGTTTTATTTGTGTTTCAGTTGCTGTAGGACGCGTTTGCAATTGAAATAAACTTAAAGGTCAATGACCAGCCCGTCATAGCTCACAAACACATTGTCGGGCAGTTTCTTTTGAAGCGTCTCATAGTCCAGATTGAAGCTCAGATGCGTCAGGTAAGCGCGTTCGGGTTTGATGCGCTCGATCCATTCCAAAGCCTGATCCACACCCAAATGTGTTGGGTGTGCACTTTCATTGAAAGTGCCCAGCATCCAGACCTTAATCCCCTCCAACATTTCAAACCCGTCTTCGTGCATGGCAATCAGGTCTGTTGAGTACGCAAAGTCACCAAACCGGAGCCCATAGGTATTCACGTAGGCATGGTCTTGTTCAATGGCTTTGACGTTAAGCCCGGCAACGTTAAAGGTTTGGCCGTGGCCGATTTCCTGGGGAACTAAAGTTGATTTGTAATAAAACTCAGCTTCCGGCGCTAAGGGGTCCAGCACATAGCCAAAGCGTTCGCGGATGGATTTGAGCGTGCGTCCATCGGCATACATGGGTATCGCGGCGTTCATCAAGCGGTTGATGCCGCGCAGATCGTCTACGCCGTGCAAGTGGTCAGAATGTGCATGGGTGTAGATGACAGCATCTATATGCTGGATTTCATGACGCAAAAACTGTTCGCGCAAGTCCGGAGAGGTGTCGACCAAAATACGCTTACCTGCGTCTTCGACGAGGATTGACGGCCGTGTGCGGCGGTTTTTGGGGTTGTTGGGATCACATTTGCCCCAACCTGATTCGATGCTGGGTGTGCCTGCGGATGATCCAGAGCCTAAAACCGTGATGCGCACCCTCTTCTCCTACTCTGCAGGTCGCTCAGCTTTTGTGAACAGTTTAAAGAAGTTGTTGGTCGTGGCGGTTTCCAACTCAGCGTAGCTCACGTATTTGATCTCAGCCAGTTTTTCCGCCGTGTGGCGCGTATAGGCCGGCTCATTGGGCTGGCCGCGATGTGGAATGGGCGCCAAATAGGGTGCGTCCGTTTCCACCAGCAGTCTGTCCAGTGGCACATGCGCCACAGCATCGCGCAGCTCATCGGCCTTTTTAAAGGTGATGATCCCAGAAATGGAGATATAGAGCCCCATGCTGACAGCCGCCTGGGCGAATGCGCTCGACGCGCTGAAACAGTGGATCAGACCGGGGAAAGCCCCCTTCTCCATTTCGTTGTGCAGGATCGCCAGCGTGTCTTCTTCGGCGTCACGGGTGTGCACGATCAGTGGCAATTGGCGTTCTCGGGCAGCCGCAATGTGCGTGCGAAAGGCCTGTTGCTGGGCTTCACGCGGGCTGTGTTCATAAAAATAGTCCAGCCCCGTTTCGCCAAAGCCGATGACTTTGGAGTGGTTGGCGTTCTCCATCAGCCAGCTGAACGTCACCATATCGCCTTTGCCCGCCGAATGCGGATGCACACCGACCGTGGCCCAGATGTTGGGCTGGCTTTCAGCGACGGACAAAACGCCTGGAAATTTGTCGATGGCTGTGGCGATGGTCAGCATGGCGCCGACACCGGCTTCGCTGGCCCGACGGTTGGTTTCCGACAAGTCCTCGAATTCTGGGTAGTCCAAGTGGCAGTGGCTATCGACCAGCATGGGTTTTAGCCTTCAGCTTCCGGTTCGACAAAACGCGGGAAGACCCCTTCGGGCTTAGGTAATGCGGCGCCGGGAACCAAAGCGTGACCTTCGCCCAAGAAGGCAAAATCGCGGTGGTCGTGGGACACGGCCAACAGGTCCAGCATCTTCGCCATGGCTTCAGGCATAAAGGGCTGCAAAACCAAGGCGATATGGCGGATACATTCAGCCAGTACATAAAGCACCGTTTCCATGCGCGCCGGGTCTTCTTTTTTCAGTTTCCACGGCGCTTGGCGATCCACATAACCGTTGCAAGCTCTGATCAGTACCCAAATGTCTTCAAGTGCTAGGTTAAACGCTTGCACATCCATATGCTCACGCGTCGCATCAATCAGGCTGTAAGCCTGGTCAAGCATTTCACGGTCGTCGTCGGTGAACTCACCATGGGTGGGCACAGCGCCGTCGCAGTTCTTCGCCACCATGGACAAAACACGCTGGGCGAGGTTGCCGAGATCGTTGGCGAGTTCCCCGTTCATGCGTGCCACCATGGCCGTGTGAGAGAAATCGCCGTCGTTGCCGAACGGCACTTCGCGCATGAGGAAGTAACGCACCGCGTCCAGTCCGTATTTCTCCACCAGATCGATGGGATCAATGACGTTGCCCAAGGATTTGGAGATTTTCTGTCCTTCGTTGGTCCACCAGCCGTGGGCAAACACACGCTTGGGCGGCTCGACGCCAGCGGCCATCAAGAACGCAGGCCAATAGACCGCGTGAAAGCGCAAGATGTCCTTGCCGACCATGTGCAGGTCTGCGGGCCAATAGGTCTGGAACTCGCCGTGGTCTTCGTCGGGGAAGCCGCAGGCGGTGATGTAGTTGGTGAGCGCGTCCAGCCACACATACATGATGTGGTCGTCGTCACCGGGAACCGGAACGCCCCATTTAAACGTGGTGCGGGACACGGACAAGTCCAAAAGCCCACCTTCGACAAAGCTGGTGACTTCGTTGCGGCGGGTTTTGGGCAGGATGAAATCCGGATTTTCGTCGTAGAACTTCAGCAAGCGATCGCCCCATTCGGACAGCTTGAAGAAGTAGCTGGCTTCCTCAACCCATTCGACCGGAGCCCCGCTGGGCGCGACTTTGTTGCCGTCGGCGTCTTTGGTGAGCTCTTTTTCGTCGTAAAAGGCCTCATCACGCACCGAATACCAACCGGCATACTTGTCCAGATAGATCTCACCTTTGTCCATCAGACGCTTCCACAGCTCTTGCACAGAGACTTTGTGGCGTTCTTCCGTGGTGCGAATGAAATCATCGTTGGAGAAGTTCATGGTGCCCAGCAAATCGCGGAAACGCTGGGACACTTCGTCGGTGAAGGTTTGCGGATCGACGCCCTTGGCCTGGGCCGATTTTTCGACCTTTTGGCCGTGTTCGTCCGTGCCCGTCAGAAACTTTACATCGAACCCGTCCAAGCGCATGAAGCGCGCCAACACGTCACAGGCCAGCGTGGTGTAGGCATGGCCGATGTGCGGAACGTCGTTGACGTAATAGATCGGCGTGGTGACGTAATAATGCTTGGGGTTCGTGTTCATAAAAATAAACCTTTGAGACTTCAGGGGCTTTTCTATATTTAGCCGCGCCTGAGCGTGTTTTCGAGGCCTAAGAAGGCATCTAGGATAATTTGCTTGCGGTCCAGGTTAAGGCTGTCGGCCCGCGCCACCAGATAGTTGATCTTTTCCCACACGACGAACCAATGATCAAGGGGCGCTTGTGCCGCCAAACCCGCCATGAACAGGGCTTCGTCGTCGTTTTCATTCGATGTCGCGGGCGCTTTTCCGGCAGCGGTTAAGATCATGCGCTCCATCCACCAGCGCAAAAGCCCGGTGACGGTGGCGAACGCGTCTTCCGCCCCTGCGCGCGCGACGCGGTCGGCAAAAGCATGCAACGCTTGGACGTCTAAGTTGGGCAGGGTGTGAAGCAGGTTCAAGAGATCTTGATAAAGCTCTAAGCCCCCCTCTTCCACCAACCCCAAAGCACGTCCGATGGACCCGTCGCTTAACTTGGCTAAGTGGGCCCGGTCTTCGGGCAAAACGTCGGGGGCATAGGTTTTGACCAAATCGGACACCAAATCATTGCTGAGCGGGCGTAATTTCAGGCGACGACAGCGTGACCGGATGGTTGGCAGCAAGCGGCCGGGATTGTGGCTGACCAAGATCAGCATTGCGTTTGCCGGTGGCTCTTCCAAGACTTTCAGCACAGCGTTGGCCGAGTTCGCGTTCATTTCGTCCGCGCTGTCGATGACCACTACGCGGTATCCGCCTTCTGCCGGGGTTAGGCGCAGAAAGCCACCCACTTCGCGCACGCTGTCGACATCAATGACGGTCTTATACTTGCCCTTTTTTTCGTCAAAGCGGCGCTCAATCACCAACATATCCGCGTGACCGCCCGCGACGATCCGCTGAAAGATCGGATCGTCGGCAGGCACATTCAGGCTGGTTGGGTCTTCTGCTGGCAAAGCATCGCCAAACAGGCCGGGGCCTTCATCCTTGCCGCCGTTTTTCAGCACAAAGCGGGCAAACCGATGCGCCAGGGTGGCTTTGCCGATCCCTTTGGGGCCCGTTAACAGCCAGGCATGATGCATGCGGCCCGAATTGAAACTGTCGAGCAGAGTTTGTTCGGCCTCTTCATGGCCGCGAAGTTCCGTGTTTTGGATGGGCAGCGGGGCGCCTTCTGGATCGAATGCATCGTCTTCGAACATGTTATAAATCGATCCTCAACTTGGACATGACAGCGTCATGCACGGCCATTGCGACAGCGCCGATGTCTCCGGTCGCGTCAATGACGGCACAGCGCGCCGGGTCCTTTTTGGCGATTTCCAAGAAACCTTCACGCAGTCGTTCGTGAAAGTCCTTGCCCATGCGTTCATAACGGTCTTCGCCGTCCCCGCGTGCGACGGCGCGTTTCAGGCCTTCGTCCACGGGCATGTCAAAAATCAAGGTCAGGTCCGGTGTCACCTCATCCACGACCAAGCGGTGCAAGCGGCGGATGACTTCCCGGTTCATACCGTAGCCATAACCTTGGTACGCCATGGTCGAGTCCGCAAAACGGTCGCACAGAACCCATGTCCCGTCGGCCAAAGTGGGCAAAATGACCTTTTCCAGGTGCTCGTGGCGCGCAGCATAATTCAACAGGGCTTCGGTCAAAGGTTCCCAGTCGGCATCGCCTTTGACCAGCAATTCGCGAATGGCTTCACCGCCGGGCGACCCGCCGGGTTCGCGCGTGCAAATGACCGTACGGCCTGCGTTTTCGAGGGCATCCTGCAACAGGCGAATTTGGGTGGATTTTCCGGCCCCCTCGCCCCCTTCCAGGGTGATAAAGCGCCCTTTTTGCGCAGCCGACATGCTGTGCGCCCCCTTAAAAGCTCACGGGTTTAGTGGGAGCTTCCCCACAAGATGTAATCCAAAGCCGCGCCTAAGCGCCCCATCACACCCAAACGACCGACACCTTCGCCTGCCAAAAGGGGGATTTCAATAGTCTCGGTCTCTGGTGCGGTGATGGTCAACACGCCCAGCTGTTGGCCTTGTTGGACCGGTGCAGGCACAGGGCCTTCAAACTTGGCAGAGACCTTCATTTTGCGCCGCGCCTTTTTGGGCAGTGTGAGCGTCAGGTCTTCTTTGATCACCAGCGGGACCGAGCCCTTTTGCCCCAGCCAGACATTGGCGTCGGTGACCATATCGCCCGCGCGGAACAATTCGTAGTTGCCAAATTCGCGAAAGCCCCATTCCAACAAACGTTCGGATTCAGACGAGCGCATTTTTTTTGAAGCCAAACCATTGACCACCAATACAAGGCGGCGGCCTTTGCGCTCTGCCGACGCCGTTAAGCCGTATCCGCTTTCTTCGGTGTGCCCGGTTTTCAAACCGTCCGCCCCCATTTCCTTGTAGATCAAGGGATTGCGGTTGTTTTGCTTGATGCCGTTATAGACAAAGCTGGTTTCGGAATAGTAGTGGTAAAACTCCGGGAATTGTTCGACTGTGATCTTGGCGAGTTTTGCCAAATCGCGCGAAGAGACCCGATGTTCGGGGTTCGGCCACCCGGTGGAGTTCTTAAATGTGGACTCCATCATGCCCAGTTCGCGGGCTTTATCGGTCATTTCCTGGGCAAAGGCTTCTTCGCTGCCGCCCAAGGCCTCGGCCACGACGATGCAAGCATCGTTACCCGATTGCACAATGATGCCGCGGATCAGGTCCTCAACGCGCACACGCATGCTGGGTTCCAAAAACATGGTGGACCCACCGGTCTTCGCCCCACCTTTGCGCCAAGCGTTCTCCGAGACATAGAATTTATCATCCAGTGACAAGCGCCCGTCTTGCAGGCGTTCGAACACCATATAGAGCGTCATGAGCTTGCTCATGGACGCAGGTGCCATGGGCACGCTGCCTTGCTTGTCCATTAACACCGCATCCGTTGTGGTGTCGACCAGATAGACATGGCTGGCCGGAGTGTCGATGGCGAAGGCGTTCGTGCTCACAAACAGGGCAAAAACGGCGGAAATGGTCGAGAAATGCGTAAATTTCATCAATAGACAGGTCTGTCACTAGGGTTGGAATCGGTTCAACTTTACGCCCCTGGGAACGTGGGCGCTACCCCTGAAAACTCAGGGAAAAATGTGGCTCTAGTTGGGCACTGGTAAATCTACGATGGTGCGGGCATTGGCATAGCCGGCTTGAACCACGCGTTGATGAATGACATCGGCGCGGGCCCGGTCGGCAATGGGGCCCAAACGCACGCGATAAAGCTCCCGCCCGCTCACTTGAATGGGCGTTACGCTGACGTGGCCAATGGATTTTAAGCTATTCTTTACTTTTTGTGCATTTTCGATATTTGAGAACGCGCCCGCTTGGATGTACAAACCCGGCTGGGGCGCAATCGCTATGGCTGGTGCGGCTTTCGTGGTGACAGGCGCGTCATAAATGGGCTGCGAAATAACCGGAGCATTGCTTGCTGTGGAAGGTGAGCTCCCCGGCTTTACGTGTAATTTTGAGCTCGCTTTGACGTCCGTCGGTGCCGGCAAGGCCTGAGATGCGACGGGTTTGGAGCTGACTTGTTGCACGTCGACTTTGATCGGGGAATCGTCGAGCGCCAATTGCTGTCCACCAGCAATGGCGCGTTCTTTCGCAACTTTGCTTTCGCGCGCCATGATTTGAACACGCACGCGGGCGGTCCCTTTTTTGATGACGCCCAACAGTTCCGCCGAACGGCGCGATAAATCGATGATGCGGTCATCCACAAAGGGGCCGCGGTCATTGATGCGAATGACCAAAGAGCGGCCGTTTTCCAGGTTGGTGACCCGGACAAAGGACGGCAACGGCAGTGTCTTGTGCGCCGCTGAGACGGCCCATTGGTCAAAGACCTCACCGTTTGCGGTCGGTTTGCCGTCAAAATTGGGGCCGTACCACGAAGCTATACCGGTGCGGTCATAGCTCATGTCTTCTTCGGGATAGTACCAATGGCCCATGACTTTGTAGGGCTTGCCGACTTTATAGTTGCCTTTGGATTGGGCCGTTTTGTCCAAGCGCTTGGCGGTGTGCATCAAAAAACGGGTTTCGGAACACGCGGCCAAAAACAGCGCAGACACGCTCAATACGGCGGCGATTTTCAATATGCGCTTGGGGTTTGTGGTCATGGCTTGCTCAGCTGATGTTTATTTATCGTTTTTTATGACACAAGAGTGCTTACTCAACGGTAAAGACTCAAAGCCCTTTTTTCACTTCTGCGAACAACTCCAACGAAGGATACCCATCCGGGATCAGCCCTTTGGCGCGTTGGAATTTGCGGATGGCTTCGCGGCTCATAGGCCCCACCACGCCGTCCACCCCGCCGGTATCGAAGCCCATGGCGGTTAAGCGGCGTTGCAACTCTTGCCCTTCGGTGTGCGTGAGGCCGCGTTCAGCCTTGGGCCCCAGCGTGGTAAATGCGGGCAGTCCCACCATACGGTCCGCCAATTGCCCAATGGCCAGCGCATAAAAGATCGAGTGGTTCCAGCGCATGATGGTGCGGAAATTGCCGTAGACCAAAAACGCCGGGCCGCTGGCCCCTGCGGGGGCGACGACGGAGGCTTTCATCTCAACGTTCGGCAAACTCGCACCGCCGATGCGGCGCACGCCAAGCTTTTGCCAGTCTTTCAGCGTTTTTTTGACCTTGATGGAGGCCAAATTAAAGTCGAAGTCTTTGGGCAATTTGACTTCGCGGCCCCAAATCTCATCGCCTTTCCAGCCTACAGAGGTCAGGAATTTGGCGGCAGAGGCATAAGCGTCTTTTTTGTTGGCCCAAATGTCTTTCTTGCCATCGCCGTCATAGTCGGTGGCATAAGCGTCGAAGGTGGTGGGAATGAACTGAAAATGCCCCATGGCGCCCGCCCAAGAGCCCTTCATGCGCTCCACGGAAATGTGGCCCTGGTCGATGATTTTCAGGGCGGTCAAAAGCTGTTCGCGAAAGAATTTAGACCGACGTCCGTCATGCGCCAAGGTCGCCAAGGCGGCAACGGTTGGGAAGTAACCTTCCGCCAAACGCCCAAAATCCGTTTCCAGGCCCCAAAACGCCACCAAAAAGCGCGGCTGAATACCATACTTTTCACCGATTTGGGTCAAAAGTTTGTTGTTTTGGGCAAGTTTCTTTTTGGCGTTGTCGATGCGGACCTGGTTGACCAACTTGCCCATGTATTTGCGGAAAGTCCACGTGAACTCCGGCTGGCGGCGGTCAAGCTCGATCACACGCGGGATTGGCTCTAAGTCCGTGAGCGCTGCGTCCAAGGTCTGTGCAGAAATTCCCTTTTTCGCGGCTTCAACACGTAAATCGTTGAGCCACTGGCTAAAGCCTTGTTCCTCTGCCCAAGCGGGTGAGGACAAGCTGAAAGCGGTCAGGCAAAAGGCGAAGATTAAAGTGCGCATTTCAGCCCCTCAGTTGCGAATCATTCCATAATCACTTGTGCCACAGCACGGGATTGAGGGAAAGCTTAGCCTTTGGGCTGCTGTGCGGGGGATGGAAAAAGCTCTTCGGTTTTGCCACGCCAATAGGCATACACAAGCCCTCCAATTTCGTAGAGTGCTGCGCCTGTACTGTGCAGATCCCCCGGCCAGTTGGGCCACCAGTCTTTGGGGGTTCCAGGCAGAGTTTTGTAATCCACGGGGTAAGCGATAATGTTCCACCCGGCTTTGCGAAACAGCCCCACGGCACGCGGCATGTGCGACGCAGAGGTCACCAACACCCAGGGGTCATTGCCGGGTTTAAGATGATGATAACCCAATTTTGCACCTTCTTCGGTGTTGCGCGATTTGAGATCGAACCAGATGTTTTGCGTATTCATGCCGATTTGTTTCAAAAACATATGCGAGACTTCAGCTTCGGTCGGTTTGCGGTCGAAGACACGGCCTTGGCCACCGATAAAGGCCAGTTTGGCCTCGGGATACAGGCGTGACAGAGTGTAAAATTCCGTCAGGCGCTCAACGTTGCCACCTAAGGAGACTTGGCCGCGTTCACGGGTCATGACCGTGTTTACCGATCCCCCTAACACCAATATCCCCGCAATGGGCTGTTCAAACTGCGTCACGCGGGGGAACCGCTCTTCGAGTTGGTTCAGCGCCCACTGTCCCGTGGGGAGTATGGCGAAGACCACATAACACACCACAACAAGTCCAATCAGTCGCCGACCGGCATCGGCTGCGCTGCGGGTCAATTGCAAGGCCAAACCGACGCTCAACCCTGTGATGAACAAGGTGTACGGGTTCATCAAAAAGCCTAAGAGCTTTGCGAAGAGAAACGATAATGTTGCGCCGTCCAAGGGGACCTCAGTTCGTGGCGCCTGCCGTTTGCAGCCGCGCGATCATGGATTGATAGAGATCGCGATATTGCTCCAACCCCTTTTGATGGTCAACCGAGCGGAACTTTCTTTTTGTGTGCTGCAAAAGAGAATTGCCCCACTCCGTTTTCACATTGGTTTTGGCCCCGGCGTCCAAAAGCACTTTGAACGAGTCCATGGACGCGCCATTGACCGCTGTAACAATGGCGGTGTGGCCCAATACATCTTTGCATTCAACGTCCACCCCAGCGTGGATCAAGTCTTGGATTTCGCCAGGCTCATCCAAAAAAGCGGCTTCATGCAACAGCGTACAGCCTTCGTTCCCGGCCCAAGCGGGCACTGTAACCATCGAAGTGCTGAGCGCGAATAAGAATGCGGTTGTCTTGATCATGGCAGGCTCCCGTGAATGCAATGCAAGGCAATACGTGGGGGAGCCAGCATGGAAATTCAACGTATTTCAGTGCATTAGGGAAAGACCTAGAAAATTGCTCAGTTTTTCTGTATCTTATTGGTATCCGTCACAAGAATGTGACGCACGGCGGAAGAAATCCACCAAATGTGCGCAAGCGCAACAGATTTGGAGGCTTTCATGTTAGACGCCCCAATCCGCGCAGGTTTGGGATCAACGGACTTTGGGCTTAAGGGGCCGGAGCGTCCTTCTCCTTCCCAGCCCCCCACTCCGGTTTCGGTGAACGCAACACCTTCGGGAACGGTTGCCGCCCAAGGGCTGAGTTATGCCTCATACGTTGTTGCTCCCGACACCTTGGTACAAGCCCAAGAAGCCCGTGCCAGCCAGTCCGTGCGCCGTGACGACACGTCCACAACCAACGTCGGCGGGCGGGAACTTACAGATGAACAATTGCAGCAGCTGCAAGAGCTGAAAAAGACGGATCGTGAAGTCCGCGCCCACGAACGCGCCCACAGATCTGCAGGCGGGACCCTGACCGGCCCGGCGCAATATGAATACGTGCGCGGCCCCGATGGGCAGCAGTATGCGGTGAACGGTGAAGTTTCCATCGATGTCAGCCGTGGGAATTCGGCGTCAGCGACGGTGGAAAAAATGGAAGCCGTCATTCGCGCCGCTCTCGCCCCCTCCAACCCGTCGGCACAGGACATCGCAGTCGCGGCGCAAGCCCGCCAAATCTTGAATGAAGTGTCGCAAGAGGCGCAAGCTGAACGCCGGGGTGAACAAACAGGCGAGCAAACAGGTGAGCAAGGCAGTGAACAGATTGGCGGACAGACCCAAGTCGCAGTCAATGCATATGAATTCGTTCAGCAGCAACAAGAAGATGCTTCAGAGCTGCTGCAAAACTTGAGCGTTGTGGCTTAAGGACTTGTCCTAAAACCTTTTAATGACAAAACTGGTGATGTCATCTGACTGTTCCGCTCCGGCAGTATGGCCGCTAACGAAGCCGAACACATTATCCGTTAACGCATGTGCGGAGAGCGAACGATTTTCCAACAAACAATCGATTAAGCGTTCTTCACTGAATTGTTCACGGTTTTCGTCGAACGCTTCGGTGAGGCCGTCGGTGTAGATGAACAGCGCATCCCCTTTGTCGAACTGAATGACATCGTCTTGATAAGGGACTTCGTGCTCGAAGCCTAAAACCACCCCGCCCCCGGTATCGATGGCTTTGACCTCACCGTGCTCGCGCACCAGATACGGCGGGCAATGGCCCCCGTTTGCGAAGTTTAGCGTCCAGTTTACGGGGTCCAAAATGCCATAAAAAGCCGTAACGAACATACCTGGGATGTCGTGTTCGATAAGCAAGCGATTGACTTCGTCTAAGCATTCGGCCGGTTTGTCCGCGGTGGGGGCTGCGGCCCTGAACAGCGTGCGGACCACAGCCATGTAGAACGCGGCCGGCACGCCCTTACCCGAAACATCGGCCACAACAATGGCGATTTTGCCGTTGTCGAGGTCGAAGAAATCGTAAAAGTCCCCGCCCATTTCCCGCGCAGGCGTGGTTTGTGCGAACACTTGTAAGTCATCCGATGCAGGGAAGCTGTCCGGCAAGATGCGTTTTTGGATGTTGCCGGCCAAATCCATTTCACGGCGTATAGCGGCCAGTTGAGCCTCGGTCTTCCAGGCTTTGCGGCGGACTTCGCAATCGGCGTAGACTTTGCCCAGGGTTGCCGTCAAATCGTCCATGGCGACGGGCTTGGTCAAAAAATCCACAGCCCCCTGGTTCATGGCTTCACGAATGGCGGACAAGTCCCGCGTGCCCGTCAGCGCGATGCGCGGCACCCGCAGGCGTTTGTCTTGTAACTTGCGAAAGATACCCAGCCCACCGATGTGGTCGTTATCAATGGTCACTGCAGCTATGTCGATGTCGTCCAAGTCATGCATGATGCTCAAGGCTTCGTCGTGGCTATGGGCAAAGACAAATTCGTTCTTATCCTCTCCCCCGATGCCGTCAAAGTGCGCACGAATGGCGGTTTCAAACTCTAAATCGTCGTCGATGATTAATGTCTTCGGCATTGAAAAATGCGAATCCTTTTCACAAGTAGCACCGGATTTTCCGGCGTTATCAATACATAGCATTAATACAATTGCGCCAAAAACCCTTATTCATGACAGGGATATGAAAATCAGTTGAACTTTGCATTCGAACATGGCTCAATCCAGTCCACTTGAATGCCCGCGTGAGAGATGGGGCGCTCGCATATGGGTTAGATAACAAGACTGGGTGGGAACAACATGGTTGACCAAATCGTTTGGACGGAAGATATGAGCGTTGGCTGCAAGCAGCTCGACGATGATCATAAAATCCTTGTCCAAGCCCTGAATGATTTTATTGAAGCTGTCGAAAATGACGAAGGCGTCTTTGTCACCGATGGTATTTTTTCCGTGTTGTTGGACTATTCCAATTTCCACTTCGCCCGTGAAGAAGCGATTATGGAAGCCTGTGGTTACGCCGATTTGGACAACCACAAACAAACCCACAATAGCCTCAAAGAGCAATTGTTGGACGCTCGGCGTCGCTACATGCTCAACCCGTCGCCTGACTTAGAAGACGAAATCCGTGATTTCCTGCTCAGCTGGTTGCAATCGCACATTTTGGTCAGCGACATGGATTACAAATCTGCAATTGCAGCCTCCGGCGCGGACATCGATGCCGTCCTCAAAGACGTCGCTTAAAGAGACATGGGCCAAGTCGTCAAATTTTTCGGCTGGATTCTCTTAGGCGTGGGCACGGCCCTGGTCGTTTTTGGCCACATCAGCATCATTTTTGTGCACGGCTGGGGCTATCTGGTCAAGCAAGTTAGCTCGGCACCGGGAGAAACGGCGCTGTGGTTGGTGGCTTTGGTGCCGGGGGTGTTGCTCTATAACCTTGGCCGGTTAATCGACTATTTAGGCCGTAAATCCGACGAAAAGTGGGAAGCCAAGAAACGGGCTGCGGCAAAAGGCGATCAGTCGGATTCTTGAAAGAATTCCAACTGCCACTGCATTTCGTCTTCCGTAAACGGATAATCGCCATCCACACTGCCCTGCACTTCGCGCGGTGGCAATTTCGCCACGCGTTTTTGAATGACCACGGCGGTTTGCATCTGCAGCTCAGCTTTCCAGCACACCGCGACGATGCCCTTGACGCTGCCGATGTCGATAATGCGTTGCAAAATCCCCATGCGCAGCCCCGATTTGAGATGCAAGGCCGTCATAACAAATGGCACGTCGCCAGTTTGAGCATTTTCGCGAATGGTTTTGTCGTCCAGTTTGCCCTGCTTGAACAGCTGCTTCGCGCGCTCACCCGGGGGGCCGCCTTCGTCACGTGCGCGGGTCCGTTCTGCGGCCTCCATACGACGCGAGAATTCTTCACGCACAGCGTCGGCTGCGTCTTCGCCCAGGTCGGTGCGCGCCGCCATGCTGCCAAGCAAGGAATCAGCGACAAATTCAGCTAAGCGCAGCACAGCACCCCGTGATAATTTTGGCCGCCCAACCAGGGGTTTGTGCCACGGTTCGATGTCGCGTGCGCGATCGATAATACGGTCCAAGGTATCTTCACGAATTTGTGCGGAGTTGTTGCCCAACATCAAACCGATGGCGTCGATGTCATCAGTCATATAAATCGCGTCGGAAAGGTCTTCGCTGATGTCCTTGCGTTTGGAAATGATGCTCAACGCACCCATGACCGGGCCGGACGTGATGATTTCAATCAAATCCTGATCGGTCAGAACCGGAGAAAACTCCAACACCGGAGCGCAAACAACCAGTTCAACATCTCTGGCCAAGCGTTTGATGACGTTAGGCGGCGCATCGGCAATGTCTTTGAGTGTTTCGGACAAGATCCGGCGCACGCGTGTGACTTGGTCTTTCGCCAAGCGTTCGAGCACCTGGTGGGTGAACTCTTCAACCTTGTCGATTTCGGCCGCATTCAGGCCGGGGATCAGCATCCCGATCTTTTCCGCCAAATTGAACCGCACGCCGTCGTCGTCATCGTTGGACAATAACAAATCGGCTTGGCGCGGTGTGTGCGGATTTTTGGCAATGGCACGCCGGACTTCGGGGGATGGGTCCTCTGCCAAGAAATAGAGAATTTCCGGCATCAAGTCCTCGCGCTTGGCGAGTTTGAGACGGACCTTTACGTCTTCATCACGGGCCAAATGTTTGGCTTCGTCGTAATCCAAGGGCTTGCCGCGAAACTTGTTCATCAAATTTTTGAACATGGCTTAGCGTTAACCTTCTAATGCTTGAAATGGGGAGGCCAAACAGGAATCACCTTTGGCGTTCTGCTTGACTTCATACATGGCCGCGTCGGCGCGGGCCAAGAGACTTTCCAAGCTTTCCCCCGATTGTGGGCGATAAACGGCGATGCCAATGGAAATGCCGAGCGGCTTATCCTCAGCACCGGACAACGGGCGCAGACGTTCAGACAGCTTCAACAGTTGGTGAGAACGCGACGTCGCGGTGTCTTCGTTCATCCCGTCGAGCCACAGAGCAAACTCATCCCCGCCCAAACGTGCAACCACGTCGCCGGGACGCACGAAGTCATAAAGCAAATCACGCAAGGCAATGATTGCCTCGTCCCCTTTTTGGTGGCCGTGGACATCGTTGACCAGCTTGAAATTATCCATATCGACATAGAATAAAGCGCCACAGGTGTCGTCGTGTTCCAAGCGTTTGAAGTGACGCGGCAGCTCTTCGTCGTAAAAGGCCCGGCGGTTCAATAGCCCCGTCATCGCATCCGTGCGCGACAATCTCAGAATGCTTTCGTGATTTTCGATCTGTTCAATGGCGATGCCCAATTGGTTGGAAATGTCGTTGACCAACAAGCGGTCGTCATCCACCCAAGTGCCGCGCTTCCACAAGCAAATCACACCGTTGATGGTGCCGGCATGTAGACACGGGGCCACGATGAGGTTCCAGCCTTCCAGCTCGATTTCGCGCAACCAGGGTTTGTCGGTGTCAAACAGCAAAACATCGTCGCCGAACTGGCCTGGTCCACCCGCACCGAATTCTGCGGCGGTCTCGTAGTCTATATGAGGGCTGCTGCCTGTTTCACTATGGGACTTGATGCGCAAAATACGGCAACCGCTGGCGCCCATGGCGCGCGCGGTGGCGGCTGCTGCGGCACCCAACATATCGGTTGGATTGATTTCGTCGCGGATGGTGTTGACGATGTAGCCCAAGACCTGTTCGCGCTGATGGGCTTGAGCCAAGGCTGTGGCCCGCTCGCGTTCCGCGGTGACGTCACGGCACACCCCCCGCACGCCCATGGACGAGCCGTCATCGTCATGGAAAGGAATAGCGGACACGACAACGCAGGCCATGCCACCATCGGCCCGGTTCATCCAAATCTCAATATCTTCCACGCGCCTGTCGGTTAAAAATGGGATTGGATCGTATTCGTCCGCGCCGACGATGAATTCATCAGGAGCGCGCCCGATCATTTCTTCCGGTGTGTAGCCAAGCGCCCCGGTGCGCGAGACAAAATCGAAACTGCCATCGGTGCCGACTTCCCAGCAAAAATCACTTGAGACTTCAACCAAGTCCTTAAAGCGCTGGCGTGATTCAATCAACGCGTCCCGCAAATTACTATCCAAGGTCTGGTCGTGGAACAGATAAAGCATCTGATCGCCCATGATATGCGGGATCATGTGGAGCTGATAAATCACCTGGCCCGAAGACGTTGGGAGCGAAATATTGGTACTGGTGAGTTGTCCGGTTTGTATGCAGGTTGCGGTCAAGGTCGCAAGTTTGTCATCCAGTCCATTCAAGAACAATTCCGAAATCCGTGTGGCATGACGATTGGCGACGGAAGTTCCGGTTACCAAGTTCAGCAAAACGGCAGGTTCGGCATACCCGGCAACCAGGACGGCTTCGGGTGTGCCAAGCGGGCTTTGCAAGGCTTGTTGCTCTTCATGATCTGAGCCACGATCGGGGCCAAGTTCAGGCTCGGTCGTTGGATTTGCAGGTGCAGGTCGCGTCATGGCACCACTTTAGCCGCATTCGGGTGGTCAATTCCAGTCACGAAAACACCAAAATGCGTATTTTAAGTGATGGTTATGGCCTGTTTTCAAGAAGATGGCTCCGCGCTGCAGTTCAGGTTCGCATCAAACTTAAAGTGGCGGGTGTACCAGCTGGGTTCAACCCAAAGGGCGAGCGGACGCCCCTGCCCCAAACCGGCCTTTACGGACAAGGATATTTTCTGGCGCGCTTTCAGGCGGACACGTCGCTGGCCAATGGGGGATTGATCATCCGCAAAGTACAATTTCACCAAGGCGCTACGGGGCCATTTTTTGCCCTTATTGAGCAGGAAAAACGTCGGAATTCCGTCCTTGCAAAATCCCTGAACGGTTAAGCGCATGGGCGCAGCGGGGACCGCGGCGATTTCAGTTTGCGCCAATTTTTGAGAAGACGCTTGCAGCGTGGTGGAATGGCCAACCAAGCCCAAGAAAACTGCGGTCAAAAGCACCAATTTATATTGCATCGTCGACGTCCTGTCTTGTGCATCGCCCATCTTCTGACAGGCGGTTGTTTCGATGATTCATCATCTGGCACAATTACTTATAAAGATTGGCCGTTAAAAAAACGTAAGGAATGGAACTGCTTGTGACGCTCTGTTGAAAAAATGCAAAAAAGTGGCCCAATCCCCCGGAACTCTGCGCTTGAAAGCCTCCAAAAAGATAAGTATGTCTAAAAATAGGGTTGGAAAATAAGAGGTGTACAAATGGCCCTGAGCACAGGCATTAAATTCAAAACATCAACGCCGATCTCGAAGATTGAAGATTGGTTGGACCAAAACTGCAACGGAGAATGGGACGTCGAAATCGAAGCCATTTCGACGGAGTTGCATCAAAAGGCCGTCGCTGTTTATTTCGAAACGGATATGGACCGCGACGCCTTCAAGGCAGCGTACAATTCCATCAAATAAAATAGGTCTTCAGTGATCAATACCTTCACTGTATGCCCGGTGGTAACCCCGCCGGGCCATTTTTTTGTGCAGCGGCGCACAATGTGCTAAAGTGTATCTTATGAATACGATTGATGCCCAAAACGCCCAGCCGAATTCGGTTCGTGATGCGTTTAATATGTCTTCCGGTCGTGAGCAGGTCTCAGCCACGGGGAAAGACACGGGTCAAAATGCGTCCAAGTCCAACGCAGATAGTACGGGTCCAGATCGCACGGTTAACGACACCGTCAGCCTATCTGGGGATGCGCAAAAGATTGTGAATTTGAACCGGGGACAGTCCTTGGCCGAAGATCTCCGCACCGCACCTGTTGACGCGGAATTTGCCAAAAGTCTGGAAACAGCCACAAGCGACGTGTTCCGTATCTCAGAGCTGTTCAATAAAACCGTTCGCGCAGCATTCTCTTTGTGGCGCTAAAGCACTCAGCCTTTAGACTTAAAGCGTGAAAGCGATTGCTGTCGCCAACGTTGCGGCGGCAACAGTGCTGAACATCAAATTGCGACGTAAAGATAACGAGCGTGCGCGGGCGCGCCCCATACAGGGGTACATCATTGTAGGTGAACTCCTCTTTCAGACGCAAAAAGCATCAACCACTGATTCCCTTACTCCAACAGATCTGTTGTCGTGTTTAAGTGTAGATTGTTTCTTATTTCACCGTCATCAAGTGTAATAAGACCCCAAACGTTTCCACCGTGAACACTTATTTGTCCCAACTGGTCCCGGGTAAACCAGATGACGGTTGAGGCAATGTACCACTCCCCTGCCGGTAAGTTTTCAAAGCGAAAACGGCCTTTTTCATCCGGTTGGACGACCCGTCGAAATTGAAAATATCCAGGATGTTTTGCAACGTCGGAGTACGTGTTGAAAAAACCGGGTTGACGAGAGGTCGAGACGATTTCGTCAGTGTAGGCATTGCGCGCGATCAAAATGACCGGCTTTTCACCCGGATACTGAACGAACCCGCCTTGCGCGACCAAGCTGGCCTGACCGGCAATCACCCCAGTTCCTTTGGCCTTTGACCAGACGAAGGCATCTTCCGAAAATTCAGTCTTCAGCTGGTAAAGAGGCTTTGGGGCCTGGATCTGAGCCTGAGCCTCGCCAAAGCACAAAAGCACGGCAAATGATAAAATCCCCCAAATTACACGCATCGCTTTTCCCCGTATCAAAGCTTTTGGCAATCATAATGGCTTGGATTCTAAAGTCAAAGTGATGGCGAAATGATCATTGCCCCAACCGCCGAACTTGGCTTCGTTCACCAAACCCTCGTCTCCAAAAGAAAAGAGCCCCGGTTGGGGCTCTTTTCTTTTGGCGGAGAGGGTGTCCGAAATGGTGGAGATGCCCGAATACATTAACCGATTGTTTTTACTGTAAAAATAGATGTTTTAGTGTGTGGTACATATGCTGTACCTATACTTTGACCTATACGTGCTACATGTCCTCTTGCCAGCGAACAAGGACGAACGCCAACGCAACATGCAGTGTAATTATAGCACGCAGCATGACCCAGGTCGCGGGTTGTTTCGTAGTGCTCCAGTATCTCAGATATCCTTTTTCTTTCACTGCTAATGAGTGCGACATGACGAGCAAAAAAGCGATGAAAATTGAGCGGTGAGCTGGGTGCAAGTTTGAGTATCTGCACAGAGCATGTTCATGCTCTGCCAGAACTCCGACTTGCTAAGGGCGGCTGCCCTTAGAAACCCGCTCAACAATGAGCGGTGAACGGCGGCAAGATTGCATTTCTGCACAGAGCATAGCCTTGATGCTCCGAAATACGATCTTGCTAAGGGTTGCACCCTTAGTGCTCCGTACCTCAGTGGAATGCCTAGGACAGAATTACTGGTTGGATATTTATACATGTCAAAAAAAGGTGACTCTGGTAATATGCTAAAAAGAGCACAAATAATATTATGCAACTATTGCGCGGAAAGGCAGACTCGGATAATAGTTCATCAAAACCAGAATCTGGCGATGTTAAATCCCATGTCAAAACGGCTGAGAGAACTTTTACAATTATGGAAACCCTGGACAGATACCGGCGCACTTTTTCAAGCATCCTTATGCGGATGCATTCATATCATATCCGTTCAGGATCATATGTGTTTAGTAATAAAGAAGATGCTCAAGAAGCTCTTCAAACCATATCTACAATTCGCGATGCAATCCAAAGCAACTCAAATGTATTTTTAGCACTAAGCAAAATGGGAGCCACCCAGTCAGATATTGTTTATTTGATCAGTGAGCTTATGAAGCGCGCAAATGAAGAGATCGTAATATTTGATGATAATCTCTCAAACAGCATGAATGAGAGGCCCTATTTTGCTAGTCCTCTGATCATTGATGCAGCCCTAAGTGCTTCACAAAAAAACGTTCCAATTGACATCTATTTAAAGAATGAGCCGGACGGGGGGGCGGATCGAAATATGCTTCTGCTTGCATTGGCAAACTCTTCTGCCAATCATATGTCGAGCACAATAAAACTGCGTGACATATCTCGATGCAAATGCCGATTTATCTTGGTTGATTCTAAAAGCTATCTTGTAAACGTTGATGGAAAAATGTTTGCCAATGTCAATGATCCCGAATACGGAGAAGAGTTGGCTTCTTATGCACAGGAACTATCTCTCATTTCAGATACAAAGAAGTTGAGTGCGTGACCTTTGGTGAAAGATGAATGACCTTGCTGACAAGTTAATCTATCCGGCCTTTTTGGCTGGAGCGCTAGCATGGCTACTACTTGTAGTTGGTGTTAAATGGAGGACTGTCTTTAGGGACAAAGATCCGCTTGCAATTTTTGCAATATTCATACTTAACAAAATCATTGTAAAGTTAACTGAGGATTGCAAAATCCTAAATCCTAAAAAAAGCCCACGTGAATACCCTTGGTATTTTATAGCGTCAACGCTGCTCATTTTTTCATATTTATTCTATGACTATTCAGGAAGCAATAGCTCTGTTTTACGCTTTTTTTATGATTTCATAAACAACTCTGTCGTGTATTTGGCAAACGGAAACAATTTGCTGTTGGTTTTTTGGAATTTGATTAGCTATACGGTTGCGTTTATTTTTGCTGTGTATATTTATATATTATTTTTTGGAGGCGTGTTTTCAGCTTGGTACTGTCTTGATACATCGATGTCGAATAAGTACTATTTGGCAAACAATAATGATGCGGATGATGAGGAAAAGCTCAAGAAAAAAGCAATAAGCGATCTTGATGTGATCAAACAAAAAGATAATAAATAGACTTTTCGGTCTAGTTTGCTGAATAAAAAGTACACCAGCCCTTCATCAACCCCCGCCGTTTCTCAAACAAATCTGAGCGCATATACGCTGCTTCCACCTTGCTCGTGAGGGTGTGTGCCAGCGCGGCCTCGGCCACCTCTCTGGGGGCATCTGTGGCATCTGCAGCCCAGTCTCGAAACGTTGAGCGAAACCCATGCACGGTAAGGTCGTCGCGCCCCATGCGACGGAGCACCATTTTCATAGCCATGTTGGATAGCGGCTTTCCTTCCTTGCTTCCGGGAAAGACATAATCACTAGATCGTTCTCTCTGTAGTTTTTCCAAGAGTGACACAGCGCCAGACGACAGCGGCACACGGTGTTCCGCCCCGCCTTTCATGCGCTCCGCTGGAATAGTCCAAATGCCGTTCTCAAAATCAAATTCATCCCACGTGGCCTGCAGCACCTCACCAGTGCGGCAGGCAGTGAGGATGGTGAGCTGCAGTGCTTGTGCGCCCATGCCAGGTTGCTTGACCAGCTCACCCCAGAAACGTGGCATCTCAGCATGAGGCAGTGCTGCGTGGTGGATTACTTTGCTAATCCTCTGCTTGGCAGGTAGGAGGTGTGATAAGTTGCCACGCCACTGGGCAGGGTTTTCGCCGCTGCGATAGCCGCGCACCTTTGCCCAATCCAGCACTGCCTCTATGCGCCCGCGCACTCGTGAGGCCGTTTCGGACTTAGTTGCCCAAATAGGCTCGATGGCTTTGAGCACCAGTCTGACATCTATATCTGCAACTGGCAGACTGCCGAAATGGGGATAGACAAACATCTCCAGAGACCGTGTCCATTGTTCGGCATGCTTTGCATTCTTCCAACCTGCCTTGTGGGCAGCTATGTAGCCTTCTGCACAGTCTTGAAATGTGAAGGCGCGAGCAGCCTCAAGCGCTGCCACTGAACGCTTTCGTTTTTGTTCCTCGATAGGGTCGATCCCCTGCAGGCGGAGCTGGCGACAGGCCTGCGCTTTCTCGCGTGCTTCTGCTAGCGATACGGTGTGCAGTGCGCCAAGTCCGTGGTTACGCAGCTTGCTGCCGACGCGGTATCTGAATATCCACGATTTGTGGCCAGCAGCAGTGATTTGCAGGTACAGCCCGCCGCCGTCGCCATGCAAGCCGCGTTTTGTGAGATTCTTCAAACGAGATGCAGTGAGTGTGTGCATATCAAAAGACCTATCCAGTGGGGAGCCAAACACCCCAACCTATACATAGACCTATACTATGCTCCCGAAAACACGCGCACGCAAG
This sequence comes from Magnetovibrio sp. PR-2, assembly GCF_036689815.1. NCBI lineage: Bacteria > Pseudomonadati > Pseudomonadota > Alphaproteobacteria > Rhodospirillales > Magnetovibrionaceae > Magnetovibrio > Magnetovibrio massiliensis. The sequence goes on along the minus strand of NZ_JBAHUR010000002.1, from coordinate 22,093 downwards.
CGAACCCTGAAGAATACATTCAGGGTTCAAAAGCTTGTAATTCCGCTGTTTTTCCAGGGTTTCGCGAACGTGCGCAAACAGGATTTTGGCGGAGAGGGTGGGATTCGAACCCACGGAACCCGCGAAGGCTCAACGGTTTTCAAGACCGCCGCATTCGACCACTCTGCCACCTCTCCGTATCCAAAATTTTGGCGCTTTCGCGTTGCCCGTCTCTTAACCCAGCCAATCCATGCTGACAAGCCCAAACCCACAAAAACGATTATGAGCCCCCCCCGAAGGTTTAAATTGTATGGAAAATATCACATATATTTCAATAGTTTCACGTTTGAAATAATTTACTCACACGTATTGCTAAACTATGATGCATTCAAATTTTGATTCTTTGAGGGATAGGACGCATGCTCGAGCAAAACACGGATGAAGTCGTCACGGATATTGATGAAGATATCGAAGGCGCTCTGTCTAAACTGGAAGACGGTGAATTCATCGAAGTTCCGGAAGGCTCGTCGCGCATTGGGCATAAGATCAGACTTGTCGCCGATAAGATGATGGGCTTTGGCGGTCGTTCGTTGGAGCGTATGGTCAGTGTTTCCGTTGCGTTGAACGATGCTGTGATTGGTGCTGCTTCCATGACCCGCGATGTGCGTGAGGTCGATCATCGCTCTCAATCCATTGCAGCGGCCACCGAAGAGATGGTCGCCACCGTCAAAGACATTGCCTCAAACTCCGATGCTGCGGCTGCAGAAGCCGAATTGGCGCATGAGGCGGCGAATTCCGGCAAATCTGCTGCTGAGCGTTCGATCACCTCCATGGAAAGCATTGCGCAAGCTGTCGAAGGTGCTGCGGCCAAAGTCGATACCCTTCAAGAAGCCGCCTTGCAGATCAGTGACATGGTCGGTGAAATCGACGGTATTGCAAAGCAAACCAACTTGTTGGCACTGAACGCAACGATTGAAGCTGCGCGCGCAGGTGAAGCGGGTAAAGGCTTTGCCGTTGTGGCTTCTGAGGTGAAAAACCTCGCCAATCAAACGTCGCACGTGACGGATGAAATCACCAAGCGTATTGAGCACCTGCGCAGTGAAATGAATGTCATCGTTCACTCTATGGAAGAAGGCGCAAACGCTGTGGCTGCTGGGCGTGAGGTGATCCAAACCACGGGCAACGAAATGGATACCATTGCCACGCGCATCACCGATGTGACGACGCGCATGGGTGAAATCGCCAATGTCTTGAGCCAACAGACCGAGGCCTCCAACGAAGTCAGCCAAGGTATTGCGGTGATCGCCCAAATGGCCAGCAAGAACGTGGAGTCTATTGACACTGTTGTGGACGCCATGGACAAGGCCGACAAAGGCATCACCGCCGACATGGACGACGTGATGACCATGCAAGTCCCCAATGCGGCCATTGTGCGGGCGAAATCGGATCACGTGATCTGGAAAAAGAAATTGGCCGAAATGGTCATCGGCCGCACGACGCTGAACCCGGACGAGCTTGCGGATCACACCTCTTGTCGTTTGGGCAAATGGGTTGCGGGTATTACGGATCCGACGATCCTCAGCCACCCGGCGTTCAAAGCTTTGGAAGAGCCCCACGCCCAGGTTCACATTCACGGTATTGAAGCCGCTCGCAGATACGCGGACCACGACTTGGAAGGTGCTTTGGCGGAAATCGAGTTGGTCGAAAAGCCGTCCTTGGAAGTGTTGCGGATCTTGGACGAATTGATCGCTTCGAAATAGGAGCTGGGTTTAAGAGATCGGAAGGTCTTCCAGAACCTGGCGCACAATGGCTTCGACCAGGACTTCCCGGGGAAATGCCGTTTTGTCCAGTGCGACCCCTGCGACCAAACGCGCGAACCAGTGATGGCTGCGCTCAACCGGCATGGCGGCTGCGACGTGATTGCTGTTGAGCGCGCCCAAAAACTTTGCGTTGGGCAGAATTTGGTCGGCCAGCATCAACTGTGAATCGTTTAAATGGCCATTTACAGGGTCAAATTTACGCAGCGTTTGGTACGGGTGCAGCATGCCCCTACAGACTTGATCTTCAGACGTTACAACCCCGACGGAATACGTTTTGACACTTTGGGGGAAGGCAAAACGTTCTAAAAATTCTGCCCGAACCCTGGGGTCCATGCTGATGGCCGGGGCCATACCATAGGGTTTGCAATTGGGGATCGGCCAAGAGCTTAAAAACACCCGAAGCCACGTTGGCACCGTGTATCTCAACGGTGAGCCCCCGACACAGCCCACCAAAGACACGATGGCGTCGATGCGTTCTGCTATCTCAGGGAATTGATCCAGCATCTCCAAAGTATCTGGAGCTCCCTTTGACATGGGGATCAAGATTGTGCGTTTGTCGCTGTCGCGGGTCACGTTCAGAATGTGCTCACGCAAGATCCGGCCATTGTGGGAGCTCCCGCCCCGCCCTGCCACTTGAGCAATGGACGTGCGAGCCCCAAAGGTTTCGATGTGCGATAAGCCGTCGGTGAGGCAATCCACAATGGAGGCAAAGCACTCACCCATAAAGCCCGGCACGACGATGACATTGACGCCGTCCATGGTGTGTTCGATATCGACCGGATTTGCTTTGCCCGCAGGCTCTTCGCCTAAATCGTAGAAAAAGTCTGCCGTATCGCGGTGATCGTGCAAACGCGCACCATGATCTGCATTGATGGCGTCCACAATTTCACGAAAGCGCGCGCGCCCATCGCACAACGCTGCGCGGTTAATCTTGGGGTTAACAGGGATCGACACTGGTAAGCTCATGACGGAAACATATCAATCCCTAGCTATGAACCCAAGTGACCTTTTGATGGCAAAAAATGACTTTGATTATGGAGCCTAGTAGACCATCTTTGTCATTATAAAGACGAACAACAGTGCGCCAATGGTTGCGGTTGCACAGTATGCAGCGCTATATGTGTCAGATTTTAAAACGTTTTTGGATTAAATCTGCCAATTGTGCGGTACAGGTTTCTACGGTTTCAATACCGGTATCAATACGAATATCGGGTTTTTCAGGCTCTTCGTATGGCGCATCGATACCCGTAAAATCTTTGATTTCTCCCGCACGCGCCTTTTTATAAAGGCCTTTTGGGTCGCGTTGTTCGCAGACCTTAAGAGACGCTGCAACATGAACTTCAATAAAGTTTTCTCCGGCGATTTCACGCGCCATTTGGCGCTCTTCTTGGTATGGAGAAATAAAGGCCGCGATGGCGACGACACCAGAGCGAGAGAACAGACCGGCCACTTCCCCAACGCGCCGTATGTTTTCGCGCCGATCGTGTTCATGAAACCCCAAGTCACCACAAAGGCCATGGCGCACATTATCGCCATCCAAAACAAAGGCTTGAAAGCCCAACTCAAACAGGTGCTTTTCCAGGGTGAAGGCCAAGGTTGACTTGCCTGAGCCGGACAACCCCGTCAGCCAAATGACGCCTCCGCGATGACCGTTTGCTTTATGGCGTTCTTCTGCGGCAATCCGGTGCTCGACGCGGGTGATATTCGTTGATTTCATAACAAAGAACTTTAAACCATTTAGATGAAATTACGTTCAACATGGAACTTGTAAACTTCTCGACCATGACAGGGAATAGTGAAAGAATAGTTGCCATGCAAATAGACATCTATTTCGACCCGATTTGTCCGTGGTGTTTCATCGGTAAGCGCCGCCTGCAACGCGCCCTGGGCCAACGTGCGACCATCAGTGCTGAGCTCAAGTGGCGCCCGTTTATGCTCAACCCTGAAATGCCCCTCAGCGGCATGGATCGCCAAGCTTATATGCTGCATAAATTCGGATCGGAAGCCCGCGTGCGACGTTTATTGGGGGCCTTGGAAGAAACCGGACAGTCGGAAGAAATCGACTTTCAATTTGATCGCATTCAACACACCCCGTCGACCGTAAATGCCCATCGTTTGGTGCGTTATGCCGCCGAACATGGACTTGGAGAGCAAGCTGTGGAGCGTCTGTTCTGCGCCTACTTCCAAGACGGCGTCAACATCGGTGAACCGGACGAGCTTTCGAACATCGGGCGGTCCATTGGATTGGATGGCGGGGCATTGGATATGTACCTCGACAGCACCATGGATGTCTCCTGGGTCGGCGATCAAAACAACCTCGCCCACCGTCAAGGGGTTAATGGGGTTCCGTGCTTTATGCTGGACGGAGAGTTGGCCCTTCAAGGTGCACAACCGTCAGAGATATTGGCGCGTCTTCTGGACGCCGCGTCGGCGGCAACAACTGCCGCTTAAACTGGATCAGCTTGTGCGATTTGCGCTAAGGTTTTGACCAAACTGGTGACGCCCTTTAAGCGATCCTCACCGGAATTCCACGCGCGTTTGAGCACAACCTTTTGGTCTGGGCGCAGCTTGGCCGTGCCGACTTGGTCTTGGATGTATTTGACAAGGCCTAAAGGGTTGGGGAATTGGTCGTTGCGGAACGACACCACAGCCCCTTTGGGACCGCTGTCGATTTTGTCGATGTGTGCCTGACGACACAGGCGTTTGATCGCGACGGTTTTGAGCAGGTTTTCCACTTCGCCCGGCAGCGATCCAAAGCGATCGATCATTTCGGCTGCAAAGGTTTCGCTTTCTTGGTCGGAGCTTAAGCGAGCAACCCGGCGATAGAGCTCCATGCGCAGGTTCAAATCGGCTACATAGCTGTCGGGAATGAGCACCGGAATGCCAAGTGAGACTTGCGGTGAATAATCCTCATTCCCGCTCAAACTCACCTCCCCGCCTTCGGCCAAGGTCTTGGCTTCGGCCACGGCTTCTTCGAGCATCTGTTGATAGAGCTCCACTCCCACTTCGCGGATGTGGCCGGACTGTTCTTCGCCCAGCAAATTGCCCGCACCGCGAATGTCCAAGTCGTGGGACGCCAATTGGAAGCCTGCCCCCAAGGTGTCCAAGGTCTGCATCACGGTTAGGCGTTTTTCCGCCGTGGGTGTGAGCTTTTTGCCGGGTGGCAACGTCAGGTAGGCATACGCCCGCGTTTTGCTGCGCCCCACGCGGCCACGCAATTGATAGAGCTGAGCAAGCCCAAACATATCGGCGCGGTGAATAAGGATGGTGTTCACACTGGGCAGATCCAGGCCGCTTTCAATGATGTTGGTGGACAGCAACACATCGTATTTGCCCTCGTAAAATTCAGAGATCACGTTTTCCAGATCCCTTGCCGGCATTTGGCCGTTGACCACAGCGACGGAGGCTTCGGGGACCAGTTCTTTGAGTTTCTTTTGCAGATGCGCTTGATCTTGGATACGCGGGCAGACATAGAACGTCTGACCACCACGGAACCGTTCGCGAATGATGGCTTCACGCACCACCACGGGATCAAACGGCATCACAAAGGTGCGAACGGCCAAGCGGTCTACAGGTGGCGTAGCGATCAAGCTCATTTCACGCACACCTGTCAAAGCCAGCTGCAATGTGCGCGGGATCGGCGTGGCGGTGAGCGTCAGAACATGCACGTCCGACTTCATGGATTTCAGACGTTCTTTGTGTTTGACGCCGAAGTGTTGTTCTTCGTCAACGATCAAAAGGCCTAAGTCCCGGAACTTCACATCGTTGGCCAACAGCGCATGTGTGCCGATGACAATGTCGATGTCCCCTTTTTTCATGCCTTCCTTGATCTGCTTCACGTCTTTACTGGTCACCAGACGCGACAACTGTGCGACCTTGACCGGAAAGCCTTTGAAACGTTCTTGGAAGTTCTTGAAGTGTTGGCGCGCCAGCAATGTGGTCGGCACCACCAAAGCCACTTGGCGACCGGACAAGGCTGCGACAAAGGCGGCGCGCAAGGCAACCTCGGTTTTGCCAAAGCCCACGTCGCCACAGACCAAACGATCCGTCGGGCGGCCCTTGGCCAAATCGCCCACCACGTCGAAAATGGCACGGGCTTGGTCTTCGGTCTCTCCATAAGGAAAGCGAGACGCAAATTCGTCCAAGGCACCGGCGTCGGGCACCATTTTTGCCGTTTCGCGCAGTTCGCGGGATGCTGCGATTTTGATCAGCTGTTCGGCCATGTCTTTGAGGCGCTGCTTCATGCCCGCGCGGCGCGCTTGCCATGCGGCACCGCCCAACTTGTCCAGCTGCGCGCCCGCATCTTCGGAGCCGTAGCGCGTGATCACGTCGATGTTTTCGACCGGCAGGAACAGCTTGTCTTCGCCGGAATAAACCAGCTTTAAACAATCGTGTGCAGCCCCGCCAACGTCCAAGGTCACAAGGCCCGCGTACTGCGCGATGCCGTGTTCCACGTGCACGACCATGTCGCCTTCGGACAGGGTGGAGACGTCAGCGATGAAGTTTTGGGCACTGACTTTGCGTTTGCCGGGACGCGATAGGCGCTCACCCAACACGTCTTGTTCGGAAATGACGGCGATGTCTTCGGTGACAAAACCGCGTTCCAAACCCAAGACAGCAACGCCAATCGTGCCCTTTTTGAGCGCCCCTGCTTCCGACCAAGCTTCAATTTCCACCAAGGGGCCAAGTCCGTGTTCACCCATCACCGTCATGAGCCGTTCGCGTGTGCCGTTGGTGAATGCGCCGATGACGGTGCTTTTGCCCTGCCCGGCCAAATACTGAATGTGTTCGCCCAACGCATCAAAGACGTTGGCGTCTGGGTTCATGCGCGCGTCCGAAAACTCGCGCCCCGCTTTGGCACCTGCGCTGAGGACCTCATCGGTTTCGGGAGCGTCGAACGGGTCAAGGTCAGCCGTCCCATAGGCTTTGAGCAGCGTATCCATCTCGCTCGCCTGGACATACAAGCGTTCGGTCGGGATCGGTTTGTAAATCGGTGCGTCTTGGGTCTGCGTGCCTTTGGCCCCGTCCATCATGATTTTGCGGGCTTGGTAATATTCTTCAACCAAGTCGAGGCGGGCATCAACCGCGTCTGCATTTTGATGATCCAGCAGAACGGCGGCCTTGGGCATGTAGTCCAACACGGTGTCCAAACGCCCGTCGTAAAACAGCGGCAACCAGTGTTCCATACCGATGTGGCGCCGCGCCTCGGACACAGCTTCATACAGCGGGTCTTCTTTGGTGACCGCCCCAAACAAAGCGCGATAGCCCGTGCGAAAGCGTGAAATGGCGTCTTCGTTTAAAGGCACTTCGGACACGGGGCGCAAGGACAGTTCTTCCAGCTCCCCTGTTGTGCGTTGAGAGGCCGGGTCGAAACGGCGAATGGTTTCCACTTCGTCACCAAAAAAATCCAGACGCACCGGCTCTTTTGATCCGGTCGGGAAGATGTCGACCAGGCCGCCGCGTTTGGCAAATTCACCGGGCTCCATGACGGTCTGGGCGTTGTGATAGCCGTGCTCGACCAGGTAGGTGTCGAGCTTGTCCGGATCGATCTCGTCGCCCGCCCGCAAAATCAGGCTGGAATCGGCAAAGGCGTCCTTTGGCGGCACGCGTTGCAAAAAGGCGCTGACGGTGGCGATAACCACCCGCGCGCGCAAATCTTTGTTGAGCAAGCGCGTCAACGTATCAATCCGCGCGCTGACCACAGCGGCATTGGGCGACACCCGGTCGTAGGGTAGGCAGTCCCAAGCGGGAAATTCCAAGATCTCAACGTTTGGGGCAAAAAACTGCAGGGCGTCGGTCATGCGGGCTGCGGAAATGTCATCACGCGCCACGAACAGAACGTCTTGTCCGCCGTCGGCCAATTCCGCCACCACGCGCGCGTCTTGGCCTGCGGGTGCCCCGCAAATGCGGACACGTCCGGGCTGACTGAGTTTGTCGATGAGATGCTTCACGGTTTATTCGGTTTCAACGCCAACGTTGAAGTCCTGCAGGCGCTTCATCAGGGCAGTATTCCATTGTTCGGGCACGGGTTCTTTGCCCAAAACCCACTTAAACAGGTCCAAATCGCTGTTTTGCAGCAAGGCTTCCAGCTCTACGACGTCGGCGTCGGTGAGTGTTTCAATGTGCGCCTCGGCAAAGTTGCCGAACATCACGTCGTTTTCCTTCATGCCCATATGATTGCAGTGATACAAAAGGCGTTTGCGTTTGGGGTCCATGGTAATCTCCTAAGGAGATGGTATATAAATCGTTGAGCCCGTTCTGTCAGCCCCAATAGGTCATCATGCGTCCGGAAATCCTCTATCCCCTGTTCAAGCCTACCGACACCCTTAAGGGCGTCGGTCCGCGCTTAAAACCGGCCTTGGAGCGTTTGGCGGGTGAGCACGTGGTGGATTTGCTGTGGCACTTGCCCACAAACGTGGTGGACCGTCGCCATCAATGCAAGATCGCTGAGGCTGGGCACGGTGAAATGGCCACCATCACGGTGCGCGTGGGTGAGCACATCAAACCGCCCAACAAGCGCAGACCGTACCGGGTGCTGTGCCACGACGACACGGGCACGTTGGTGCTGACCTTTTTCCATGCCCACGCGGATTATCTGACGAAGACCTTGCCCGAAGGTGAGCTGCGCGTCGTGTCCGGCACGGTGGAGCACTATAACAATGAAGTCCAAATCACCCACCCCGACCATATCGTCAAGGAGGAAGAGTTAGACAGTGTACTTCGTCTAGAACCCGTCTATCCCCTCACCCACGGTGTGACCCAGAAAGTCCTGGCGAAGGCCATCAACGGGGCTTTGGGGGAAACCAAACCGTTGGCGGAGTGGCACGACAAGGCGCTGCAATCCTCGCGCAAGTGGCCCAGTTGGCATGAAAGCCTGATGGCGGCTCATGCGCCGGATGAAACGTCGGCCTTGGACCCTAAGGACACAACCCGCCAACGCTTGGCCTATGACGAATTGCTGGCCAACCAGCTGGCTTTGGGATTGGTCCGTCGCGGAATGCGCAAAGCCAAGGGTGCGCCAAGCTCCGGCGACGGACATCTCCGCCAAAAGGTTACAGACGCCCTGCCCTTTGAGCTGACGAATTCTCAAACCACATCCTTAGCGGAAATTATCGCCGATATGGAAAGCGATTACCGTATGCTGCGCTTGCTGCAAGGCGATGTGGGTTCGGGCAAGACGGTTGTTGCACTCATGAGCATGCTCGCCGCCATTGAAGCGGGTGGGCAAGCCGTGCTCATGGCCCCGACGGAAATTTTGGCGCGCCAACACCTCAAAACCATAGAGCCCTTGGCCCAAGCCGCAGGCGTGACCCTTGCTATCCTGACGGGGCGCGAAAAAGGCAAAAACCGCGAAGGCATTTTGGCGGGCTTGGTGTCGGGCGAAACCAAAATTGCTGTCGGCACCCACGCTTTGTTCCAAGACGATGTGGCGTTCGACAATGTGCGCATGGCCGTGATTGATGAACAACACCGATTTGGCGTGCATCAGCGTTTGGAACTGGCGGCCAAAGGTGAAGCGGTTGATGTGTTGGTCATGACCGCAACGCCCATTCCGCGCACCTTGATGCTGACAGCCTACGGCGATATGGACGTATCACGCTTGTTGGAAAAGCCTGCCGGACGCCAGCCTGTGGACACACGGGTGTTCCCGTCTTCGAAATTGGGATCAATTGCCGAAGGCATCGCGCGAAAGCTGGATGCGGGTACGCGGGCCTATTGGGTCTGTCCTTTGGTGGAAGAAAGCGAAAAGCTCGACTTGGCTGCCGCCGAAGATCGCTTTGAAGATTTGAAGAAGATGTATGGCGAACGCGTCGGTCTGGTCCATGGGCGCATGAAGGGCAAAGAAAAAGACACAGTTATGGCGGACTTCAAAGACGGCAAGATCGACGTCTTGGTCGCCACCACCGTCATCGAAGTCGGTGTCGATGTGCCGGAAGCCACGGTCATGGTGATCGAACACGCCGAACGCTTCGGTTTGGCCCAGCTTCACCAATTGCGCGGACGCATCGGGCGCGGGACGGAGGCGTCGCAGTGTTTGCTGGTTTACCAACCGCCTTTGGGCGAAGTGGCAGAGAAACGCCTGAAGATCATGCGCGAGACCGAAGACGGGTTTGTCATCGCCGAAGAAGATCTCAAACTGCGTGGCGCAGGCGAACTGCTGGGGACGCGTCAAAGCGGCTTGCCGGAATTTCGCATGGCGGATTTGGATGCGCACGCTGATTTGTTGTCCGTCGCCACGGACGACGCCAAGGTCATCTTGGAAACCGATCCGGACTTACAAACAGAACGCGGCCAGGCCCTGCGCACCCTGCTCTATTTGTTCGAGCGTGATGCTGCGATCAAGTATTTGCGGTCCGGTTAGGAGGTTTGCGATGTTTCGATTTGCGGTTGTCTGCTTCCTTGCCCTTAGCCTCATGCACAAGGCCTACGCAGGCCCGTTGGAAGACGGCCTTGGCGCGTATGAGGTCAAAGATTACGCCACGGCCCACAGCCAGTGGATGATACTGGCGCAAGATAAGACCGCTTCGGGTCTTTGGGCGCAGTATTATCTCGGCGTCCTTTATGAATACGGTTTAGGCGTTCCGGTGGATCGGGCCAAAGCCCGAGCATTTTATGAGCCCACCTACATCAAAGTGATCCGCTATATCATGCATGAAGAAGTGGTCAAAAAGGCGAACGAAGCCTTGCCCATTGATGCTGTGCATCGTTTGGCGATATTTGATGTTGCCCGTTCTTTGGAGATGGAAAAATCTGAAAACAAAAAGGATCGTCGGATGGCATCCTCAGTGATGCAAAATGCGCGCATTGCCCTCGATGTTGCCGGATTTTATCGACATGCGGAAAGCTTTTACAAAGTTGGGTTGCTGGAATTAAACGGCACGGGGAAGAATTTTTTGCGCAATAAGAAAAGTGCATGGGCGCATTTCACATTGGCAGCAGAACTGGGCCATCAAAAAGCAGCTGAGCGTGCGGCTGAGTTATTTAAAAAGTTCAATCGTTACCAAAAAAGTGAAGCGCAAGACATTTTAGAGGATTACCGGCCCTATATCAGACCGCCCTATTGATCGTGAACCGTGCCCTCGGTCGAATGCATCTTTGTGGCTTCGATCTGTTCAGGTGTCCTGTGATCGGGCGGTGTGACGATGCCACCGGAGATGACCATTTTAAGCGCCTCTTCCACATTCATCGACAGCGGCACAATGTCTTCTTTGGGAACAAAGATCAAAAAGCCAGACGTCGGATTGGGCGTGGTCGGTACGAACAGGTTGATGACGTCTTCTTCGGTAATGGCTTGCACTTCGCCTTGGGTCTTGCCGGTGATGAACGCAATCACCCACATGCCGCGGCGCGGGTATTCCACCAACACCGCTTCGCGAAAGGCTGTGGATTGGTTTGCCAATACCGTTTCCAGGATTTGTTTGAGCGCTTTGTAAACACCACGCAGCACCGGGACGTTGTCCATAACCCGGTCCCAAACACGTTGGAAAAAACGCCCCATGAAGCCTGCCGTGAACGCACCGATCAAAATCAAGCTGACGATCACGATGATCAGCCCCAAACCGGGAAGTGAGTAAGGCAGATAGGTTTCCGGGTTAAACTTCACCGGGATCAGCGGCGTGACTTTGCTGTCTACATACGTGACAAACAAATAGGCGAGATAAAATGTGATGGAAATCGGCGCGGTAATCAGGATGCCCGCGATGAAATAACCGCGCAAGCGGCTCATAAACCCAGTTCTTGGGGGCTTGTTTTGTTGTGGGGACATGGGCGGTAAAGCCTGACAACGAGTTTCATCAAATGATGATTAACTTATACCCGCTAAATGATGGCAAAACTATGGGATCATTGTCCCTGGGTGCGTTTTTGTTGTTCTTCTTTGATTTGGTGGTCGCTCATGGACCGAATGGTTTGGGACATGATGTTCATCAGCCCCCGAATGAACGGATCGGCTTTTTTAAGTTTGTGCAGGAACATCTGTTCCGTGACAATGATCACCGTCGTGGCCTCTTTTGTCCGCGCCGTTGCCATGCGCGGACGGTCGTCAATCATGGACATCTCGCCAAACATGCCGCCCTTGCCAATGGTGCCGAGAACGGTTTTCTCACCTTCATTGCCCTCTGCATCCAGGTGGTGAAAAATTTCAACCAGACCTTCTTGAACGATATACGCCATGCGCCCGCGCGACCCTTGTTTAAAGATCACCTCTCCGGCGGGATAAGCTTTGCGCTCTACGATGGTGTCACGGCTCAATGGGTCTCTCCTTATGGCTTATTCATACCATATCGCGGTTAGGGTATTTTAGCCATGGCCTCGGCAAAGATACCTTTGGCTGTAAATACGGCATCGACGGGTTTCATGCCGGGTTTGGTGCGCGGATCATAGAGCGTTTTGAGATACAACCGATCCCATACGGACAGCTCAGTCGACGTGTCGATGGGCTGGAAGATCGTCGGCCAATAGGCATCCACATCGTTTGGCAGACCCATAACCTGGCTGAGCTCTTCAAGCAGGCAGGCATTTAAATGTGCCGGGTCCATGTCGATATTGACCATGACCAGGGCATAATTGATGCGATTCTCAGCATTGGATTGTGACAGGAAAAAACACCGCATCGACGGGTCCGCGGCCATTTGACGGATATTGCTCATAAACGGCCCCGGCAGCCCGTTGATGTTGGTCATGTGCTTGCGCTTCATAAAGATCAGATCAATACGCTGCATAGGCGTGCCGGGTTTAATCTGCTTGAACTTCAGCTTAGTGAGCCCGGCAATGGTGTTAAGGTGCTTGCTTGTCATGGCTGCAAGTTGTTGGGTGGGCTTGCCGTTGATGGTAATGCCAACGGTCCCCTGCCACTTGCTCACGGCTTTTTTCGCGAGTTTTGGATTGTATTCCGAGCCAAACAGGACCTTGGCATAATGGCGCACCAAATCGTCCAGCTTCGGCCTGAGCTCTTGCGCTGCGCCAGGCGTCGCCAACAGAAATGCAAGACAGAACGCGCTTAAAAGCATTCGCATGAGTGTTAACCTCCCCTTCATTAGGAGAAATATAGTCTTATCAGAGATTTGTTTCCATACCTACTGAGGTATAGACTATGTCTTGGACCTCCCAAAGACGCGTGCTCACAGTTTAAAAAGAAGAGGCAACATGTCCACCACAGCTTTGGTTTCCATCATTGGCCCGGACCGGGTCGGTCTGATTTCAGCGATTTCCGGCTTGCTGTTCGATTTAGGCGCGGATTTGGGCGATACGTCATTCGCCGTATTGGGCGGCGGCGCAGAATTTACCGCCATATGCGATTTTCCCGACGGCATGGACATTGACCGTCTGCGCGAAGAGCTGGCCTCTTTGCCTGAAACGGAAAAGTGCAAGATCAATGTGAGCCACTTCGATCTCGCCACCACGCATCCCGCGTGGGAGACCATCACCCACATGATTACGGTATCCGGCGGCGACAGCCCCGGTCTCATGGCTCGTTTATGCGAGGTATTTCAACAGTTTGACGCAAATATTGTGCGGCTCAATTCTGAACGAGTGCCCGGCGGGGATCACACCACCTACGTCATCAGCGCTTCCGTCGCCATTCCAGAGGCCACGGAAAAGTCTTGTATGGCCATCGTCGCCAACACCGCTGGCGAGCTGGGATTGACCTGCAAATGGTCCAAAACCGTGCCCTGACGTGAATAAATTTCCACTTGATCCAGAATCCAGGTAAGACAGAGGGATTATGGCGCATGTAAAAGACGATTATCGGTCTCTCACGGGACCTCAAAAGGCGGCAATCTTCATGCTGTCTTTGGGGGATGACCAATCGACTGCGTTGTTCGAAATGATGGACGACGAGGAAATTCGTGAGATTTCCCAAATCATGTCGAACTTGGGCTCGATCAACTCCAAAGTGGTCGAACGCTTATTCCTCGACTTTGCGGACCAATTGTCTTCCACCGGCTCGCTGGTGGGCTCGTACGATAGTACCGAACGCCTGCTCTTGAAAGCTTTGCCCGACGAACGTGTTTCGCAGATCATGGAAGAGCTGCGCGGTCCGGCCGGTCGCACCATGTGGGACAAGTTGGGCAACGTGAACGAAGCGGTGCTGGCGAACTATCTTAAAAACGAATACCCGCAAACCGTGGCTGTGGTGTTGTCCAAAATCCGCCCCGATCACGCGGCTAATGTTTTGGGGACGTTGCCGGAAAACTTCGCAATGGAAGTGGTCATTCGCATGCTGTCCATGGAAGCCGTCTCGAAGGATATTTTGGACCACGTGGAAAAGACCTTGCGCACCGAATTCATGACCAACTTGGCGCGCACCGCACGTCAAGACAGTCACGAAATGATGGCCGGCATTTTCAACACGCTGGACCGCAACACGGAAACGCGCTTTATGACCGCCTTGGAAGAACGCAACCGCGAAAGTGCCGAGCGCATCAAACAGTTGATGTTCACCTTCGACGATCTGGAACGCGTCGACAGTGCTGGCATTCAGGTGCTGTTGCGCCAAACGGACAAAGGTCAGCTGTCCATCGCGCTTAAAGGCGGGTCTGAGGGTGTCAAAGACTTGTTTTTCGGCAACATGTCGGAGCGTGCGGCCAAGATCATGCGCGAAGATATGGATGCCATGGGAGCTGTACGCTTAAAAGACGTGGACGAAGCCCAAGCCGCCATCGTGACCGTCGCCAAACAATTGGCGGACAGTGGTGAAATTGTCATTGCCGGCCAAGGTGAAGAAGACGAACTGATTTACTAATCCGTCCAGCTTTTGGCCAATTCCCCAATGAAGGTTGTGAAGTCTTCCGAGCTCAAGGGCTTGGAGAAATAGTAGCCCTGAATTTCATCGCAGTTGTATTCCTTCAAGATGTCGAGCTGTTCGACGATCTCAACCCCTTCTGCAATGATCTTGCGGTTCAACGTGTGGCCCATGTTGATGATGGTGTGAATGATTTCCGCATCGTCAGTGGATGTATGAATGTCGTTCACGAAAGACCGATCGATCTTAATGGTGTCGATGGGAAAGCGTTTGAGATAGCTCAGCGACGAATACCCTGTGCCAAAGTCATCCATGGAAATGTGGATGCCGAAATTGTGAAGGTCTTCCAATGCCGCCACAATAACGGTGGCATCGCTCATCAACATGCTTTCCGTGATCTCGATTTCAATGGCGCTTGGCGGCAGGTCGTTGCGTTTTAGCGCGGACTTGACGATATCGACGAAATTGGGATCGCGCAGCTGACGGGCCGACAGGTTCACGGCGACCTTGATAGGCGGCAAGCCTTGGCGCAGCCAGGCCTTGTGTTGTTTACACGCGGTGTGAATAGCCCACTCACCAACTTCAACCACCATGCCGGTTTCTTCCAAGATGGGAATAAACCTCACCGGGCTCACCAGGCCCAGCTCAGGGTTTTGCCAACGCATCAAGGCTTCGGCACTGGTCACACGGTTGGTTACCAAATCTAACTTTGGCTGATAGAGCAAATTGAACTCTTGGTTCTCCAAAGCCTTGGTCAGGCCGTTTTTGAGGACCATGCGCTCTTGCACTTGTTCGTTCATGTCTACGGTGAAAAATTGGAAGTTGGCTTTGCCTTCTTCCTTCGCGCGGTACATGGCGGCGTCGGCATTTTTCAACAGATCCGACGCATCGTCTGCATCGTCCGGGTAGATTGTAATGCCGATGGAACCCGATACGAACGCTTCATGTCCCGATAATAAGAACGCCCGCCCCAGACTATCCAAAACCCGTTGCGCGACCAAGGGGGCATTTCTCGCATCATCCAAGTTGGGCATGATGATGGTGAACTCATCCCCACCCAAACGCGCGACAGTATCGCCTGTGCGCACACATGTGCCCAACCGCTTGGCGGTTTCTTTGAGCAACATGTCGCCCACATCATGGCCTAATGTGTCGTTAACCAGTTTAAAGCCGTCTAAGTCGATAAACAGCAAGGCGAGGTTTTTGTCCGTGCGGCTCATGGTGTTGATGGCTTGGGTTAAGCGATCCAGGAACAACGAGCGGTTTGGCAAGCCGGTCAGGCTATCGTAGTTGGCTTGATAAAGGATACGTTCTTCGTCTTGCTTACGCTTGGTGATGTCGGAAATAATTGCAGCGAACTGCATCACTTCGCCAGACGGGCTGGTGATCGCCGTGACAGAAAGACGCTCAGCGTATTCTTCCCCGCTTTTGCGCAGATTCCAAAACTCCCCTTCCCAACGGCCTTGCATTTCCAGTCCGCTCCACATGTCGTCAAACATGGCTGAACCCTGGCTGAGTGCCGTATGATTGATGGGATAGTTGCCCAGAACTTCACCGGATTCATACCCAGAAATCGACGTATAGGCCGGATTGATGGAGCTGATGCGGAAATCTGGATTGATGATGACAACGCCTTCGTTGAGGGCTTCAATCACCTCGCCCGCCAGACGCAATTTGTCTTCTGCACGACGGCGCTCCAAGATTTCTTGGGTCAATTCACGGGTGCGCTCTTCGACGCGCATTTCAAGTTCATCGTGATGGCGCCGTATTTGTTCTTCGTGTTCCTTGCGTTCGGTAATGTCACGCACCACACCGGTGAAAAACCGCTTTGTGCCGTGGCGTAATTCGGTGACAGCAAGTTCAAGCGCGAATTCGGTGCCGTCTTTGCGCCGGCCCGTTTCTTCACGACCCTTGAGGTCAATAATTTTCGGTTTACCCGTATCGATGTAATTGGCGATGTATTGATCGTGATTGTGAGCGTGCTCAGAGCCCACCAGCATGGAAATGTTGTGGCCGATCACTTCGCGCGCTTCATAGCCGAAGATACTTTCCGCAGCCATATTGAATGCCATCACTTCACCGTGTGCGTTGATGGTGATGATGGCGTCGGCAACAGTATCCAAGATGCCGCGCAACCGCTGCTCACGCTCTTGCAGGGTTGCTGCCGTTCTGGTGCGCTCGGTAATATCTCGGGCTTCCACCATATATTGACCGTCGCCAATGGGTGAAAACGTGACTTCGGCATCAATGTTGTGCTCATTAGTCTTGAGCAGCTTCAGCGGCAACGGCGTGGTTTCTTCGGCGATGATGTCGAGGCCGGCATTCATCATATTGTGATAATCGGGGTGCACGATTTGTAAAAACGGCTTTCCGGCCAGTTTGGCGGAACTGCCGTGTCCTAAGGTGTTTACCGTCGCGTCATTGACCATGAGGATATAACCTTCCTCATCCAGCACGCAGATCATGGCTTGAGAATGGTCAAAAAGGTAGCGGTAGAGATCGCTCCCCATCAAGCTGTGTTGGGATAAGTCCTCGCCCTTCAAGACGCGTCGGCCATGTAGGGCCAAAGCTTCCTCATCCCCTTCGACTTTGGTCGAGGAGATAATGACTTGTACCGGCGCTGATAAGCGATCCGTGGTGAGATAGACGGAAAGTTCTTGGTTTGCACGCGCCTCACCGGTCAGGTAAGGCAAGGCCGCGCCTAAATCTTCTGGATCAACAAGGTCGGCAAAAAATTCGCCAACAGCTTGTTCGGCATTATCATATCCCAAAATCTGTGCACCAGAGGTGTTGATGTCCGTTATCCGCCCGCCCCGTATCAACACGGCAAGGTCGTTCGGCAAGCTGTCCAGTAGAGCACGTGCCCAGGACTTGTCGTTGTCCCCGGCTGCTCCCCCTGCAGCATCAGTCGTTTTGGCTTTTGCCGTCATCGCGCAATCCGTGCCGTTGCCCCACCGCAACGACCAATAAGTCTATGATTCCAACGCCATTGTTTCGAAGCACACGGCGAAATGCAAGAAAAGATAGTTACTTGGAACTATATAAGGACAGATGTGTGGCGTCAGTTGTGTTAAACTTCACAGCTCTAACACTGTGTACGTGCGGCTGCTTTCGTGTCCTGGGTGCATGCGCTTTGATTAGGCTTTTGCTCAAGGTCCAGCTTTGTGACCAAGTGATCAACCTGTTCCCAGAAGAAAAAGTCACCTAAATAGCCCACAATACGACCGACTTCCTTACCGTTGTCGATGGCAACGAAGGTTGGGGTATAGACAACCCCGCGGACGAAATCGATCTCGACCGGGCGGTCGTCATGGATGTCTTGATAACGCAAAGGCAACACGCGGGCTTCTGCTGTTTTGGGATAAATTTCACCGACTTCTTCATCCCAGCGTTCACAAACCGAGCACGCGGTCGAGCCGAAATAGACCAGTTCTGCCGCAGACGCCTGAACCACGCATGCAAACGGAACCAAAACCGCAAATTTCAAAAGCCAACGGTACATGTGTTGTGCCTGCTCAGTGGTCATTCAAAAACTGACAATCCCGAAGTCAGCGCAACGCTGCTTCGGGATGCCAATATACCAAAAACGGCTCTAAAAAGAAATATAAGCCGTTTTGACCAAAAGCTAACTTAGCCTTTTTGGATTTCGTAGGTGTAGACGCCGTCAGCTTCACCGCTGGACAACAAGGTGTTGCCGGTGGATTTGCAGAAAGCTTCCATGTCTTTGACGGAACCCGGATCGGTGGAAAGCACTTCGAGGGTGTCACCGGAACCCAGATCTTTCATAGCTTTTTTGGTTTTCAAGATCGGAAGCGGGCAGTTCATGCCTTTGGTGTCAAGAGTTTGGGTAGCCATTTTATATCTCTCTTGTAGTTGGTCAGATGGTTAAAAACAAATAATCCGCATAGGATTGGTTCATGTCGGTCGTGTGCCTACAAGCCAATGTTGATGAACTTGAGACAAACGACCCGCAAGCAAGATGCCAAGTTCTTTTGGTTGGCAAACTGGCAATGATCGTAAATCTTGGTAACCACAGCAGCGACGGATTGATCTTCCGAGGCAGCGAGTTCCTCCAATACGTTCCAAAACGCACGCTCCAATCGAATGGTGGTGGAGTGGCCGTGGATGCGCAAGGAACGCCGTTCGGGCAAAAACTCCGTATCTTGATTGTTGGTGGCGCACAAACCAAACAGCTGGTTTAAAGGCGTCACCTCACCAAGATGATCACTGTGATCGTCACTCACGTTCTGTTCTCCGCCCCAG
The DNA here is from genome assembly GCF_036689815.1 of Magnetovibrio sp. PR-2. Lineage (NCBI taxonomy): Bacteria > Pseudomonadati > Pseudomonadota > Alphaproteobacteria > Rhodospirillales > Magnetovibrionaceae > Magnetovibrio > Magnetovibrio massiliensis. The sequence goes on along the minus strand of NZ_JBAHUR010000002.1, from coordinate 3,286 downwards.
GGCGGTTTCCTTCACCTCTCATAAGTCTTTTCTCAGCGTAAACGCGCCGCGAATGTCGCCTGCGGAAAAACCGCGTGCTTTGTCATCTGGGTACAAACCGTCCAGTTTTGCAGCGACTTCAGGCTTTAAGGTTTTGCCATGACAATTGAGGCAGACATCAGCCGTGCCAATAGCCTTCATGAAGCGGAACTGCTTTTTGCCGTCCATGTCGACGACTTCACCATAGGCGATGGCGTTGGCGGCTTCACCCTTGGCTTTGCGATCTTCAAACATCTTCAGCACGCCCAGTTCCCACGCATCGGGTTGGTTGCCTGGGTTGCGCAGCTTCAAACTGGTGCGTCCAACGTCCCAGCCGGACTTTTTCGCAGCAGCCATGGCAATGCCCGGGGCTTTTTCGTTGCACACGCCGATGGCGTTGACCGGGCCGCCTTCTTTCATGGCGCCGCCCAAAGCTTTTTTCAGCGGTCCGCCAAAGGACATCACAACTGTTTTCGCTTCGGCTTTTAAGGCATCCATGTTGGCGTCCGCCGCTTGAACTGCGTTTGCAGCCAAAAGTCCAAGGGCCAGGGCCCCGATCATAAGTTTGTTGTTCATTTTTAGTCTTCCCCTTACTCGTCTTTTTATGGTCGAGCGGCCGATCACCCACCGGCCAAAGCCTTGCTCATCACTTCAAGGCTCAACAGCGCACGCCCGGCCCATTAAGGGTCCTCGGCGCGCGCCTGTGTCTTAGATGTAGAGGTTGATGTCGGATTCCAGGGCTTCAGCCATATACGTGGCCGCACCACCCAGTTCCATTTCCGGGATCATGATGTCCGGAGACCATTCAAACAGGTCCAAGGTCATTTGGCAGCCGACAATGTTGACGTCGCTTTCGACGCAAATCTCACGCAGTTCCGGAATGCTGGCCACACCTTTTTTCTTGATCATGTTTTTCATCATGCTCGACGCCATGGCATCAACGCCGGGAATCGCGGAAACGATATTGGGCATCGTCATGTGCATGCCCATCATCGGCATTTCCATACCCGGGTTGCCCAGGGTTGAGATTTGCAGGTGGTCCAAGTCTTTTTTCAGCAGTTGAAGGCCGTAGAACGTAAAGAACAACGTCACATCCACGTCCAAGCTTGCAGCCGTCGATGCCAAAATGAACGGCGGGTATGCCCAGTCCAGGGTCCCTTTGGTGACGATGATCGTCATTTTTTTGTTGTTGCTACCTTCACTCATCTTCTTCTCCCACTGCGTGCCATCCCTGCCAGAGCATCCGGGCCTGAGGGCCCTTGCGGCACTTGATTTCAGTTTTTGCGCCCAAAATGGCGCATATATCAGCGATTTCGGGTTTAGGTTCTTCTTATATAGACTAAACCTAAACGTGCTTTCCAACCGCGTGGTAGTATCCCGTGCCCACAGATATGAGGCCCCCATATGGCGTATGCATTGAAAACAAAGGATTGCTGCGCAATATGCTGCATTTTCAACACATATATTTGAACGCCCATACAAGAATCACATTTAAGGCTCACCTAATATACACGTTTCATGCATTTAGACAAACCTAATATACAACGTTCCTAAAATACGATATACCCCTACCCAAGACGTTTTCGTGAAGACTGTCTGGGTTAGGACACTCAAGCGGGCAAATACGTCATTTAAAAAAGCTTATAACAGGACGCATTCTGGAGACAGACAATGGAAGAGATGAGCGTGGCCACACTGGTCGCTTCTGCAGGCTTTATTGCAGGCATCGTATTTGGGGCGGTGGCGAATAAAACGAATTTTTGCACCATGGGCGGCGTGTCCGACATGGTTTTGATGGGCGATACCACCCGGTTTCGTGCCTGGATGTTGGCGATTGCGGTTGCCATCTTGGGAACCCAGACCCTCCACATCATGGAAATGATTGATTTGACCCTGTCCCCTGCGGACGGCGGCGCGATTTATTTGACCGCAAGCTTGGGCTGGCCGGGTGCCATCCTTGGCGGACTTCTGTTTGGCTATGGCATGACCATGGCGGGTGGTTGTGGTAACAAGACGCTGGTGCGTTTGGGGGCTGGGAACCTCAAATCCATCGTTGTGGCTTTGGTTATGGGTGTGACGGCTTACATGACGCTTCGGGGGCTGTTCGGGCTTGCGCGTCTGGAGTTGGAAGCCTTTAACCTCGATCTCAGCGAAATGGGGCTCGAAACCCAGTCCATGGTCGAGCTCATTGCTGCAGCCATCGGTTCTGAAACCGAAAGCTTGCGCATAGCCGTGACCGCAGTGTTTGTGGTCGCCATCGTGGCTTACTGCTTTAAAAGCGCAGAATTTCGCGAATCCAAAACCGACATCATTGGCGGGGTTATCATCGGCTTGTTGGTTCCGGTGGGCTGGTACATCACCGGCGTGCTGGGCTATGACGACTTTGAACCGACGACGCTGTTCTCGTTCACCTTCGTCGCGCCGACAGCCGAATCCATCCAGTACCTGATGACCTTTACCGGCTCCACCATCAACTTCGGCATCGCAACCGTGGGCGGCGTGATCGTTGGTTCGTTCCTCATGGCCGTTGGCACCAAGTCTTTCCACATCGAAGCCTTTAGCGGCGCGGATGACATGAAAAGCCACCTGATTGGCGCCATCATGATGGGAATCGGCGGCGTTTTGGCTCTGGGCTGCACCATCGGCCAAGGCTTGACCGGTATGTCCACATTGGCGTTGGGTTCGCTGATCGCTCTGGCCTCCATCATTGTGGGTGCGGTTTGGGGCTTGAAAGCGCTCGAAGAAGGCTCCGTCGTCGACGGCCTGAAAGCCATGCTTGGTCGCGCATAACCTTTAATTGTGCACTGCAACATATTGAAAAGGCGGGGTTTTGGCCCCGCCTTTTTTCTTTGAATAATTCTCAAAATCACGAAAACCCTGTTGCGGCTCTCATGAATCGTCTCTAATGTAATCGGGTGCTAATACACATGGCGCAACTTGTGAATACGCGACGTATTCACACCAAAAAACAGAGGGATTAGGCCCGTTTTTGACGATTTTCCCCCGAAGGAAAACGCTGCGGACTTAATGGTTGATAACCAGATAAGGCTTTCTATCTAAAGACAGATAGCCACTTTGATATCCGAGACCTCGCCGATAGGACTTGGCATCCCCAAAACATCGCACAGACGATAACGGGATGCTCACGCCCAGGCGGGTCATGGGAGGGATAATGAAACACATAAAATTGTTAAGTGCTGCTGCGGGCGTCTTGATTGCCGGAACCCTGGCCGTCAATGCACAAGCTGCAGACATGATGAAATACAAC